>SDNZ01000087.1 GCA_004524565.1 Candidatus Thorarchaeota archaeon
CTGGTTGGAAATACGAATTCAATCGACTTTCCTGTTGAAAATGCATATTGTGATACATTTCAAAATTCCACAGATTGTTTTGTCATGTGTCTTGATGCTAGTAGCTTTGAAGTTCTCTTCTCAACATATTTTGGTGGTGACAATGTTGATACAGGTGAAGCCATTTTTGTTGATGATGAAGGTTCAGTGTATATAACTGGTGAGACAAATTCCAACAATTTTCCTCTAAAAAGTTCGTTTGGAAATCTGAGTAGCTACAATGATGTGTATGTTGCAAAATTGAACTCTTCTGGTTGCGGATTGATTTACTCAAGTGTCATCGGTGGGAATACTGGTGGTGAAGTTGGTTTGGCAATTGTTGGAGACTCTCAACACAATGTGTATGTAGCCGGAATAACTACATCCGAGGATTTCCCCACAGTGAATGCATATAATGCCACATCCAATCCAGTTGGTCCTGGTTACAGAAATGAAGGAGTCATCTTCTGTTTGAATACTAGCGGAAATGGGATGATCTTCTCAACATATCTTGGTGGCATTCAATCGGAAACATTCTACGATATTGCTCTTGATTCAAATAACGATGTTTGGGTCTGCGGGCTCACTGAATCACCTGATTTTCCTCTTGTTGACGAAATAATGGTATATCAGAATGATTTGGATGGTATTATTTTTGAACTGAGTTCCAATGGGAGTGAACTTCTATTTTCATCTTACATAGGTGGTTCTGATAGAGATGTTTGTAACTCTCTAGGAATTGATGAGCGTGACAACGTGTATGTCTGCGGATATGCAATCTCTGATAATTTCCCACTACATCTTGCACCAAGTAATCTCTACTCCACAAGCAGGTTTTCTGGCAGTGATGGTTTTCTTATGAAAATCTGTCCTGAGAAATCAATCCTCTACTCCACTCGGTTTGGTGATACAGGAAGTGATTCATGTAAATCACTTGCTATTGGAAGAAATGGAGCCGTGTTTGTAGGTGGAAGTACTACATCAGAGAACTTTCCTTTGCGGAGAGAAATTTCAGGGCCATCTTCAGATATTGTTTCACGAAATGATGGGTTCGCCCTCGTTCTCTTAGATATCAGTGATGAAGATGGAGATGCCTTTCCAAATTGGTGGGAACTAGTCAATGGGTATGATCCACTGAATCCCAACGTGCCTGTGACTGAAATTCTACATTGGTATGCTCCTGTGATTCTGATTGGAGTATCGATAACATTCTTGGTTATTATTTTGATATTAGGAAGACATCGTATCAAATCGTGGATTGGAAGAAACAAACCCGGTTATGGTTTACCTTCAACAATAGAAAAAAGAAATGAATGAGTCTTCGCCCACTATCACAGGCAAAGACTGATTCCATTATACCTCTGCCATTGAGAGTGGTACGGATTTTGCCTGAATATGATTGGCTTTGATGATCTTCTCAGTATGAGAAGTTTCCATTCGAATTGCAATCGTGGGATCTAGCGCTCCAAACTCAAGTGAGTGTTTGTATTCACCATTCGCTGCTGATACTGCATCGTCAAAAACCCTCGCAAACTCATCTAGATTAATTTCATTTTCAAGCATCACTGAAATAGTGTAGTGAGCTCTACTTCCTTCGATTTTTCCAAACACTGCATAATCTGATAGACGTGCATTAGTTTCTCTACAAGCAACTGCGATTGCATCATTGACATGTGCGTCAGAAATTTTCTCTCCAGCCAGATTGAGTATTCTTCCCTTTCGTCCAATTCTATGAACTGAGTATGGGTCGGTACCTAGAATAGTCAGCATGTCACCAACTCGATACCTTGTGTAACCCAGCATGTTTGTAAGCACCATCTCATACCTATGCCCCTTCTTCACTTCACTTAGGGGGATAACATCAGGTACTTCCTTGTTGATGTCCTTCTCAGGAATAAACTCAAAGTAGTTGATGTTGGGTAACAGTTGAATCCCATTATCCACGTTGGGTTGCAGGGTTGTCCCATAGAGACCTTCAGATCCAGCATAATTATCCATCAGGAATGCTTTTGGCAGGGTCTCTTTAATCCATGACTTGTAAGGGTCTGAATCAATCCCAGTCGCTCCAATCATTACTAGATCTGGCCACAGAGTATTGAGGTCCAAGGTACCATCGTCATTCAACGCTTCTCGGACTTTCTTCTCGTGTTTGGTTCCCTTGAAATGATCAAGCAGTCTGAACCCATACTCGTTCTTCATTTTTCGAACGAATGAGAGTGAGAGCGTAGTAATTCCAGCTAACCCGGTGATATTGTGCATTGTCGCATACTTCGCATAAGCCCAGAGCTTTTCATTGATATCTGTCATATTGAAGACGTCTTCTCCTGGCTTGACGAGTGCCTTCAACAATCTGTTAGCAATCATCTCTCGGGATATCCCTGTCATATAGCCTAAAGGTACCCCATTGATTTCTCCAAGTACTGCTGGTGCTGCAAACGTGAGGAGAGTTCCATCGAACAATTTGGCATGCTCTTTTGCAGCATTCACATACGCCCACATAAGGAGCGAACTTCCTGATGTATAGTCATCCATTCCCGCCTTGGAAATTGGAAGTGCCTTGGGTTTACCTGTTGAACCCGATGACTGAACATACCAGATCACAGGATCTGCGGTTATGATCTTTCCAGTCGGATTTTGTTTCACCCGCTCAAAGTATGGACTCATAGAATGATAGTCAAACAATGGTACCTGTTCAGAAAATTGCTCAGGCGTCTTGATTGATTCGTATCCATGTTCCTTACCAAAGGCGGTATTCCCATGTATCTCAAGTATTGACTTGAGCTTTGCTTCCGTCAGGCCTATCGGATCCGCCAAAATGTTGTCAATCATCTTCGCCTTCCGCTTTGCCAGGATCGGAACAAGCTTACTCATTATTGCCATCGTGTCTTGCCTCCACAGTCAGGAATAGTCCCTGACTGATAGGAGAAGCATAGGAATCCTTACTATAATCTGTACTCCCTTTTACAGAAGTCCACCACCCGCCCTGTTCTTGTTATTCTTTCACTTTGAAATCCGTCGAGTTGCTAAGTGAGCAATATGAGCGTTTTTTTCCTACGAAAAACCGCTATTGGTGGACTTCTGCATAGGGTCAAGGCTTCACTTTGCAGTTTTTGGACAGTATATTATCATTTTTTCATGATACCCTTGAAGTGCCTGAGATCCGCAGATTCAGGGAATAAACTGCAGTTTGAAATATTCAGTTGGTTGATCAGTATTAGCCATCAGTTTCTAAGTGAAGCAAGATAGAAACTTGGTTGATTCTATTCATTCGTTTCCTCACGGAGTTCACTAAATTTCGTGTTGAAAACCCATGATTCCTGCAATCTAAGGCCTTGGTCTATTGCAGAACTCCACCATTAGATGTTCTGAACGAAAAAGAAGCCTCCATAATCCTTCTTTACCGCCTTAGCTTGAATACCATCATCTAGATTCGATTCCCAATTCTGGTGGTTGACTTCTTGCTTTCAGGAAAATATCATCTATACTTGTGACACAACTGAACATAAGATGATATCACAACTCGAAGAACAACTTGAAGCGGCAAGCAAAGGAGCACAGGCTCATGGAACAGTTGATGTTACCCTTCCACTTCAAGTTATGTTCAGCAACACGGACCGAACGGTGATCAAGGCGAATCTACGCTACAATGGGCCTGACCGAGACGCTAGCTTGGTCATGATAGTAGGCTTACGAAGTGACATTCTTTCACCCTTTCAGAAATTTGGGTCTGGCCCTAAAGGCCGATATATACCATGCGATCTCCCAGGACTTGTTCCTGGACTTGCACGGCTTGTATCATCCCAAAACAGTGGACTCTCATTGAGTGCTATCTCCCGTGAAGATGCAACACGATTCATACTTGTCTTCGAGGGATTAGCAGGACGAAAAGGTGGAAGTCTAAAAGCTCTATCTAGCGTCATTCGAATCTTCATGAAACGATGGACCGAATGGACAGATGTGCTGCTTGGCACCATGAAACGTGACCCGATTATCGGGCACTGGAATACGGACTGGCGCGAAGTGTTAGCTGGTGAGTCGGGATTTGTTACAATGCCCTGGCATTCTCCACTTCCATACTCAGAACGTGAAATTGGACTACAACGAGTTGTGATAGCATCGAGGGCATTACTTGCTTCTGTTCTCAATAGCAATCAGCTGAAAGTTCCGATGATTGCAGGTCTCATTGATTGGCTCAACAATTTGAGACCCTTGCCTGAGGTTGTGAGCAGTAGTGCACAGATTAGCGAGGAGGCAGAAATCTAATGATGGTTGACGATATAATAAACAGTATTCCCCGAGACCCGTATAGCATGCCACAGGCAAGCTGGTTGGCTGGAGCTGCAGCAGGTCTCCAGATACTCAGACCCAGAACGCCAAAATGGCAATGGGAAGGGTTCATCTCTGATGTCTATGACATGATGAGCCTTCTTGGTGGTGTCGAACCTGCTGAACCTGGGACAGCTCCGGAATACGGAGATGGACGAATCGGGTCGATGTACGACACCTTGGGTGGGTATGTAAGTGTAGCCGGCGAAGTTTGTCCCGAAGGACTATTCTTCCGGGTACCGCTCCATCGACTGGAGCAAGTACTTGAATTGTTAAAGGACCTGACCCTGTTCAAGTCACACGGAGAGATCCTGGTTCCCACGTACGACATTCCTGCCTTCACCAGGCTCGTACCCTTGGAGGGACCAGTCGCAGAACAGATTGAGATGGAACTGGAGGTTGTACTGTGACAGAACTTGAAGCTGTAGCTGGAGTCGGTCCTGCGGTCGCAAAGAAACTCCGTGATGCGTTTGTAACAACAGCAGAGTTACTAGCTGTTCAAAATCCAGTTGAACTGCAGGCAAAGACAAAGATAGGTGAAGGAACCACTCTGAAAGTCATCAAGAACGCACGAGACCTGATTGGGAAGTTTGGCTTCAGGTCTGGTCTTGAAATTGAAAAAGAAATGGCAACGAAACCTCGATTGAAGACTGGCGTTCCTAAGATGGATGAAGCTATGCTTGGAGGGATCGAGGTTGGCAGCATTGTTGAAATATTTGGACCTGCACGTGGCGGGAAGACCCAGTGGTGTGCTCAACTTGCTGTCATGGCAATGCTGGAGAAAGAGAAGGGCGGCCTTGAAGGAAGGGTCCTCTGGTTGGACACGGAGTCAAGTTTCAAACCCTGGAATATTCGTGCTAATGCTCTTAGACATGGTTTAGATCCTGATGTTGCGTTAGGCAATATCGGAAGGGCTGAGGTCGTTTTCAGCGGCCAAATCACCGAGATATTCGAGACCATTCCACAACTCTGTGCTGAGCAAAATTACAAGCTCGTTGTAATTGATAGTTTCACAGGTCTCTTTCGTGCAGAATATACAGGTCTGGAGAACATGCGCATTCGTCAGCAAGACATGAACGCACTCCTCAACCAGATGCGTCGTGTATCAACAGCTACCGATGCAATCTTTGTCTATTCGAATCAGGTGATGGCTAAGATCTCATCCTATGGCGGCAATCCCAATTCTCCAGTTGGAGGTCACATAATAAGCCACGCTAGCGATTATCGTTTCTACACACGGAGAACCAAAGGCGATTCACGAAAGATCGAACTTCAAGACAATGCTGGCCTTCCTGAATTTGAAGTTGACGTTATTGTTGGCTGGGGTGGACTCTATCCCGATGCTAAGACAAAGAAAGACACAGAGCCCAATATCCTGGAATACTTCGAAAAACGTGGTGAGAAACTTAGTGGTGATAAGGTTGAATCTGAAGAGAAGGTTACAGATGAGACCAATGATGATACCGAAGAAGAGCTCGTCATAGAGGCTGAATCAGTTACTGAAGGAGCGTAAACAAGTGAGTAAAGACCGAGGTATGTTCCGAATCTATCGTTGCGCTAGATGCAACAATATTGGGTACAGTCAGGTCGAGAGTGAAGAAGAGACCTCGAACTGTAGTCTCTGTCAGACTCTAGTCCTTCATGAAAAGGGAATGACCTACGCAGTCACACGACAAGAAGCCATGGCTACTGTTCGTGAATTTGCTCTTGAGGGACAGCTAGCACGAGCATCTGAAAAGAGCAACGCTAGTAGAGGTGTTGGTGTCAAGCGGCGCGTGTTCAATATTGTGGAATCCCTGATTGATCTCCGTAGGGGAAAACCTGCATCCATTGAGGAGGTCATGAGAGAGTGTAGCGAAGCTGGAATAGACCTTGGTCGTGCGATGAAATTCCTTGACACTCTAGAAAATGAGGGGCTCATCTCAAACGACGGAATTAGTATTTCTATACAAAGGAGGTATGAATAATTTGGCAAGTTCAGAAAATGTGCAAGATCCAATGTGGGTGCAAAAGACACCCCCGAATGTCCCACGAAGTTCGATGATCAATTTGGTCAATCTTCTCTTGAGAGAAACCAATCATCGCATCACAGTACTTGAGAAGTGTGATGGCCCCGATCCGCAGATATACGTGGTCACGAGAGTAAACTGGAGAGACCAAGATATAACTAAACCAGTTCTTCCGCAGCTTCCTCGCATCCTCTCCTTACTCGAGACTCTACGTGGATCGAAGGGTGTCCCGCGTGAAGTGTACTTGGATAGTACTGAGGGTATCGCTGTCTATCTTCCTACCGGGATGCGGGTCTCTGAACTCCCTGATGATGCGAAGAAGACTGTGCGCTTACTGATGACTATCGTTGAGGATTCACTTGAACACCTCCACTCCACGATGTCCGAGGTAGAGAGTTGGTTTTGGAAAGCAGCTCGCCAGAAAGGTTTCAGTCCTGAGATAGTTGAGAAGATGGGCAATAAGGATCCCCACTTCAGTTCATCCGAGCTTATGTGGCGATATCAGCGAATCCTTCGCAAGTATTTCTCCTTACGTTTTACCATTATCAGGAGCGAAGACGTTCTTAGAGTGGAGGAATTTGAGTGACCATAGCTACGATTGACTCGCTTGCATATTTCCCATATACTCCTAGGTTACACCAGGATAGAGCAGTCAATCTAGCTGTTAATGCATTCTCATCCAATACTGTGGGCCTTTTGAGTGCAGATTGCGGAATTGGAAAAACAATCGCTGTTTTGTCAGGCTACCTTGCAGCTCGAGCAAATGACCCGTCTTCTCGATTGTTCGCCTTGACTAGGACTCATTCACAATCCAAAGTCTTTGAATCTGAATTAGAGGTCCTACGTAGTGTCGATTCGAACCTTGCTGCTACCACGATGGTCTCACGAGTACATGTCTGTCCCATCCGTCATGAGATGGAATCTCTTGGTTCTACCGGTTTCATGCGCGCATGTGCCGGAATGATTCGCACAGGACAATGCAATCATTATTGGAATTTATACCAGAAGAATTCCTCTGAAGGCGGAAGGATATCTGTACGGGAAGAGGCTCATGCTGTTATCGATGACCTTGTCACCAGTGGAGTCGTGACCCGAGAGCGAGCTGAAGAACGTGCCGGGGATGAAGGATATTGTCCTTATGAAATTATGAGACTCTGCGCTCGCCGCAGTCGTGTTATTATTGGCCCTTACAGTTACATGTTCCAGACTCGTGTTAGAGAGGCACTCTTGGGTTCTATGGGTCTACAACTCCAAGACGTCGACCTTGTTGTGGATGAGGCTCATAATCTATCAAGCCATGTACTTGATGCAGAGACCTCGAAACTAAGTAATGAGGACCTTCGATGGTTAAGAGAGAATGGTCAACTTGTTGTTCGAGAAACTGGCGTCAAGTGGATCCGGGAAGCAATTGACTTCTTGTGGGAGACCATGATGATCCATTTAGACTCAATGAGAAACAAAGGCGAACGCGTCTTGGATAAATGGGATGTTGCACCACGATTCCTAAAGGATGGAGACCTCGACCTCCTCCACGATGCAGGGCGTCCAGGAATGAACGATCCTGAAAATGCTGCTCTGGCAGAGACCCCTCTTGATAGATTGATAGAATTTCTCTATACTGCTCAGCGAGCTGCTCGAAGTGATGGTTGGCATATCACGATCCAAGTAACTAAAACTTGGCACGATGAAAGTCCAACATCGACCTCATCTCTCATGATTCAACCGCTAAATTCTGCAGGACTAACTGCGCCTATTCTTAGAGGTGCACGATCAGCAGTACTCATGTCTGGTACGCTTCGCCCTCTCGACCACTACGCACGGTTACTTGGCGTTCCTAGTGCAATCTCTGATGACCTAACAAGTCCATATCCTCGTGGCACTCGTCTTGTTATGATTGACAAGAAACTAAACACTCGCTACAAGTTGAGGAGTCCCGAGCTATGGAGGGAGATTGCTAGTCGTATCTCTATGATACTAACTTCAATGCCTGCAAACAAAAGTGCTCTGATTGCATTTCCCAGTTACAAAATGATGACCGAGATTATGAGCTACTCTATTGACACTGGATTCCGAGAGTCTATTGTCGAAACTAGAGGTGCCCAATTGGATGATGTTGCAGAAGCAATCACATCTGGTCCTCATGCGATGTTCTGTGTTTATGCAGGAAAATTCAGCGAGGGAATCGACCTCGTAAAAGATGGTTCTAGCATGATTGATCTAATTATCGGAGTAGGTAGCCCATTCAGTCCTCCAACATCTTATCAACGAGCTCTGCAGGATTGGTACAACTCAAAGTTTGGCCTGGATTCAGGCTACTATTATGCTGCTGTTGTTCCCTCAATACGACAAGTTGCACAGTTAGTCGGCCGCCTTAGACGGTCTCCGCGTGATTCTGGAGTTGTCGTACTTCTTGACAATAGATTCCTCAAGCATCTCCACATCTTCGGTGACGAGATTGTTTCTGATGTCTGGCCATACGAAGACATCTCTGAAATTCAACAAGCAATTACACAATTCAATCAAATGAGGGAGGCGTCCCCCGAATGAGATTACATGATATGCCTGAAGTGAAATGGATGGCCCTCTCGGTCTTCTTAGTTGTACTGATACTCAAATACTACATTGATCCAACAGATCTCCTTGGTCTCGCTCTCTCAGGAGCGGCAGTTGGTGCATTTGGTCTTGCGCTAGTCCTACTCCTTACGAACGTTCCGAGGCCAGATGTGTTCTGGGATAAAGAACGCAGTCTGGTTGCTATCTTACGACCCTGGACAGTTGAGGTGTGTGCGGCTAGATTACTGTCAAGTGTTCCAATTGGTATTGATCTTAGTTTCTCCGGGAATAAGGTTCTCCGAGCTATGTACACTAGATACTCTGACAAAGCTGGTGGTGCTGTTGTCTTTTTCATTACTCGCCCAAAGGGCAATCAGTCAACAAAGATTGGATTTCTTGTTCGTCGTCGGGACTTACGTTTGTGGAATGGAATGCAGCAAGTTGATAGACTCGCTAAGAAACTAGTTGCAGACATCATGATTCTTGAAAGATCCATGAGAGCTGCCTATCCTCATCTTCCCGTCGAGGAGGCTGAGTTTGAAGACATCATCAAAGCTACAACAGGAGGTTTAGAGACCCATGCAGTCGCATGAAAAGCGTGTAGGAGTCGAAATTCCTTCAGGAGTGAAGGTTGATGATATCATGAGGTCTCTAGCAATCGGTCATGGATACAAATGGACTGTCCTGACCAAGCAGCCTCTCCTTATTGCATATGGAGCACCGACTATTGGCAACATGCCAGAGCTATTACTCACGGGAACAAAACCAATAGTGGTTGCAGGCGGAGATGCAGTGTATGTTGAACGGATCCGGAATATCCTTGAGATGTTGCAACGCCAATCTCACAGGGTTCAATTTACCAGGGAGGAGTAAGAATGGTAAAGGGCAATATTCTTGGTACTCGACCTGAAACAGATCCATTCGAAGACACTCCGGGATCCTCATGGTCCATTACTTCGGATACAGAATTGCGCTGGGATGATAGAAAGAAAAGAATGGCACTTGCTCAACCATTATTCCTGGTGAGTATTGCTATAGTAATTGGTTTCTATTCTCCCCTTATCCTATTTTCATGCAGTGTATTGATTTTACTGACAATAATACTACTTCCTGTGTTGTCTAAGGAGCTTGAGAAACGGTCTCAGGAAGGGAGTGTTTGGAAAGAAGTGCAATTAACTGACACATCTTGCTCCCTATCTGATGATAAGAAATACCTTCAGTGTAAGACTCCAACAGGGCAACGCCACTTGGTCAACATGACTCTTACAAATGTAGAATCTGTCTTAATGGGTGATGTGAGTGCACTAGTAAGAGCTGTTGATGACTCAATAGGTTTCACTCTGATTGTAACAATGCGACCTGAAAATATCCAACGAGCTCTAGATGAAGAACGTATCCCAGATGGACTTGAGAAATATTTCAACTATCTGAAAAAAGGTAGGATGAATGCCTATGTCTTGAAACGCGGTGGAATCTGGCTTAATCATGTCAATGTTGTTGGCCATGTGCAAGATGAAACAGGCGTGATGAATTTTGATAGTGCAGTACGCGCAGCCATTCCTTTGGATAAATGGAAACGTGCGAATCCAAAGGATCTCCAATCAAGACTTCATCAATTGAATGTCAATGGTCAATCTGCTTGGTTCTATGCATCGGGTGAAGACCTTGCGAACTGGCTTGTCCAACTGAAGTCTGAACTAGCATCCGAGGTAGGTAGTAATATACCCGGACAATTCCTTGCCCCAATACGAGGTCGACCCAGTGACTACCGGTTAGGCGTCACTATCAATCCTGACACCCTTCAGACAGGTCCTACCGTCGGTATTTCTCATTCAGAACTAGAGACTGGTACATTACTCTGCGGAGGTACTACGAGCTCTCGAACACGGGTACTAGCATTGTTGACCTCTGAACTTCTTCGTGCTGGAAAGAGGGTTGTTATCATAACTAACAATCCAGATTCAATAGGACTGACTCGACTTTCTGAAGGTTCAGTTCATCTTGAACTTGGAAGAGACCTCGTGTTGAATCCTGTGGATGCTGAAGGGATTCATCGAAGTGAATTCGTGCCTCTCGTCATATCTTCACTTGAAGCAGTGGCTGCAGCAGATCTGAGAGGTGCAGCTGACCTTGAGGCTGCCATCGGCCGTGCGGTAACTCTGGGTAATGCGACTCTTGCAGACGTTCACATTCCAAATGGACTTGATGATTCAATGGCAGGACCAACGGACGTTCAACAACCACCTGAGCAATTACCTTCTAAGAAATCCATGACTGGAATGGAAGCGATACGGTCTCTCTATGAGGGTTCAGCAGCTAAGAGTTTCTATGGTACTCAGACTGTACCTACATCACGACTTGTTGAACCAAACCTCAGTGTTGTTAGAATTGCACTTGGATCTACAGGGCTTGAGCATTTTGCATGGAATATCATGAGTATCAAAATAGCAGGATTGCGACCAGATCCGAATCTTGTGGTTATCCTCGATGGTGCTGAGAATTTTCGGGTGAGAAATAGAAGATACATGCAGCATGATTCTTTCACCGAGCAAGTCTTGAAGAAACTGAAACAAAGAGGTCCACTAGTTGTTGCTCTTGAACATCCTGTTGATATGGCTCCCGGAGCTATTGCAACGCTTGAATCATGCATTTCACTTAGACTGAGGGAATCGGTCGATATCAAGATCGCAGCTGATCTTCTCGGTTTGAATGTGATTACAACTGGAATGCATACGAAGGCTCGCATATCACCCAGAGAGTCCTCATTCCTTCGAATTATGGATAATGATACCGCACTCCTAGTTCATGATGGTATGGAGACCTGCCAACCAGTTCGACTTGATCCTGCTCCAGATTTGAGTCCTGAAACTATCACTAGCGAAGAGACTCGAAGGGTCTCAACTTTGATTGATTCTGGTACGTCTAGTACAACACACCATGAGGGGTCTCTACTGGATAGAGTTTCTGCAGGTAGTACAAACCTAGCGATTAGAGTTTTGAAGTTGTTAGAGCGGTATGAACCCCTAACTGAAGAAGCAGTTCGTCGATTCATTGTTTCAAGTGGGTCTGATAACAATCCTGATGTTGAAGCAATTCTCGCCCGTCTTGAACATGCAAGTATGATTTTGAAAGGCCATGAAGTCCATAGCGGGGTCTCTTATACAAATTACAGAATTACGATGAAGGGCTCAATGGCTCTGAGACAGACTGACGGATTGGAGGGTGCTACTGCATGACCATGGTGTCAGACGTATCAACACAAGTCACGAGACTACTCGGACAAGCTGGAATGCGACCTCGTGGAGTCCAGAGTGATTCGATCAAGAAGGGTCTCTTAGAAGGACAGAACATCATGGTCTCGTCTCCCACAGGTTCTGGCAAGACATTGGTTGGTGAGATGGCTCTATTACGAGCGGTGACTTGTGACAAGAAAGGTCTCTTCCTAGTTCCATTACGGGCCTTAGCAGTTCAGATATTCAAAACAATGAAAGAACGCTACGAGCATCTAGGAGTTTCAGTGGGACTTAGTACAGGTGATTTTCAGAGTAGTGGTGATGAACTGGCTGAGTTTGACATAGTGGTCACAACTTACGAACGTGCAGATTCATTACTCCGGCGACGAAGCGACTGGCTCTCAAATCTTGGAACAGTTGTCATTGATGAGATTCAGACAATGTCAGAGTTGGGTCGAGGTGCTCGACTTGAGAGTCTCATTATCCGACTGAAGAATTCTATTGAGGATTTACAGATTGTTGCACTCTCAGCAACCACAGGGGACCCTGATGAGCTAGCAGAATGGTTAGGGTGCCAGCTGATACAGTCTGAAGAAAGACCCGTTCCTCTTGTACATAAAGTGGTGACCACCAACAACAGGAACCGAAGTCTCAAAAAACTGGTGATGACCACCGTTCAAGGAAACGGACAGGCTATAGTCTTCCATAGAACAAGACGAGAAGCAGAGGCACAAGCAAGACGCTTGGCTGAAGATGTTGGCCGACAATTCACATCTGAAGAAAAGAAAGCACTCGATCAGGATTTGGGTTCGGTAGAAAATTGGAATGTCACTCTTTCTAAGGACTTGAGGTCTCTATTGCACAACGGCATTGCATACCACCATGCTGGATTAAGTTACAATGCACGACGAACAGTCGAGCGCTTATTCAGACAAGGTGAGATCAAAGTCATCTGTGCAACAACAACTCTTGCTGCTGGTATGGATCTTCCAGCACGAACAGTGATTTTGTCTAGTTTCAAATCTCCTGCAGATTATAGACAACTCCTATCCGCAAATACTGTGCATCAGATGTTAGGTAGAGCAGGGAGACCCGGACATGATAAGATTGGCTTCGGTGTGATTCTTGCTGGTAGTACTGGTGAGGCTGAGGAGGCTAAACGTAGGTATTTCGATGTCATTCTTGATGAGTCCAACGAGAAGGAGATTCTGATCCCGCATTATGACCGCATCAATAGTACACTAGGTCATGCGGCCTCACTCTCCGAACAGCTCCTTGTTGTACTTGATATGTTAGGGTCTGCAACAATCGAGGATATTGAGAATGGGATATTCGGAGATTCTTTTCTAGTACACTGCGCTATAAGAGACTCAAAGTCTCCGATGAGAGTTCTTCAGCTCGGCGAGATATCCGCAAAAATAGTACTGGAACGACATGCTCTTCCTGAGACCATACAGGCTGCACGAAAGAATGTACTGGGCAGGACGACCCTTCGGGAAAAGAATGAGACTGTAATTGGTGGAATTGTAACCAGTTTGGATGGTGGTCAATTCACCTGTAGGTTCTCTGCAAGGTTGTCAGCTAGTGGAGCTGTAGAAGGAGCAATGTGTTCATGCGGTACACCAGTGAATGAAGATGGCATTCTCTGTCATCATCTGGTTACACTGGGAATGGCTGCTGCAAATGAATTGGGCAATATGGCGGATTATGTAATTCCACTCGCTCTTATGGAATCAAGTCCTCTTGGATTACTAATTAGATTGGGACTTGTTGAGGGGGCGACTGATGGGAAATTAAAACCAACCAAACTTGGACGAGCTATCAATCGATTGTATCTGAGTATTCCTACTGTGAGAGAGATTCTCGCTCTTTTACCTATGACTCAGAGTACGACAGAATTACTTTGGTTGCTGCGTCACGTTGTATCGATTGAATCTGGGATGTCACTTGATGAATCATTTGACAATCTAGTGAGCTTCCTGATCACTACACAGATTCCAATACGTGACCTAGCAGAGCAGTTTGGTATGAATATTGGTGATGTTTACGGATTATTCGACACATCAAGATGGCTCCTTCATGCAATCTCGGTGTTGTCCGATCTGGGAGGCTTAGCAAGAACCCTTGAACTATCACAGGGTCTCGCTGATGCATTGGATAATAGATTAGGTAGTAAATTCGAGGAGGATGACTAGCGATGGAGTCTGAAACAATCAGAACAAACGAAGAAGACAAGGAAATCAAGACTGAACCCGTAGAGGAGAAAGAGTATGATATTGAGTCAGCTCTTAGA
>SDNZ01000214.1 GCA_004524565.1 Candidatus Thorarchaeota archaeon
ATCATGTCTCTATAGGTCTCATCGACCATGAGGTATGCCCCCGCAGACTCTGCAATTTCAATAGCTTCCTTCAATTCATCATGAGTAATTACTGATCCTGATGGATTATTTGGGTGAGTAAGAGTAATTAGTTTCGTATTCTTCTTGACCAGTTTTCGTAGTTCATCCATGTCTGGTCTGAATTGATTTTCCCAAGTCAGTTTAAATAATGAATGATCTCTCTCAAGAGACCTTGGTATCTGATAGAGTGACGGATATGTTGGGTGTTCGACTATCAAGTGGTCTCTAGAACCGACGAGATGCCCAATAACCGCAAAATTCCCCTCGCTAGCTCCAGTGGTCACAGCTACATTTTCCATTGACTTCCCTGAGTATTGTTTCGCAATTTCGTTCCGCAAATCTGGGTGACCTAAGTGATAGCCATAACGCAATTCAACCTCATTAAGATCGATACCAAGATCTTTCACGGTAAGGAATTTCATCCCACTCTCACCAATATCATAGTCTATTTCGAATTGATACTCATCAAACCAAATTTCCAAGGGCATTCGTTCAAAGACCATTAGATTCACCTATCTCATGATTCTGTCTAATACTACAATAAATACATTCGTTAATAACACACGATTGATAAGGTGGTTCTCCTACCCTTTGTTATCCAAACAAATGTGGGGAATATTTAGTGACTCTAAGAATCCTTATTGTGGATGATGAACCAGCAATCCATGAGGTGATGGATTCTTACCTTAGGAAATTCCTAGATGACTATGAACTAATTACTGCAACTACAGGAACTCAAGCTGTGGAAAAAGCTGGTTTATGTATTAGCCAAGGTCATCCTCCAGATTTTGTTTTAATGGACTTGAAGATGCCCGAGATGAATGGTTTGGAATGTACTCGGATTCTCACTGAAATGGGAGTAAATAATATTCACCTTCTTACAGCGTATTTCGATATGGAATCACTAAAGCAGGCTGTTGAGGTTGGTGCTAAGGGAGTTCTTAAGAAGAGTGAGGGATTTGCTTCAGTTGCTCGTAAAGTTGCTAATATGGTCCGTGGCACTCAAGAACCCGCTCCCCAAACTAAGTTTCCTTAGGTCCACAAAACCCTTAACAGTCAAGATTTGCACAATAAAAATCCTTGAGATAAAGTGGAGTTGAAATTGGAAATGCGTCGCTCACCCTCGAAACTGCTACTCTTTGGTTTCATGGCATTATTTCTAATGCTAATGATTGGTGGTTACAGTCCACAAACAGTATCTGCACAAATCCCTGTTACAGATGCTGACTTTGTGAATGATGGTACTTTGTTTGTATATGCAAGTCTTGACGGTCAAAATCTGAAAGAAGCAGGACAAACAGATCCCATAATAATCAATATGGACGATCCAATGGTGTTATACCTCCAGATCAATGTATCCGACACATTGACTCAAAACTTGAATATGAGTGGGACAATCACTTTCTTCTATCAGGGAATTCCTATCTTTCCAATCAATATTGTCGATTATGCGACGAATTCCACTTGGATTCCCGTTGCCCATGATGTTGACATTCCAATAATCGAATCCCCAATTGGTCTGGGGCAAGCCTTCACATATAGCGGAATCAAAATTGCGACAGGAATTTTCCAAGCCTCAATTGATTTTCGCTACTATATTGGAAGTGATACGACAACAGAACATATTGTGACCAATGAATTCTTTTTCCTCATTCCCTCTTCTCCTGCTGATGTATTTACATCAGTTACAGGAATATCTGCTACGGTAGCTACTGTGAGTGCAGTATATGGTCTAGGAAATGGATTCATGACGCTTTTTGAAGGTCTTAAGACTGCGTACAAATTGCGCGGTATTCATAAGAAAGCTTCAGAATTAAAATCACTACCAAACCTCACCGTCATCGGTGCATTACCGCTTCTCTTCTCTATGCTTGCTGGTATGACAAAAATGGGTAAGAAAAAGCAGAAAGAAGGTGATCCTCGTGAGGATAGCGGGGTAAGTGAATATTTAGTCCGTCAACGATTACGAGAAGTCGCTCCTGATGCTTGGCCCGTTGATAAATGTCCGAAATGTAAACGTGATTGGAATAAAAAACTCGATACGTGTAAGAAATGCAACTTTACTCAAGACGAAGCACGATCTTACTATGCAGATATTCTATCCGAAAAGGTTCCAGTAGCTCTAAAGGTCATGGGGAAGAAGAAATCGACTGACATTCGTACTCTAGCTAAGAAGACCAAGTCAACAGATTACAATGCAGGAGTAATTGCTGCCGCAATGGTTGATACTGGTGTAACAGAGATTGTGAAAGTTGGAACTCCCTTACGAAGCTTCGTAATGAATATTGCAGGGCTTGCTTTCTTGGTGGTTACATGGCAACAGCTACTCGGAGATAGTGCTAGTACACTTCAGACTACAATTACTCTCGTTGGTGCAGCATTGTCACTCGCTGTGATCATCGCACTCTATGTAAGTCGAAAGACACAGGTTCAGAAATTCTCAACTGATATGGCAGAAGGAAAGAAATGGATGCCTACTGAAGAAGAAGCTGCAGCTGAAGCTGTTGCAGATGAAGCTAAAGAAAAAGGAGAAACTGAAGCTGAAGAAGTTATAGTGGAATCTGAATTAGAAGAGGAAGTTGAGACAGAAACTACGGAAGATACTGAAGAGGAATCAAAGGATATTACAATATCAGGGGATTCACAAGATGAATTTGGGTCCGATGAAGTAGAAGAAGAAATCGATGATTCTGCAAACGAAGATGAAGACTAATTCTTCTCCTTTAGTCAGAACGGGGCGGTTTATTTTCCGCCCCTATTCTTCTTACTCTTCGTAGGAATCGATTTCCGAATCACTCTTTCTAATCTTGATACTTGTTGCTTGATTGATTACCTTCACAATCTTTGAGGAGATGAAGGGTATCACAACCAAGAACGCAACTGGCATTAGAACAATGATTCCCAACTGGTAACTTTGGAGGAAATCCATGGTTGTAACAGCTGCAGCTCCTACAACTACCAAGAACATAAGGAACTTGATTCTGATTGATGAGCTGTATCTATTCACCATCGTATCGCGTTCATCTGCCAAGATACTTGCAGGAGTATTTGCGTCTTCCATCTTCTTGAGTTTCTTTAGACCATTACTTACCTCTCTATACAAGTTTACTACTACTACAAGTATTGATGATAGGTATGCTGTGAATATGGTGGTCATTATAACTGGTACTTGAAGGTCTCCAATAACGAATGCATTATCTATCATATATGCCTTGAACCAATTGATCTCTGCACCGTATGTTAGGATTAGGATAATTACAACAGGTACAAAGATAAGATGCCACAGTCCTGCCACCATCCTTTTTCTGTTCAATGCTCCTTTCACCATTACTGCTGAAACTGCATCACGGTATAACCAGAGACCATAGAGGAG
>SDNZ01000001.1 GCA_004524565.1 Candidatus Thorarchaeota archaeon
GTTGAGGATCGCACAATCAGAGTTGTCATTAGCACATTCTTGGTTGTTGTTCCAATACTTGCTCTAACAATTTTATCTGGTGAGAATCTTGCATCAATCTACCTCAAGAAAGGTAATCTCCGTAAAGGACTATTTATCGGGGGTATAGCTTTCATCATATTTCTTGTGACTGCAATTCCAGCGTCAGAGATATTCGGTGCAAATCCTGTGACAACAGACCAGCTTGTCTTGTGGGCTCCTTGGATTATAGTATTCATCATGTTCAATAGCCTCAGAGAGGAATTATGGTTTAGAGGCATCTTCCTTAGAAAATACGTAGCGCACTTTGGGGAAGATCCAGGCAACCTACTCCAAGCGTTACTATTTGGAGCTGCGCATCTTGTATTTCCAATTACAATGTTGAACATCACAGGTAACCTGATTCTCTTCATCTTACCTTTCTTTATTGGTCTAGCAAGTGGAGCAGCGATGTACAAGACTGATAGTATTCTAGCAGCATTTCTTATTCATGCAGGAGCAGATATTCCATTTCTGATTGCTGCTTTCTCGATGATTTAGAGGATATCTTCATTGAGCGGGGTGTTTTGATAACATTCGTAAGTATGTTATAGTCAATATTTACTGAGAATCGTAGGTGTTCAGCTATGTTTGTTAATGATAGACTGCATCAACAAATCCAATTCCTGAGAGAGATAGATGATCTGAAACAGATTCTAAGACAGACAGTATTGACTAAAGATAAACGCCAAGAGAATGATGCCGAACACTCCTGGCATCTTGCGATGCTGGTAATGATACTCTCAGAGTATTCAAATGATACTTCAATTGACCTTCTTCGAACCCTCAAGATGGTGCTCATTCATGATCTAGTTGAGATAGATGCAGGGGATACTTTTTGTTACGATGAACAGGGTAGAGATGGTAAAGTCGAGCGTGAACGTGAGGCAGCTCATAGAATCTTCAGTATTCTTCCTAGTGAACAGTTTCAGGAATATTTAGATCTGTGGGAGGAGTTTGAAGCCATGGAAACACCAGAAGCACAATTCGCCGCGGCAGTAGATAGAGTGCAACCACTTCTGCTCAATCTTTATTCAGAAGGACACGCGTGGAAAAAACATGGTGTAAACAAAAGCCAGGTAATCGAGCGTAATCATCACATTGCAAAAGGATCCAAAGTTCTCTGGGAATTTGCTCAGAATCTTATTAATGAAGCAGTCAAGAGAGGATATCTAATTGATGAATAGTTTGCTCTACTAGACAAGTTCCTCAGCATTTGGTTGCCACGCAGGGTCTACTATGCATAGAAACTCCAAATCATTTGAACCGATGTTTTCAATCCATTGGACTGCTTGTGGTGGAATGTATATTGTATCACCGGGCACAACTTCGGCAGTTTCATCATCAATATGCATCAGCCCCGTTCCCTTGAGAATATAGTAGACCTCCGATGCTTCAAAGAATTTGTGAGGAAGCGATTTCTCCTTTGGTTTTAGAGTGGCATGAGCAAGACTATAACTAAGGACCAGAGATTGTGATTCATGTTTTGGATTGAGTATCTCACGGATTATGGTATTATCTAGAGCGTTGAATATCTCCCTGTCCTGTAAACGTCTAATCAACATGATAACTCAAACCATACATTGCATCACCTGCAAATATAGCTGGTCATCATACTACTAGGGACTGAGGATTCTTCTTACGTTGCCACATCCAGAAAGCAGGAACCAGTAGACCAAGGATTGCTATGAATAGTATTGTGGAACTAGTAATCCCAACCTGTACAAGTGTCTGTAATCCAACAGTAGTTGCAAGAAGTTTACTGACCTGTGAACCGACTCGACTGAGTATTACCAACAAAATAATCGTCACAGCGGTTGTAGGACGTTCACCAATCGAATCATGAACCTTAGAGATGGTTGTAGACAGGCCGTAAATAAGCAATACAAGATTAAGAAGAACATCTGCTAGCCCCCATTGAGGTTCAACCAGAGAAACCAAGCGGTATGTATGGTAAATGCCATAGATGAAGATGATAAGGGTAAGTAGTGTTGTTTGTGCAGGTATTCCTTCTTCATTCTTGAATAGAATCGTGAGAATAGGTAATAGTGCAATTCCAAGGGGAAAGACAAGCATCACGATTTGTTGATCAAAGGGTAGAGTTGATAGACCTAGAACAAAGAATAATGCTCCAAAAATCATGAAATCGATAATCCAGAATAACACGAAGAAGACCCAGTGTAGTGTTTTCCTATCACCTAGTTTAGCTGAAACTGATTTACCTATGTTCCAACCGAGTAATACAGCAAAGTAGGCTGTGATTATTGCGTCACCGAACGCAAGTGGAACACCAACATACGGACCGGCAAGAGCTGTAACTGGACCTAGGACCATGAATAGTAGAATAAGAATCAAACATAACACTGCTTGATAACCCAGACTCTTCCTCGCCCCACTGAAGAAAATATCACGACTTTTAGGAATTAGAGAGAAAATTACCAAGGAAATGACGAAATATTGGAATGATACAGTGACGGAGATTGCAAATCCCATGATAGGATCCGAGGTTGTGAGAATTGAGTTGGGATCGATTACAATTAGCAGTGATATTATCGAAGTGGCAATTAGTGATAAGATAAAGCTGAAGCTATACCATGAATTTGTTAGAAGTGTCTTGAGTCCATCAATGAAACGCATAATGTCCACCTATGGTTATTTGAGAGCCCGATATTGATGTAGGGCCCCCATTAAACCATATTCTGTCTGAATTCCTGTCAGAAATCAGGTGGTTTATTGTTGTACCACCGAGGAATCTTTCCCATGGCAGGGTCATAACCAGAAAGGACATGACGAGCAAGTATCAATCTCTGAACTTCACTGGTTCCTTCATAGATTTGGTACAGTTTTGCATCCCTGAATAATTTCTCAACAGGATATTGATCGATGTATCCATATCCACCGTGGATTTGAACAGCTTCACTTGCAACTTCCATTGCCACGTCAGTAGCAAAAGCTTTAGCTGCACTTGCAGGGATTGTAGAGTCACCAACGAAATCAGCAGTCCATGCAGCTTTGAGATACATAAGACGCGCTGCTTCGATTTTCATGTACATATCAGCAAGTTTGAATTGAATTACTTCAAAGTTGAGAAGTTTTTCGCCAAAAACCTCTCTTTTTCCAACGTAATCTCGAGCAAATTCCATTGCAGATCGTGCAAGACCTGTAGCAAAAGCAGCAATTGCGGGCCTAGTCATAGCAAAGGTCTTCATGGCAATCTTGAATCCTTCTCCTTCAGCACCTAGCATATTTTCAGCAGGAACTTTTACGTTTCGTAGTATCACAGAAGACGTTGTTGATGCCTTATGTCCCATCTTCTCAACTGGTCGACCAGTCTTTAGTCCAAGAGTGTCAGCATCTACTATGAATGCACATAATGCCTTGTGCCTCTTGCTTGGATCAAGACTGGCAAAGACTGTGAATGTATCAGCGTGAGGGGCATTTGTTATCCAGAATTTTGAACCGTTTAGGACATAGTTATCGCCATCTCGTTTAACACGAGTTTGAATTCCTGCAACATCAGAACCCATACCAGGCTCAGAACATGCAAAACTAATGAATTTCAGGTCCTCAGTGAGTGGTTTGAGGTACTTCTCTTTCTGCTTATCTGTGCCTGCAACAAGGATTGGTTCTGCTCCTAGTGAGTTGACATAGATGCTTGTTGTCATTCCAGCGCAACCTGCAGCCATCTCTTCAACAACAATACATTGCTCCAAAATGCCTAGTCCTTGGCCACCGTACTCCTTTGGGATTGCTAGATTCATCAATCCAGCTTCCCAGCATTTCTGCATAATTGGTCGTGGAAATTCACCAGTTTTATCGTAGTAGTGTGCATAGGGAAGCATATACTCCTGAGCGAATGCTCGTGCACGGTCTCTCAACTCTGTTTGTTCCTTGGTCAGGGTAAAGTCAATCATAATCCTCACTCTAATTGTGGTTAGTGCTACTCACTTTTCAGCCATTGCTTAAGTCAATTACTAAGCAGCAGAATCTATGAAGGCTCTATGTCTGAGATGTAATCTGCCTCACAACTTCTGGAAGACTCCACTTGAGATCTAGGACAAGTGCACCATCTACAGGACCGGGACATCTGCGTACGCATGTTCGACAAGCAACACATAACCACAGGTCTACCTCTACGGAACCAAATCCTGGTGATTCCTTCTCTAAGACAATGTTATCCGTTGGTTTTGTGGTTGCAAGTGACTGTACGGTCTTGTAGAATAGACCTCTATTAATTGGCAATTCTGCTAGATCCTCATCTGCAAATTCAAATATTTCAGGTATGCGAAGTACTGGAGTGAGCTTGATTGCATCTTCTGGACACTCAAGTTCACAGGATTTACAACCTAGGCATCGTGAGTGGGTCCATTCAATAGTACCAAACCCTAGCAATGGAGCATAACCCATCTGGCTCTTGTATTCTTCAAGAACTGAGGGGACATCCACATCTGTAAGTTCATCCACAGTGACTTTAGGTCGTGTTGAGGGTAACTTTGCACGAGTACGGTATGCAAGTAAGACTGCAGAACGTATCTTTTCTTCAATCTCATTAAGAATGGACTCTGCAATGACTGACCCGTGTAGACCAACTTTGGAGAGTTTGTCACGAGACCTAGAGAACGTTTCAAGGGATCCAGCTAACTTTCCGATGTCCTCAGCCTTAAGATCGGAGAGAAGGGTTTCCAACTCTTTTTGTGCTGTTGCAAGCTGAAGCGCAGTGTTTGTAACTGTCTGGAGCGTGATTTCAGCTTCTGTTGCAGTACGGAGAACATCATAGAGAACGTACCCGTGCTCTTCTCCCACAATAACAAGGTCCTCGTTACGTTTCATTTGTACGAGATGGAGAAAGACCTTGTCTTGAGGGATACCAGTCTTATCAGTCAAATCCTTGGAGGTCAAGGCACCTTTTTCACGAACCAATGCCAGAATTGTGCCTCGCTCGACCTCATCCTGCAAGAACTTTTTCATCATTGGTTGGCTAGCTTCAGGGTCAATCCTTCCACCATAAACTGTGACATCCATATTTGAGATCGAACAATTGATGCATCTGCTAGCTTCTATTGGAGCCATTTTCTTGTCAAAGCCAAGCTCAACTTCATCAAAGGTTGTAGCTCTAATCTCAGGTGCTAGTACAGGCATAGTTGCTCTTTGGTCACCTTTTGCTTGTGCTTTGTCAGCATCTACTGATGCGACGATAGCGTCATAGGTTGGAATTTCTTGGGAAACGGGTTCTCCCCGAAGGTATTGATCTATTGAAATCGCTGCTTTCTTTCCAGCACCAACTGCCTTAACGACAGTAGCAGGACCTGAAACCGCATCACCACCAGCGAATACACCTTGAACACTCGTCTGAAATGATTTTGAATCAGCCTGTATGAGACCCCACTCTGTATATTCTAGGTCTGAGAAGTAATCGTCAGCATCTATTCCTTGACCAATTGCTACGACAATACTATCAACTTCAATATCAAATTCAGAATTGGGCATTGGAACAGGTCTTCTTCTTCCAGATGCATCGGGTTCGCCTAACTCCATTTTGATACATTGGATTCCTGTTGCTTTTCCACCGTCTGTAAGTATCTTAACTGGGGAAGAGAGTATCTTGAGCACAATACCTTCATGCTCAGCATCTTCTATCTCGGTTTCAATGGCAGGCATTTCTTCTCTGGATCGTCTGTATACAATACTTACCTCACTAGCACCAATTCGAAGAGCTACTCTTGCAGAATCAATAGCAGCATTGCCACCACCAATTACAGCAACACGTTTTCCAAGATTGATTTTCTTACCCATATTGATATCATCAAGGAACTCTAGTGCATGGAATACACCCTTTGCATCCTCACCGTCAATGCGTAATTTCCGACTTGATGAGGCGCCAGTTCCAACAAAAACTGCACTGAAGCCTTTTGTCAATAACTCACTGGGTTTAGTGATGTGTTGATTATTGAGTATCTCTGCACCAATTTGTTGAACATATGAGATTTCTTCATCGAGAACATCTCGAGGAAGTCGATATGAGGGAATTCCGTATCGGAGAAGACCGCCATTCTTGGGTTTGGATTCGAAAATCGTTACAGGATAACCCATACGTAGAAGGTCATAGGCACAGCCTATACCAGCTGGTCCTGCACCAATCACAGCGATTTTCTCTTCTTTGTCTAACGACGGAGTAGGGGTCTTTTTCTTACTCTTTGCTCTCTCATTATCAGCCAAGAATCGGTGAAGATTTCTAATGCTTACTGGTTGATCAATTAGACCTCTCTGACATCTACTCTCACAGGGAGCATTGCAGACTCTTCCCAGTGTTCCAGCAAATGGGTAAGTGCTCCGCATTAATTCAAGCGCTTCATCAAATCTCTTGTCGCGAGTCAGGTTGACGAATCGCTGGGTTCGGACACCAGCAGGACATTCAACATGGCAGGGTGGTTGGCCATATCTAGTCGTGATTCCAAGATTCTGTTGTAGTAGGAATAATGCCATCTCAGGATCGGAATTGATCTTAGAGGTGATTTCTTGTAATGTTTCACCAAAAGCATCTTTCTCAGTTCCAGCAGACTCAGATACTTCAAGGGCGGTTTTCAATGATTTTAGTAAGCCTTGTAGTGCATCAGTTGTAGAGATTTCAACTGTTGCTTCAAGAGTGGAAATCGCGTCTCTGAGAACTGAATTATTTTTGATCTCTGAAGGTAAATCAAGATTCTTTGATGCACTCAGGAACTTGGTGAAGTATGAACCGGGAAATGCAATGATGTCGTCAACTAATGGAGCTAGTTCGTTCTTCAGGTTGTCAATTGCTTCGCTTACCTTACTTGCAGGTATAGCCTGCTCTTCTTTCAAACCTCCCAGAGCCAGAATCATATCCATCATACGCTTCCGCTTTGGAGAGAGTTCCTTTGGAGTGTCGGGCCTATTCATTTACCTACCTCCATCCATTTACCTGCAGTCCCTGTGTGTACAGGGGTAGGGCCAAACTCCCTCGCACGGCGAACCATT
This sequence comes from Candidatus Thorarchaeota archaeon, assembly GCA_004524565.1. Lineage (GTDB taxonomy): Archaea > Asgardarchaeota > Thorarchaeia > Thorarchaeales > Thorarchaeaceae > SMTZ1-45. Next base: position 7,054 of record SDNZ01000001.1, read on the forward strand.
TCGGATATTGCAGTTGTGAACCTCTCAGGTTCAGCACTAAACATTCGGAACATATCTACACGTTCACCTTTCCACCCAATGGCATTCAAAATATCACGAGCGACATCTACCTGTACCTGCGCAATTTCGTTACCGGTTCCTCCGACATGACATCTATCGGTTTCACAGGCAGCAATCATGACTGAACTTGCACCGCCTTCAAAAGCCTTGAGAATGTCAATTATGCTTACTCTACCTGCACACGGTACTGGAATCAGCCGAGTACTTGCGGGATACTCCATCTTTAGAGTGCCAGCAATGTCAATAGTAGAAACTGCACATTCTTCACAGTAGAAACACAAAGTTACCGGATTATCTGCTCCCGCTCCTTCAAGTGTTGCCTCAATTTCAGACCACATCTGATTATTCGATAAGAAATTCAATTGAGTGGCTCCAGAGGGACATAGACTCTGACAAACACCACAAGAGTGACAGTTGAGTGTGTCAATGGCTGCTTTGAACAGTATTTTCTGGTCCTCACTCTCTTCTTCAGCATCAATCTGCTCAATCATGAGTGGAACTCCACGAGGGCATTGTTGTGCACAGAGACTGCATCCTACACAGTCATCAACATTCAAAACTGCACCTCTCATGATTGCCTGTATCTTCCCGCCTTGCAGCTCATTGTGGAGAATGAGGGCACCAGCCTGAGCATCTGTTATTGATTCTGACACGAATTGAGGTCTTGTGACTGCTCCAACAGCAACAACACCTCGCCTTCGGGTTTCATTTCGTCGTAATTTCCCATAGAGTTCCTTGATGTGTCCATCATCCTCTATTGCGTACCCAAGAGTTTCCGAGAGTGCAAAGACTCCATCTGGAGGAAGAATTGCAGTTGAGAGAACAAGTAAATCTGAAGGTACCTCCAGATACTCATCCATTAGTGAATCGTATATCTTAACTCGGGTCTTTCCCTCTTGTTCCCAAACCATACTGATTCTACCACGAATATAGTCTACACCAACTTCACGAGATTCCTTGTAGACCAGCTCATTCTCGAAGGGGACTCTAATATCCATGTAGACAACACGAACTTTAGCGTCAGGTATTTGTTTCAGGATTTCTAGTGAGTTATCGATAGCAAAAGTGCAACAGATTTTGCTACAGTCCCTTTTGTAGTCCTCTGATCTACTTCCAACACATTGGACCATTACAACCTCTTTTACCGCGCCTCCGTCTGAAGGACGTGCTAAGGTACCCTCTGTCAACATCCGAGAGAGTTGAAACTGGGTTATTACATCGGGATTCTTTCCATATCGATACTCTTCCATCCCTATTGGTTCAAACTCCTTGAATCCCATTGCCATAACAACAGCAGATGTTTTCAGGGTTAGTTCACTAGTGTTATCTTCTGCAGTATAATGAATAGTAAAGTCACCCATCTCCCCTGTAACAAATTTGACCTTGGTCTTGGTGAGAATGGTGATTTTACTATCTTTTTCAACAGATTCCAATCGCCCACTTAGAATCTCTACACCAGATTTGCCAGTAGGAGCGACAAGCGGAAGATGTTTCACATGACCTCCAAGTTGGTCACTGATCTCCATGAGGGTAACATGATATCCCAGATTTGAGAGACTCAAAGCTGCTTCAATTCCTGCGATTCCTCCACCAATCACTGAAACGTGGTTTCCAATCTCTTTTGTTTCAGGTACTAATTGTACAGAAGTTGCTGAACGTGCTAAAGTTCCACGAATCATGTCTAAGGACTTCTTGGTAGCCTCGTCAACATCACTATGAACCCAAGCAGAATGCTCACGGATATTGACATATTGAATTTGTGTGCCATCTATTCCCCTATCCTTGAGGTATTGAATAATACGAGGTTGAATTTTCTGGCTGGTACAGGCCGCAATTACAAGTCGACCTTCATTCTCAGCTAATAGACTGGCAATCTTTGCAAGACCTTCCTCTTGGCAGACTAAATCTTCTACTGTAACAGATGTAGTCAGATTATTCTTCTTCAATTCAGATTCAAGCAAATCAAATGAGAGTCCTAGTTGTTTACCGCATGTGCATAGTAACACTGCTGATTTTTTGTCACTCATCTCATTCTCACTCCTTGCTCTGAAGTATCTTTGAAACGACAGCTCTTGCCTGTGTTACACTCTCTGGAACTTCTGAGGGTCCTAGTGCTGAACCACACGCATAGATACGGTTTCCAACAACAACCTCAGTTTCTGGATTTATTGCGCCTATGAAACCACTTGCTGATTTCAGCCCAAGAGAGGAGATAATCTGTGAACTCCCTGCCGATGGCTCAAGCGCAGATGATAACACAAAGATATCAACTGAGAACTTCAGATACTTGTTCAATAATGAATCAAATACAATGATGTCAAGACTGCCATCATCTTGTGGTTCAATACGTGAAACTCGACCACGGATATACTCCACACCAGCATTACGGGTGTCACGATAGTATTTTTCGTAGCGGTCATAGGTTCTTATATCCATGTAAACCACACTTACCTCTACATCTTCATGATCCTGAGTGAGGATGGCTGCATGTTTTAGCGCAAATACACAGCATATCTTGGAACAATAGGCGTAGTAATTCTCATCTCTACTACCAACACATTGAACCATCATGACTCGTTTTGCAGGTTTTCCGTCAGAAGGACGCAGAAGAACACCTTTTGTTTCTCCAAGCGGATCTAATATCCGCGCTAATTCAAGCTGTGTGATGATGTTAGGATGTGTTCCATATCCATATTCGTCAACATTCACAGGTTGCATCTCATGGTAACCTGTAGCAATAACAATGTCTGATACGCTAATTATTTTCTTGGTGCTTTTAGCATCAAGATTAATTGCCTTTGTGGGACATTCTTCTGCTGCACTGGTAGTACCAGTATCTTCAATTTCAGGGTCGTAGACCACTGCTTGAGGTTGGCACTGAGGAGAGACCAAACTGAAAGCCTTTGATTTCTCAATGCATAAACCACACATGGTGCATTTCTTTGGGTCCACATATTGTGGGCCAATATCCAGTTTTACACTAAAGTTACCTGGGAGTCCTGAGATTTCCTCTACCTGACTGTTCATCTTTAGATCAATATTGGGTTGCTCTGTGAGCGCACTTCTATAGAAACACTTGCGAATTCCAGGACGCCAACGATTTCCTTCAAAACAATAGAAACAATCGTCTGTAGGAAACGCCTTGTAGAGATTGAGGGCATTACCTCCAGTAGTTGATAACCTCTCAACTAGCACCGTCTTGATTCCAGAGTCAGCCAGCTCTACTGCTGCGGTCATACCTGCTACGCCGGCACCAATGATGAGGACTGGATTGGACACTACCTAATACACCTCAATCACTCAAGTGCTCTAAGATTGGGTCGGCTGGAACTCTGTTCATACCAAGTCCAACTTCTTCCTCATCCATTCCAAGTGCAAGACCTAGTATCTGGGGATAGACTAGAACAGGGAGATTGTACACCTCACCATATGACTCTTTGAGACCGAGCTGTTGAAGATCCAATTGATTTCCACAAGCTGGACACACAACAGTGGCAAAAACTGCACCTGATTCCTTCATTGATTTCACTTTATCTCGGGCTAATCGTATAGCAATATCTTCATTGACAGGCAACACTGTAGCACCACAACATTGCTTCCAGAGTGGATAGTCTATAACGGTTGCACCAGTTACCTTAACAAGCTCCTGAAGGTACTCGGGTTTGAACTCGGTTACATCACCAGGACGAAGAAGATGGCACCCGTAATGGATGGCAATACCAACACCATCCAATGGTTTCGTGATTTTCTTTTTAATTTCATCAATTCCAATGTCGTGATATAGAACTTCTACAAAATGACGTGGCTTAGCTACACCCGTGAATTCAAGATTCTCCTTTTTCAGTATCTTGTTGATTTTTTCGCGTTCTTCATCATCATGCATGAGAACGTGGTGTACATCTTTGAGAGAACCAAAACAGCCGTTGCATGGTGTTACAATATCATAACCGGTCTTATCTGCAATTGCTAAAGTCCTTGCATTAACTGTCATCCAACCCGTATGATCAAATGCTCTAAGGTTTGGGCTTCCGCAACAAGCGACACCTTCCATATAGATGAGTTCCATATCATAAGCCTGTGCGACTTTTATCATAGCAGATTCATAATTTGGATAGTTTACTGGTACGCTACATCCAATGTAAAGATTGTATGTTACCATTTTATTCATCTCCACCAACAATCTTGCGTGTACGAGTATCCTTCAAAATGGTCTTGACAGCTTCTACAGAGAGACCTGGCACCTCTGGTTCAAGACCCATGTCTTCTCGCTCCCAATCTGCAGTTACAGTGTAGAGTTGACCCTTTGTAAGAAGCTCCTTAGCTAACGCTACAACATTGGGAGGTATTTTGCCTTCTTCTGCGGCCAGATTCTTACAATCAAAGAAGATGTCAGTCACACGTACTTTCTGGGGACAGCGTTCTTGACATTCGTAACATGTTAAGCACAACCAAATTTCATTCGAAGAAAGGACCTCTTCTTTCATTCCAAGAAGAATCATTCGAATGAGCTGATGTGGTTTGTATTTCCACATATTTGCTATAGGACACGCTGCTGTGCAGGTAGAACAAGCAAAACATGCTGAGAGCGCTTCTCCATTTGGCATGCTCTTAATTTCATCTCGAAACGTGGGATCAAGTTTCGACATATCGATTGGGTCAATCAGAGTGATTGGCGGACCGGACCGTTCTTCCATTTCAGTCATTAGATACACCACAAGCATTTGATTAAGGACTCGCTAGTTCCAAGCAAAATTGAAGCCCATATTAAAAGTTTGTAAAGATATCATATTAGCTTGGAGTGTCTTTTTCAAATCCCTCATATTGAATTAAGAGAAGAATACCAGCTACTCCAAGGAAAATCGTCAACTCATAGAGAACGACCCAGAGGATATCCATTGTATTGAGCGGGTACATCAGACCTCCTAGCATACCCAATACCATACATACGAGTCCAACAATTTGAAAGATGATTTTATGAGGAGGCATATATCAGGAGTGAAAGTTCTAACTCTTAGGACTTTCTATCGGAGGATAAAACCAATTCTATCAATTCTTCAACCTTATTTTTTAGATATTGATAGGATTTTGTTCTTGTTTGAACGACTTCTGTGTTTAGTTGTATTAGATACCCTTTGAGATCCTCAGTCTTTCCATGCAGGTTTTTCAAAGTGGAAGTACTTTCTCCAAATAAGCGGAGTGTTCCAGTTAATGCAACTTGAAACTTTTCCTGAATCTTCTCGATCTCTACTTGCTGTTCGTTCAAATGCATTAGCAGAACGTTGAGTTCTTCTGCTAGTCGTTCATCATTCATCTGGAATGACTCCATCCTCAGGGATTATACGAGTTGCTGTACCATCGCGTAACCAGCGACTCACATTAGCCGCAGGGATTTTAGCTATGTCTTCCTTCTCAAATGGTCCGTGTGTCTTTTCATCAAGTCCCATGAATGGCTCCTTGATTGGCTGTAGGAATCGGACTATGATATAATCAATATCTTCTATATCATCGTCTAGGTCTGCATCAGTCGACTTCTTTGTAGTTTTTTCTTTCTTCGTCCTTGGCTTGGATAGTGGAGTTGTCCCTGAGAGAGATTCTTTTACAAATTCAGCATGATTGTCAAGTGCACGTTGAGTGTCTTTGTAAAATCCTTCTTCGGCCAGAGTCATATCGCCTGTTGGTTTACGATTGGAGAACACTGCCTTCAGTATCTTGTCTCTTCGATAGTCTAGTAAATCCTTTAACATGAATTCTATGTTTAGAGCTTCTTGGGTCAGTATATCAGATTGTAAGACATCATCCGCATTTGTTGAGGCTAGTTCGAGGCGTACCTTGGAGAGATATGCCACCATTTTGCTCAGTCGTAAATCTGCAAGGTTTTGTAGAGCTTCACTTGATGTTTCATCTTCCCATGCATTTCGTATATCGTCATAGTTTATTTCACTCAAGCAAAGCGACCCCCTTAGATAGTACAAAGACCGCAGCAGCAGTTGGCAGTGTTTCAGACTCGCCACTGAAAGGTCCATACTTTTCATCATTGATTACGAATACTGGAATATTGGGACCCTTATGAAATCTAACATTCAAAGTCCCTTCATTAAAAGCTATAGATTCTGTGAATGGATTAAAAGTGTCTAGGCTATCTCGAGTCAGTTCAGTCACTGTGAAACCAGTCTTACCGTTGAGACTACCAATCAGGCGAATGACTCTGTGGATATCATGAGTGACTGGTCTATCGATTTCGCTTCCAAAGGTCTCCACAGCTTTCTCTGCTATTTCCTGCCAAGATTTTATTCCAACGCCCTTGACCTTAGCACTCAACACAGGTCGCGGTCTCTGGAGCATATCTATTGCAATGATTTTCTTATCTTTGAGAGGCTTTACCCATTTTTCTCGACCTGTATAGGTATCGATATTCTGAATGAATTCTATCATCGCATCAGCGACTTTACCAGACCAACCGGGAATGTCTCGAGATGGGATTAGGCTTCCACCCCTCTGTGAAATGATGGCCTTGTCACCTCTAAATCCAGAACCCATGATATAATGTACTATCTCTATACGTGCATTAGAATCAAGAGTATAGACTTTTGGATCACGAACTCGGATGTGGTATCCGCGATGGCCACTATAATTGATTTGTATCTTATCTGGATCAAAACCAAAATCATCTACTAAGAAGTCATCATAGAGCTTCATCGTATGTTTTCGAGCTACATTGAGACAATCTTTGCAGATCCATTTTCTTGTACTGAACCCATACAATTTTCGGGAAGTACTGGATTTGCATTTAGGACATGCTTTCGGTAAATCACCACTTCCTATCTCACCACATGTTGGATCGTCACAATACCAAGCATCACCACAGACTGGACATATTTCAGGAGGTTTCCCAGTTCCTGTTTTTCTACAGGTGGGATTATTGCAGCGCCAAGCATCATGGTCATTTGCACATTTCAAATCCAGATGATCAGCATCAATATCAAAGACGAGTTCAGCTCCCATCCATTCTTTTTCGTGCATCTTTATTGCAGTAGGAAATCCATAGAATGCAGCTGAATGGTATATACTGTGTGGTGCTATTTTGGCTAGATTTCGTAGAAGATCGTCACTGGATTTGTAGCCTTCATGCCGTGTCCAGTTAGTGACATTGACAGCCTTAGAACCACAGCTTGGACATTTTGTTACAGGCTGGAAAGATTTTCCCGACTTCCCGCAACCTGTTCGTACTTCTTTTCCAGAATCATCACGACCAGATTGCTCTCGACAACGCCAGTTGTACTCCCATGCTTGAATCGCAAATTCGCGCGTGTGAATTCGATCAGGTGTATCAATAGACTTTGGTTTTTCAGAGTAGTACTCATGGAATAGAAGCCTTAGCTTCATGATCGTCGTTGTCTTGCCCTGATTCTGTACTGACATCGATTACAAGCACACCTCTCACAGACTTTTGTGTTTCGACTCAGCAGGTAGTTAGTGTTTTGACTAATCCTGCCATATGATTGTGACCATGAACCCAGTTATGGTCTATCTGCGTTCAACACGTGGTGCTAGAATGAAACTGATATTCCCTGCTTCAGCAATTGGAAACTCCAGCATCATTGGTTTGCTTTCTGTGAATTGAAGAATAATACTATCACTAGCTATTGCCTTTGATATCTCAGCTAGATAATTAAGCGCGTACATAGCAGCAGATTGACCAGATCCAACCTTTAGTTGGAAAAGAGCAGGATCTTCACCTTCAGTGGTTAGAGAAACTCTTGCTTCTCCTGTATCACCTTCACCTGTAAAAGTAAGTAGATTCTTTTCTGCACTTATCTTTACATGACTAGAAACAACACCAATATCTTTGATTGCTTGTTTGAATGCATCTGCATACATCTCAGCCTTTACACCAAATTCCATACCGGGTTTGTTTGTCTGACTATCTGGAGGAGTAAGAAGTTGGAGTTTGAACTGTCGTTCTGCTTGACCAATCATCTTAATCTCAAGTCGTTTATCAGTTTCGTCAAGGTTGAACTCCAGTCGTTCATCACCGCCCATCCGTTTGCTGACTCGGACAAGTTCATCGATACCAAGGCACACATCATACTCTCCTTTACAGGAATATTCCTGAAAAACCGCGGATGGAAGACTCAGGTCAACCATAGCAGCCTTGGATGAATCAAGTTGCCTCAATATTATTCCTGATTCAGATACTCTAAAATGCGCTTCAGTCAACAAAGTGGCTAAAGCATCTACTATCTGTTTCCAGGTCTTCGTGCTGTCAAGGGTAGCGTGGAACATTATTCAGTTATCTCCAATATCATTGTTAGGCTTTTGACCAAGCAAGTATGAACATGTTTTGAAATGCGGTATGGCATTTAAAATGTACTTCTCGGCAGATGCAAGTATCAATTTGTAGTGAAATGTGGATACTTTATCTTCTCTCCACTCGCGGAGCAAGAAGATACCGCATCCCACCACTCTCAGCAATTGAAAACTCTAGCAGAATCGGTTTATACGCAGTCATCCGAAGAGTCAAACTATCACCAGACATGGCCTTGGCTATCTCTGTCAGATAACTTAGTGCGTACATGGAAGTGGCTTCATTCATTGTCCTGAGACTAAAGAGAGATGACTCATCACCACCAAGTTTCAGAACTACTTCAACTTCACCTGTATCACCAGCACCCGCGAATGTTAGTGTATCAGAACTGGCAGTGATCTTTAGATGATTTGAAACCACTCCAATATCTTTTACCATATGTTTGAATGCATCAGTGAGCATTTCAGCTTGGATGTCAAAAGTCGGTGATATCTTCTGAGTACGTTCTTCTGGAGGGGTCAACAGTTGGAGCTTGAAGGTTCTCTCAGCAAGGCCAATCATTTTGATCTCAAACCGTTTCTCGGATTCATCAAGATTGAATACTAATCTATCATCTCCAGCCATTCGTTTACTTACTTTTACTACTTCTGCGACTCCTAAACATATGTCATGCTCCTCAGTGCAGGTGTATTGTTGGAAAATGCTTCTTGGTAATTCCATATCAACCATAGCGGCACGCGAAGAATCGTATTGTGTTAATGTAATTCCACTAGATGATACCACCAAGTGGATTTCCGTAAGCAAAGTGGCTAGTGCATCAACTATTTGCTTCCAAACTTTTGTACTATCAAGTGTAGCATAAAACATTACTAATCATCATCCACTCATCGTTTTTTGGACTTCATCTTCCATCTCGAGAATTTCTTTGTACAAGCCAATATCCAACTTTTCTATATCATGAATAATAGTTGCATTCAATCTTGCTTCTTTCGTATCTTTTTCTGTTTTTGTGGTGACGTCACCAATAATGAGGTATTTTTTCTTTAGTTCTAGAGTTCCTTCGACACTTACCCAAATACTTCCAGCTTTGTCAACTTCTGAATCATATAGATCTTGAATAAGAGCTGCACCAGGGCTTGAATTAACGACTATTCCTAACACCCGAACAGGGCCATCAATCGAAGGTGAGATATTACGAATAGTAGTGAGTTTAGCTGGTGCTTTTCTGATGTACTTCTTTTCTTCGGTCAATTCACATACGCCCTGTTGGTCATCAAAGATTGAAGATTTTAGTCGTCTCTAGTTCATCATCAAGTGGCGCTATAAATGTGTAGTAAACTAATATCTTCTCCAAGTATGTTTACACTTTGTACATCTATAGAACTCGGTTGCACCTTCGTCACCACGCCTTGTCTGCACGGTCCAATAATACGCATCAGTATTGTCACACTTCGGACAGCTAGCTTTGGTGACGGGCATCGGAATAGAGTCATCCTCAACTACAATGATTTTATCTCGTGGGCCTTTCTCAATATTCTGGGAAACTTTTAGCTTTCCTTCAATTTCCTTTGTGTGTTCACAACTACGGCATTTCAAGACTCTCGTACCGTCTTCCTGTGCGAACGGAACCATCATTGCACCACATTTTTCACAGAATTCCATTGAACGACTCACCACTTCAACGTCGCAATCATTGGTTGTCAATTAAGCGTTTTGACTTGTCTTATTTTCAAAACTAAGGAAGGTTGTCAATATTACTTTCCAAAAATTTTTGAAAAGCAACTGCAGCTATCACACCTTCTTTCTTTCGACTGGTGATGCTTGTAATCTTCAGGGATTCAGAAAGAGAGTCAACCATATCGGAAATTGTAATTTTTTCAGTCATCCACAAATAGGCCATAATTGCTTCATAGGCATCGGCAGCTCTTCCAGCATCAGTGCGACGATTCATATAGTGATATACAGATGTTGACCGTATTGCACGAGCAAGGACACTATCACGTACTTTTTCACCTGTTGCCTGACCTAGAACCAAAGATTTAGCTAGAGAGTAGCAAAAATTGACGAGACCGTCACCTACTTTTGCTAGACCCTTATCGTGCATGATGCTTTCGACATTCTTGTGTTCAACAAAGGTTTCCCACATTCGGGACCACCAAGTATGGATGCTGGTACTAGTCTACGCTGTGATCAGAAATTGCTTGCTTGAACTTCTTTCTGAATTCTTCAGTACGAGCAAGCATTTTTTCAAGTGCTTCTCGAAGCACAACATTGGATTGGCGTCTTTTTGTTCGCAATGTAACAATAGGACTTGCTAGTAATGGGTGGTCAATGTTGTATCCTGCAAATTCCACAGATGACTCTTCGAGGAGTGTTTTTCGTAGAAGATTTGGGAAAGAATGACCTTCTCCACCAATCTCAAATTTCATCTCAAATTTTGTATTTTCTATTGTTCTTGGTTTCAATTACGACGCCTCCTATCGTTTTGGCGGTCATGCCCACCACGACCTCTATCAGATCGCCCACCTCTACTACGGTCATCATATCTTCCACCGCCTCTACGATCGTCTCTTTGGTCGTATCCATCTCGGTCATAAGATCTGCGGCGGGGAGCAAGATCAGGTCTTGCTTCAAGGCCAAACTGTTGGCCATAATCACTTGCTACTTCGCGATTTTCGCGATTTTCACACCTAAGGCAGAACATATTGTTGTACGTGGTCAATGTGAGGGGATTTCCACATCTAGAACATTTCGCCAAAATCACGCCTAGCTCAGGACCTATGACCGTAAGCTCGGTGGGTATCTTATGAGTGTTAATAGCTTTTGCTCGGATAATATCAGTCCCGCGCATTACATCGTGCATACTCTTAACGAATCGCCGAGTTACATTACTGATATGGATTTCACCGTATATACCACTGTGAACGTCTTCATCATTCCTTCGAACTATGGCGATTTCAGCGCGCTGCTCGTAAGCATTGACAACCTCTCCAAGTAGAATGTCATCAACGACTGGAAGTGCCAGCTTCATATTTCCATCTGTATCAAGGACACTGATACTACGTTGTTTAAGGTCCATTGAAACTGCACCAGGTGCCGCAGCATATACAATGCCATCATTTTCATATGTACCATAACTTGGTGATAGTTCTTCAATTACGCATAACTGATCACCTGGTACTACAATGTCGCCGCTCTTAACATCAGCCATTCTGTTCACACTCTTTGGAACATATTCGATAAAGGTCTACATCGATCATATGTACATGCTTTTTATGATAATCGTACAATTTGCCGATTGGAAATTGGAATGTTTCGATTTGTGTTACCTTTGCGCCAAGTTTTTCAACTTCCTGTTCCAGGAAAGTTCTATTCTTGTCACCCGCAAGGTGGATACTATAGGTCACCTTAGCAACCGAGATAGCCTTTTTGAGGAATCTCAGGTCAGCACCTCTCTTCTTTACTCCGAACGGGGGATTGCTGACTACAGTATCAATAAGACAGTGTAGCTGCAAAGAGGATACATCCCCTAACACCCAGTCTACAGTGCCTTCTGTTCCGAGCAGTCGTGAATTCATTTGTGACGCCTTTAAGGCTTTGCTTTGCACATCAATTCCAATCACTCTCCGAGCTCCTAGCAATGCTGCACCAAGAGCAAAAATACCGTCACCACATCCGAGGTCAATCACAACCTTATCAGTAATATCTCCATGTTCCATTTGTGCGGCAAACAGAATCGCAGAAGCAATGTTTGAGGGGGTTGGATATTGTTCCAAAGAGACCTCATACTCACTAGATCTTTTAATCGACTCCAGTGTGATTTCTAAATCCCTAAGGCGCAAAGGATACTCACCACATTATAACATTACACGAGATTCTTTGTAAGATGAATGATACTGTATGACAGCAATGGTAATACGTAAGCTTATCAGGTGTACACGTTCCATACGTTCCACAGGAAATGCAGTGGAACTACCCTTTCCTTCTAATGGAGCGCGAAATGATGGAGAAACCTCTAGACAAGCTGTTTGACAAGTTCTTGCAGGGCCAGGGAATATTCAAGGATAGAGATGCCCTGAGACCTACATATGTTCCAAATGATCTTCCGTATCGTGGTGAGCAGATGGGAAGAATAGGGTCGATTCTAGGACCTGCTCTTCGAGGTGCACCTCCTTCCAATATACTGTGCTATGGAAAAACTGGTACCGGAAAAACAGTGGTTTCAAGATACGTTCTTGAACAATTGGTTAACAAGGCAGTAGAGAGTAAAGTAAACGCGCCTCTTACAGCACATGTCAACTGTCGTATCGTGGGAACAAATTATCGGGTTCTCAAGACACTCTGTGATGCCATTGGTGCAACCATGCAAGATGGATCTGATGTTCCATTCACTGGACTTCCAACAGATGAGATCAGATCAATCTTCAAGAAACAGCTTGAGTCAGACTCGAAAATTATGGTTGTTGTCTTGGATGAAGTAGATAGTCTTGTAAAACGTGATGTAAATCAAGGAAACGATATTCTCTATGGTCTCACACGAATGAACAGTGAGCTTGATAGAAGTCGTATTTCGATTATTGGAATAAGTAACGATCTCACCTTCAAGGATATGTTGGATCCAAGAGTGCTATCTACACTTGGTGAAGAAGAGGTCATCTTTGCACCATATAATGCAGTAGAACTAAAAGGAATCCTTCAACAGCGTGTAGAGATTGCCTTTCATCCAGGCGTGATAGGAGATGAAGGAGTCATCAATCTAGTGGGAGCCCTAGCCGCTCAGGAACACGGAGATGCTCGACGTGCACTAGATTTACTGAGAACTGCAGGAGAATTAGCAGAGAGACGAGGAGATGAGAGGGTACTTCAAGATCACGTTCGAGAAGCTCAGAAGGTAATTGAAAGAGATGCAATTACTGATACCGTAAAGACTCTTCCAATGCAATCAAAGGCAGTCCTATTTTCTGTTTACGTTTTAGCTGACAAGGGACAGAACGACATATACACAGGTGAGTGCTTCAACGTCTACTCCGAAATCGCAAAATCATTATCACTAGACACCCTCACCCAGAGACGTGTTTCTGACTTGATATCTGAACTGGATATGATGGGGTTGATTAATACGACTGTAATTTCGAAAGGACGTTATGGTCGTACAAAGAAAATCAAACTTGCAGTCAGTAAGAAACAGATAGGAGCTATTTTAGCCGATGATACTAGACTTAGCAAAGCCGCAAGGGATATCATTGGTTAGTTCTGCTTTGATAAATCGTAGAAGAACTTGACTTCTGGAGAACCGGTTCTAAGGTTCAAGAAAGTGACAATTCCTGGCGTTGGAACTACACCTTGCTTACGCATGAAATCAGTTTGTGATTGAAATGTACCTGAATTGATTATCTGTACGCCTCGATAGTTATCCACTGCATTATGATGAGCATGTCCAAAATGGACAACATCTGGTGGCGTATCAATCACCATCCAATCACGATGTAGTGGTGCTAATTCTGTCTTCCCGCCATAAATAGGGGCAAGATGGCGTTTCTTCAAGAGCTCTTTCATAGGTAGTGCAGGTTCGGTGTAAGATGCTCCGGGAAGCATGGTCACAAGATCGTCTAGACTGTCCCCGTGTGTTATCAAGACATTTACGCCTTCGACTATCACTTGACTGGGATCACCAAGCATAGTTACGTTTTTCAAAGTATGGAGAGGTTCTGCAAAAGTCTTCATAATCGGTGGCTTTGGGAGTGCTTGACGAGCAGCATCATGATTTCCAGGAATACAGAATACTTTCACATGTTCTGGAAGTTTCCGCAGCTTATCTGCAATCAATGCATATTGATCATACAAACTTGTAACCGCCAGATGATATCTTTGATCAGGATACACACTGATACCATCCACCAAGTCACCTGCAATGAAGAGGTATCTTGTATTTTGGACCAAAGATTTGTCAGCATCGCTAACATCCTTTCCATTTAGCCAGGCAATGAACTGGTCAAGTTCATCTTCAAGGAATTCTTGACTTCCACAATGTAAATCGGAAATGAATGCAGCGTAAATTTCCCTGTTTGCACGACCTATCTCGCGTGCTGTAGGAATATCAGGGAACAACACGTCATCTGCAATCATTCTACCATCATTATCAACAGAACCCGATATGCAGACAATCTCATCCAGCAACAATGAGTTTGCTTTATCTGAAAGATTTGAACCCTTAAGTCCACTAAGTTTGGAAGGAATTACACAGATGATTGATTCATTCCCACCCTTAGATTCACGCTTAATAGCTCTTGGATTTTCGTCTTGATATTCCTCAATATCAATTATTACGTTCTGAGCCTTTGAGATGCTCTTATCCCGGATTATTCCTAAAACCACTTGACTAGGAGGACTTCTACGCCGTGGACCATCACTATTCATTGGTCCTGCACCACGTTTTGTAGGGCTTCTCCTGAGTTTTGCTACACTTGGGGTGACTGCGTTTTGCGTATCTATTCGAGCCATGTAGATCTTCTTTATTCTCTCAAAACGGTCTCTGAACAATTGGAACAAGTCATCTATTGTTCCTTCGGACCCGACTGATTCATCCATAGGGCTTTTTTCAATTTTGAAGTCCCATTCAGAAGTAACGATTTCAGGTTCTGCTTCTGGGAATGATTCTGGCAGTTCATCACTGATAACGAGAAGAGGTTCTATTGATTCCTGAACTGGTTCGTGACCTTCGACTAGTGATTCAATATATTCCTTTGATAGAATAGACGGGCTCTCCGCGGGATTCCTAATCAATATCTTCGATTCTACGGTCTCCAAAGGGGATTCTTGGTCTAGTAGGTACTCTAATGCATCCGGCGTGATTTGGAATCCAGACTCTATCAGTCGTGCCAATATATTACGACGTATCGAAGATGTCAATTGGTCATCAATGAGAAAGAGCTGGTTCTTGTTTTAAACATCTGCCATTATTGTAACATGCGGTAAGTGTAATAAGCGCGCATTTCTCAAGCATCTTGTTTCCTACTATCTCTAAGAGGTGGTATTATGGTAAACATCAGAACTCTGCAACAAACTGGTGGGAAGAGCGGTAGCTCATTTCTTATTATTTTACCAAAGGATTGGGTTGTGAGACAGAAACTAAGTAAGGGAGATCCTGTCGTTGTGGCAGAACGTGAAGATGGTTGTCTGATAATAGACCCGCGTCTTCCAAAAGCAGGTGAAACACGTTCTACTACTGCTGAAATTGAACTCAACTTGAGGTGGGAGATTACAAGTAGGTACCTTCTTGGTTTTGATGAAATTCGTATTGTTAGTAAGGAGCCCATCACAAATGAGCAAAGAGATGAGTTGAAACGCGTAATCAAACGTTTTGTTGCTCTAGAGGTCACAGAAGAAGATGACCACCAGATTGTTCTAAGATGTCTTGTTGATCCTACAACTCTTCCGGTAAGTACTGCAATGAGAAGAATGAATCTGATCACATCACGAATGATAGACGATGCTTTGAAGGCATATTTCGAAGGGCTTCAGAAAGCGGCGGAAGAAATTATTCAGCGTGACGAGGAGGTGGACAGACTATTCTTCCTGATTGTAAGAGAACTTAGATCTGCAGTTCAATATCCAAGAATGAGTGAATTAATGAAAATTACTCCTGTAGAGGCTCTTGATTACAGATTAGCTGCACAGTATATAGAAAGGATTGCAGATTTAGCAGTTGATATCGCACTGAGAGTTGAGGATCCTCTTGATAGAAAACTAGTCAAGAGATTGCAACTCATAGGAGACAAGGTGAAAGAAATGTTGTCTGTTTCTGTGAATAACCTCTTCAAATTTGATGCGAAGAAAGTCACCAAGGTAATTGAAACCGAGAGATGGTTGATTCAGGAAACTGCAATATTGAGAAAAGATATTGTCACATCACCTAACGGACAACCACAAACTCAACTTTATGTTGTAGATAGTCTACTGAGAATGGGAGAGGCTGCAAAAGATATCACTGACCTTGCACTACCCCACAACTAGAGGAGATTAACATGACAGACAAGCTCTTTGGCACTTCAGGCATTCGAGGCTCAATTCTTGAAAAATCAACACCCGACTTAGCACTTAATCTAGGGAGAGCATTAGGTTCGTTCTTGGAAGGCAGAGGTAGTGTGGGAGTAGGAGTTGATGCTAGAACCTCCAATGAAATGTTGAGAAACAGTCTCATTGCGGGATTACTATCGACAGGTGTTGATGTTGTTGACTTAGGAATCGCGCCAATGCCAGCAGTTGCATATTATAGTCAAGTAAAGGGGATTGCCACTTCTGTCATTGTTACTGCTAGTCATAATCCCCCAGCCGACAATGGTTTCAAATTCTTCAACAATGGGAGGGAATTTGTGAGAAAAGAAGAGGTCTTCATAGAAACTGCTATTGCAAAGAGTCAGTATATTGTAGCAAAATGGGATGAGATTGGAAAAATCAGTCATCTGGACATTAAAGAACAATATCTGGATTATCTCAAGACATTCTTATTCAATAGAGGAACGAAAAGTAGTGGTACCAAAGTATTGGTCGATCTAGCAAATGGTGCAGCTACTGAATACACACCCCACTTACTTCTTGAAATGGGTTTCTCAGTAACAACAATGAACTCACACCAAGATGGCCATTTTCCCGGAAGACCTGCAGAACCATCACCTGGAAATCTAGTAGATGCTATGAATATGGCAGCAAACTCAGACTTTGCAGTCACAGTATGCCATGATGGCGATGGTGACCGACTTGCAGTGATTGATGAACAGGGTGAGTTTATCGATCAAAATCGGGTCATTGCGCTCTTTGCTAGGGATGAGGTCAAAAGAAATGGTGGAGGAATTGTGGTTGCTTCTATTGACACATCAAGTGTTATTGATGAACTTGTAACTGCTGCAGGAGGAACAGTGACAAGAATGCCTTTGGGATCGCTTCAAGAGTTTCTTGCATCAGATAAAGGGAAAGATGTTGTCTTTGCATCAGAACCGTGGAAACCAATCTTCACTAAGATGGGCTGTTGGATGGATGGTATAGCTGGAGCTGCAAGGTTAGCACAGATGGTAGATGAACTAGGTAGTGGAAGTTGCACAAAGCTGATGGAAACAATTCCAAAGTACCCAATGCTGAGAGATTTTGTTCCTTGTCCAGATAGCATCAAACCAAAATTCCTACCCAAGGTCAAAGAGTTACTAGTACCACAAATGAGTGGAGTGGAACAGATTCTAGAGGTTGATGGTATTAGAATAGAATGCACTGATGGGTCCTATGTTTTAGTCAGAGTTTCTGGTACCGAACCCAAGGCTAGGGTATACGTGGGTGCAAAGAAGCAAGAAACTGTAGATAGATTGGCTACACTTGCGAAGGATGTCATGGCTAAAGTTCTTGACGAACTCCAATAGTGAAATTAGCTCTATACTCGTAATGTACGTGCGTGTACCTTGACTGCTGCTGCATCATCGTGCTTTCCTTGAGCACTCAGTGCCATTCCAAGAAAATCCCATGCTTCGGGCATACGAGGCGCTACTTCGGTTAGTTTTCGGAATGCTTTTTCTGATTCTTCTGCATGTCCTTTCCTCAAGTGAAGAATACCCATAGCCATCCAACCTTCAAAGAAATTGGGATTCAGATCAATACTCTTTTGTGCTGCATTCTCAGCCTCACTATCTTTTCGTAGACCGATAAGGATGGTACTCAGTCCACTCCATGAAGTGAAATCCTTTGGATTGAGTTCTAGCGCCTTTCGAAAGTACGATTCAGCTTCAGCAAAAGCACTCTTAGACTTCAACACACATCCCACGAGGTTCCAGTTATGAGCAAGCTTGTCATTTAGTTCCAGAGCCTTTCGTGCTGAAATCTCTGCATCAGCAAGTTTCTGTAGGGCTAATTGGCACCTGCCTAGAGACATCCAGTTTGTTGCATTATCTGGATCAATCTCAACGAGTCTTTTAAGCACCTTTTCAGCATCAACCATCTTTCCCTGTTGTATAAGGCGCAAGCTCTCTTCAAATAGTTCGTATTTTTCATCTGAAGCCATCTTGTATCTCAATCCTATTGATTCTATCAAAATGGTCATGTAGCCCTATTTCAATGATTGTACTGAATTTAGGTAAGATTAAATCATAAATGTTCTCGAGTTTCGATAAGCCGGGGTTTCCTAGTGGCTATGGAGGCGGTCTCGAAAACCGCTGTCTTCGGACGCGTGAGACCTCGCGGAAGTAAATAACGCGAGGCACGAATTCAAGTCTCATCCCCGGCGCCATTATTGTCTATTTCTACCTAGAATGTGAATAGAGTATATCCATTCCCAAGGAACTTCAGCATGTCACTATGACCACTCAGTTCTCCCTTTATGGGAACACCAAGCTTCTGTGCTGCTTCAGTCGCTGAAAATGATGCAGTACAAGCCTTGCATGCATGATCAATAATTCCAAGCTCCATTGCCTTTCCAAAGAGTGGGAGCTTGATTGACTCATCTGCAATCCCAATCAGAAGTTTGGGAGAGGCACACTCGAGGACTACTGCAACTTCATGCTCATTCTCATGGAAATGTATTGCATTAAGAAGCAAATGGTATAGTTGCATCTTGTTATCATCTGTTGCTAAAAATACGTACTTCATTGTATTTCACAAAAAACTTTGATACAAAGAGGATAATGAGGCTTACGACAGAAAATGAATGGTGCGGAGGGCGAGATTTGAACTCGCGAACTCCTACGAGATTCCCCAATCTTAACAATTGTTAAGAAAACTGGGACCTAAACCCAGCGCCTTTAACCTGGCTGGGCAACCTCCGCATTGAAGCAAAAGTGAAAATGAATTCATTTTAACCATTTTGTATAGGCTAAGATTTTACTTGTCAGTAGTTTCCCAAGTATGACTGCAGCGTGGGCATCGCCATTTCTTTTTATATTTCCCACTGCTTAGCATCTCTTTTCGGACTAGAGCGACTTCATCAGATCCGCAGCGTGTACACACAACTTTGTCCATAGTATATCCATCTCAGTCTGCATGATGTATATTAGTCATATCTAGTTTTCTTGTTAGAACCTACAGGACTAGAAGGTAAGAAAGCGAACCATGTCACAACGTTTTTATTAGACTCGTTGGATGTCGGCTCGGTTCCTGTGGCCCGACCATGGACCATTTCGTGATTCTCTGGACTAATAATGCGTCCAGTGTGAGTGTGATTAAAAAATGTCCTCAAGAAGTAGACAAACAGCGGCAAGAACTCGTGATAAATGGCGAGAGAAGACGTGGTACCAGATTCTTGCACCTGATTATTTTGATAACAAGGAGATAGGTACGACTCCAGCAGGAAATGCAGATTTGCTGATTGGAAGAACTGCCCAACCAACATTGTATGATTTGACTGGAGATTTCGATAAAATCCATGTCAAACTACGATTCAAGATACTTGAGGTCACAGGACAGCAAGCCAAGACTACATTCTACGGGCATGAATGGAGTTCTGATTATCTTCGAGGGCTTGTAAGAAGAGGAACATCCAGAATCGATTGGATCGGACCAATTCTAACAAAAGACGACTATCTGATGAGAATTTCAGTCATTGTTTTCACTATCACTCGAGCAAAATCTAGTCATGAACATGCAGTCAGAAAGGCTATTGAAAAAGTGATTAGAGCTCATGCAAAGAAGCATGTCTTTGATGAGTTAGTTGAAAAAGTGATTCTGGGAGATCTGGCTGGTGAGGTCTTTGAAGAAGTGAAAAAGATCATCCCAATCCGCGAGTGCGAGATTCGTAAGAGTAAGGTGCTCAAGGGGCCTGAAGAGGTCAAAATCAGAAGAGCTAGACTCAGACGAGGCACTGCTGCTGCCAAGGAAGAGTAGTTAGCAAAATAGATTTTGAGGGGCGGTTATTGCCCCTTCATATTTTCTAGTCTATGCAGAGACTGTAAGAGTAATACCATAAGGTTAGCTAGTTTCGTCAATGATTCTATATCAGTTTCTGAATCAACAAGCTCATTCAGTGCCTTCAGTTTTCCAATTAGAGTTTCACGAAGCTCGGGTAAGAGCGTCATTACAGCTTGTGTTTCAACCTCTTCATCCGAATCTGCATAGACGATACGCCTATCGCATGTTGCACAATAGATATCATCGCCCACCTTGAACAATGGGGATCCACACTGAGGACAAGCATCAGCTAGCATTGTTGCTCCGCGTCGGAGAAGTTCAGCCATCTTTTTGACCGAGGTATCATCTTTAGTATCCATTGTAAGCACTAGGATATCATGTAATTGTGGCGATATAAGAGGTGTTCGAATGCATACAACTGATTGCGTCATTATGAAAACGTTGATATGGAAACTATCGGTGAGGGTTCTTGTTGATTCGCACACCGTTTGTGCGACAAGACTATTTCAGAGGTGAGTCCCTTGGACCCCGAAACTCAGAAGAGCATTGATCAATCTAAACACCTTCTTAAACAGATATCCGAGGATTCCTCAGTTCCTAGGAACATCCGGCGTGCAGCCAATGAGGCAATTGTAGTCCTGGAAAATGAAACAGACTCTCCCGCAATGAGAGCGCAGAACGCAATATCCATTCTGGATGAACCAGGTCAAGACCCAAATTGTCCTAATCATGCAAGGACAAAGATTTGGCACGTATCCAGTCTATTGGAGCCGATACGCGATTAGGCGGAACAAGGCCTCATCGATGAAACACAAAGCCAGCCAGAACCGCACGTGGTAAAGGACTGTCTCCCAATAATAGGGCCAGTGTCTACTGATGATTAAGGCGAGGATACGGGGAATCTATTCACAATCATTGACGCAGATAATGCTGCAGAACCATTTCGAAATGGTTCAACCCATTCCAGAAGTGGCAAGAAGGTTCGGGCTGCCTTATCGCAGTGATATTCCTGATGTAGACATTTGGGATAGAAGTGATTTACAGGGCATTGTGGCAATTGCATACGAATCTATTTTGGGCAAACTTGCAGACGTTCTTAGAAGACGTCTAGGTGGGGTTATCACTCGAACACCTAGAGTAGCTAAGAGCTCGATCTACAAAGGTATTGTCCAAGGTAGAGATGAAAGAACAGGACAGACACGGATAGACCTTGGGTCGATATCAGGTCTCATACCTGATAGAGGACTTCAACGAGGACAACACATGATGGTCCAAATTAGAGCCCATGATTATGGTCGTAAAGCACCTGTTTTGTCTTCAAGTATTACGATACCAGGTCGTGCTGCAGTACTGTTACCAGAACCAGTTGTCAGACTCAGTACCAAGATTAAAGATCCTGATGCAAGAAAGAATCTCACTGATCTTGGTAGGAAAATACGTGAGCATACTGATAATTGGGGTATCTTGTGGAGAACTTCTGCAGAGAATCTCACAGATAAAGAACTCCAAGATGAAGTAGATGATTTATTGGATACTACTCAGACACTCTATAACAAATATAATGACTTGGAATCAACTGGAATTTTGTTTGAAGGAACAAGTAATGCGGATATTGAGTTCCCTGCTGAAGTGAAAGAGGCGCTTGATAAAACCCGTGCCAAAATCAAACCTACAATTGAACGGCATCACTTTTACAAAAGTGCAGGATATACTTCACTTGTGGATCTTGCAGAGATGGTCATTGAAGACCGTCCTGATGAACGAAAATATATCACTGCCAAGCTGGACAAGATTGTATCAAGCGAGATACCGCGAGTGGATGATCCTGTTAATATTGAACATGTCAAATTAGATGGTCGGAATATTGTACTTGCACGAGGTAGAGTGGTAGAAACAACAGGAAATGGATTTGTGATAAGAAGACAGTTCAGGCATACAAGTAGAAAACTCAAAATCGTCAAAGAATACCCAGATGATGTAGATGTAGTAGGAGATGAGGGTGACTATGCAATGACCTACGTGGTACCCGGAAAACTTACTCTTTTCACAAATTACTATTCTAGCGATGATGAACTGAAAGGTACCTACGCTAACATCAATACAGGTGTAGAAATATATCCAAGTAATGGAACCAGTCCGGGCAAGATTCGGTATGTTGATCTTGAGATTGATGTGGTAAAAGCACCTATAGATCAACCACCAAGAATAATTGATAGACATCTACTGAAACGAGCGGTACAACGCGGTTTCATCACAGAAGACATGGCGGAATTATCCAGAAGAAAGGCAGAATTAGTAGCCCAACAGATGGCAGAAGGAATAGACATACCTGGAATATAACTTAGAAACTCACTCTGAGATTATTGAATTTGATGTTCTCATAGATAGGTCAATTGCACTCATAATGTCTTCGAGCGTTGCTCCTAGACTACTAATGTTTCTCTCACACTGTATCATGATTAGTAATTTCGTTCCTTTTACAGAACAATCGATAGTAAGACCGTGTGGTAGAGGTGTATTATCAGGTTTGATAGATTCTAAGATTCGGTTTGCTACTTCAGACGATTGAAAATCAAGTTTGATTGTTGCGATTATTTCTTACCAACTCCCTTATTCAATTGAACAATCTTCTGTAATGCAAATTCTTTCTCTTCATCATTTCCAGTAATTGTGATTGATTGTGGTGAGGATGTAATTATCATAGTGTTTGTAGAGAGAAAGTCCCTGTGAACCATTTTATAATTCAATTCAGATGATGGCCAAACAATTGTAAATACCTCGTCATTATCTAATGCTAGAGGACGAATTGTATCTACTATTCCAGATTCTAATGCTATACGCCCGACTTCAGGGAGAATCTCAGATTTACAGCCAGTCAGTTTGACTGTTGTGGTGGTGGTGGTGGAGTCGCCTTGTAGGTTTGATTCAAGACGCTGAACTGTTGCAATAACAGCTTTATGATATTCCATTTGACTGTCAATCAGAGATCGCAACGCTCTACCACGGTCTCCTAGTAGCACACCAATAAGCGCCCCCGGTTCATTTTGAGCCCATGCAGTCTTGGCCATTGTTTCAATTCCCGAAACAATTCTTATCGGACTGGTTTCACGTTCCAAAGTCAGAATATTATCAGGGCCCATTAAACGGGAGAAAACAGTAGTATCTAGTCGTGTAATTAAGACTGATGTAAGTCGTTGTGCCTCAGCGGTGCTTAGATTACCTAGAGGTGTCCTAAGTTTAGGGATAGGGATTTCAGCCTCGTTCAATATCGCATCACACACTTTTTGGTCCCCACTTATTGTTGCCAAGTAAGGGTGTGTGCTGTAAAGGAGAGCTTCATCTAATGGGAGCATGGTCACTCCAAAGAGCTTGAATCCCTTTCGTTCTTCAATCAATCCTTTATTTTGAGCTAGGTCTATGATATCTTTGTTTGCGCCTTTCTGGGATTCATTCATACCACTATTGAGTAGAGCACCTGCAGCCGCAAATTGAAGATTGTAATCATTCAAATCAATCAGAGATTGTGCAAACACATACCCTGCTGCTGTCACTGTAGAATCAGTTCCTAGGGTAAGTGAATTGACTTGTTCTAACTCAGAAGTGCCACCAATAAAAAGAGGATACCCTTTCCCTTTCTTGATTCTCTGTTTACCAAGGGCATCAATACCAACCAAAATGATTGAGGATGATTCGAACTTTTCTTTCAATGCATTGATAGTTTCAATTGGTACAACTGGTTGTGAGAATGAGATGTGGAAGAGAGCCCCTGTTCTCGAAATCGCATGAGAGATGATTGCACTAGCTATTGCTGCTTCGGGAGATGGAGAAGTCAATAGTACATTCTGATTGCCTATCTGGAAATTGCTACTTGTACAAGCCTTCTCCAAAGTCTTTAGGGAAGGTAGTTTCTTTGCTGTCATGCTCATCTCAAAGGAGATGATGAGCGTTAGGCATGATAAAACTATCTTAAGAGAATAGCAGCTTGGTCAGGACTGTATTTCCAATCAGCAGGAAGAACTCTCGTTTTACGGTAGTACTTTGAGAGTCTGTGGATTTTACTTTCAACAAGCTGAAGTCCACGTTTTGATGAAAAATCCTTCTTGTTTTCTTCAAGATGTCTTCGAATAGTTGCTGCCTTGGCAATCATATTTCTCAAATCTTCTGGAACGTTTCTTTGCAGGTCATTTTCACGAATAATATCCATTACTTTCTTACCCGCAAGTACTTTCACAAGAGGAACTCCATATTGATCTCGGAGAATCATACCAATCATAGAGGGAGTATTTCCAGTCTTAGCTAATTCAACTACCTTTTCCTCCACCCACTTAGCGTCCTTATCTTTATCCATCCATTCAGGCACGCGCAGTGTTGAAGGGCGATTGCTACCAGATTGGCCCTTGCGTCGTGTGTGCATTCTTGCCATCGGAACTACCTCTAGATTATCTATTTCCCCAAAAGTATGGGTCTGCCCCACGGCCTAAGGCTGTTGATATAAAGATTGCCTTGTGGAGAACTAATGATATCTTCCACGTTCGCGAATTTCTTCCATACGAGCGAGCGCGTCCTTAGCTTCCTCACCTATGGTATCTGAATACCCTTTGATTGTGGCTTCAAGCATACATTCCTGTAAATCCCAATGAGTAGTTTCAAGAGCTCGATGGATTAGATGTAAATCCACGCCTTTCATTTCAACTGTAGCATTCATCTCTGAAAGCCCAAAGTCTACCAGCCAGAGTTTGGATTTTGAATCGATGATGACATTGCTAGTTGTAGGGTCTCCATGAACCACATCGCCCTGGTGCAATAATGCAATTGAAGTACCAAATTCAGAACAGAATTTCTTCAACTGATTTTTCGGAAGAGAATTGGCTATCTGTTTGAACTGTGAACCTTCTATGTAGTCCATTAGGATTGTATAATCATCCAAATCAACGGCGTAAACTGCTGGTGTAGACACTCCCAGAGCCCGAGCTACTGACAGCATCTTGCATTCTCTACTTGTTCTTGTTTTTCTAAGCTGTGAGTCAATATCCCTGAAGAGATATGGTTTTGATTGACGCCATTTCAAAACAAAGATTCGATTCCATCTCTCAGTCTTTAGAATAATCGACTCGGCGCCTCGGGCAATGATTTCCTCCATTTTTATGCCCTCCAGAGAATATCTTGTTCATCAGTGCGCCATTTGGGAAGAACATGAGAATTACTGATTCCGATTGTATGACCTGCCTTGAATTGCAGTATTCCATTCCATGCTATCATAGCTCCTTGATCCCCTGCCAAAGAGGGAGAAACTCTATGGAATTTGGTACTATGTCTTTCTGAAACTCCTTTGAGTATCTCTGTAAGTCGATTGTTTCGGGCTACACCACCAGTTAGCAGAAGTTCTTGTTTTTTGGTGTGAGCAATAGCCCGTTCTGCAATTTCTGCGAGCATACCAAAAGCAGTTTCTTGAACACTGAAACAGATATCAGGAATAGGAACACCTTCGGAGAAAAGCTTCTTTGCTGCTGTCAGCATTCCTGAATAGCTCAAATCCATTCCCTTAACTGAATAAGGTAGATTGTGAAAATTAGACCCTTCATTTGCAAGTTTTTCAATAATGGGTCCAGCAGGGAATCCCATACCGAGTTCCCGTCCTAAAACATCCAACATGTTGCCAATTGCAATATCCAGTGTTTCACCAAATGTCCGAAATCGACCTCCAGCAAAAGCTATTACTTGGCTATTTCCACCAGAAACATACACTGTGACAGGATCGTTGAACTCAGATTCAAGACATCCTATTTCTATGTGCGCGACACAATGATTAACATCTACAAGTGGTACATCAAGCTTTAATGCTAAAGTTCGAGCCATAGTAGCGGTAGTTCTTAGGCAGGGACCTAGGCCAGGACCACGAGAAAATGCTATCAGATTGATATCACTGAAATTGATTCCAGCTTTCTCTATTGCAGTAAGGATTATTTTAGGGCCGAGATCAGAATGGTGCCTACTAGCCTCTCGCGGATGAATCCCTCCCTGTTCTGGCTTTAGCATATCCCATTCATTTGAAAGTACTTTACCTTCGTCTGTAACAACTCCTGCACCAAAAGAATGAGCAGTTCCTTCAAGTCCCAGACAAAATAGTACCATTATCATTACCTTCTATCACTAGTATCGGTCGATTGATTTTCTAAGGGGAGCAAGTTGCCATTTCAAATTGACTCTTTCGCTCAAGCCATAATGGAAACTTCGTGTAGCAAAGGCTTTATAATACTCATAAATGGCCTCTTTTGAGAGGTGCATCCTGTGTCCGAGAAATTACCTATCAAAGCTCTTGAACAACAACTAAATGATGTTATTTCTGTCAAGTTGAAAGACCAGAGAATATTCCGGGGACACTTGACAAGATGTGATATGTACATGAATCTTACACTTGCTGATGCAGAAGAGCTTGAAAGTGATGAGGTAAAGTCCAAGTACGGTCAGATCTTAATCAGAGGGAACAACATCCTTTGGATTCAGATTCCAGAGTAGGTATTAGCGTTCAATTTCTCTGCGATATTTTTCCACTAACTCTACTAATTGTTCCTCACCCTTCACTCGAGCTTGTTCACGCACCTCTTTGATGAATACTTGGAATATCTTGTCAAACTTTTTACGACTGATAAATGCAAATTCATCGACTCGTTGGAGTTCGACATCTTTTGCTTCAATAACAGGAATCAGTGCTTTTACCAATTTGTCTTGAGAGAGGTGTGATAGAGGTGTATCAATGACCAGCGCACGTATCTCTCGTTCAATGAGCATTCCTGCTGTTTGAGGACCTCCTCCTGAGGCATCTTCAAACAGGACAATATCCCCGTGTTTTAGACCGACTTTCTTGTTGTACTCTTCGATGCTCTCTCGAGTGAATTGAGGTATAACTTTGACAGCAAGCATATCTCCACGCATTTCAAGATGCTTTACACCTTTTAGTAGTTCAAGTCTAGATTTCAATATCTTCATCTGTTTCTTGAGATCATCAGCTTCACGTTGTGCTTTCTTCAGAGCTGATTTTGATTTCTCAAGTTCTCTATCACGTTTTATCTTCCAGAAATTTTCTTGATTAACAATATCTAGACTATCAGATAGTTCACTTTCACGGAATTTGAGAAATTCGATAAAACGCTGGAGGTCATCCACTTTGTCAAGAAGATGCCGGTTATCAAGAGATAACTGCTCGGTCTTGGCCCAGAGTGTGTCAAAACGTTCTTGGGTCAGCTCTTCTTCTGGTTGGGCTTGGACTTCAGGAATAACTTCAGGTATTTCAGAGTCCACACGTTCCAGAGTTGCCCGAGCTTCATTGATTGAAGTGCCTTTAACCACTAGAGCTTTCAAATGGTTTCGGTCTATCTGAAGCTGTTCTTCTCGAACCATACGGTCTATTTGCTGTAATTTTGATTGAATTGACCTAAATGCAAATACAGCTGCGGTTAAAGCGTCACGTTCATGTGCATTACGAATTCTGACATCACCAGAATATTCTCTAGCTAATTCTTGCTTTTCTGATACTGGGATGGGTTTTTGTGGTGTGTATACAGCAGCATTGACAGTACTGGCGATTTTTTCTATGAAATGTGGTATTTGGGGTACATCAGAAGCAATCATAACAGGTATACCTTTTTGGTAAACCTCTCTAATCATGTCAGCCCTAGTGAGACCTTTTCCACTTCTTAGTAGCAACACTTTACCATCTAAAGAGAGTAGACAATAGGCCGCTGTTGTCCCAGGATCCACTCCAAGTATGAAATATCTGGTTTTTGTACTGGTCGGTATTGGTTTAGGTTCAAGAGGGAGAAATTCTACTCGTTTTCTAACTGGGGAGATTAGGACTTTCCAATCACCGCTTTTCTTTGATTCAACTAGACTTTGAATAGCTGGAAGTGGTGCATTGGTCACCAGACGAGCACTCGAATATCCAAAATCGGATGTCCGTACGTCGATATCATAATCTATTTCTGCTTCCTTCAGCTGGGATTCTATGAAACGTGTCATCTGCTGAATCTCTGAATGGATTCTTCGACGATATCGGTTAGCACTCTGACCACCGCGTCCTGGCTTTTTTCCTCGGGATATTTTGATCTCACTTTGCTCACTAAAACATTCCAGAGAGTGACCTACTCCTCTTGATGCGAGCTGTGCTGCAATACGGGCTGATTCTAGCGCATTTGGTTTACCTCTAACATTAAGACCATGACGTCTAGCTAGAATTTTGAGAGCTATTTGACGTGGGGGAACCCCAGTTACCTGAACTATCCTTGTTTCAGGGGGAATTCTATCAACTAAACGAAATAATGACTTATTATCAGGGACAATTTCAAAGATATTGTCAGTACAGAGCCATTTTGGACTAATTTCTCGAGTGAGTTTCAGTAGCGCTCCTCTGGATATTTCAGGATGTTCGCTGAGTATCATTCCATCACGCATTATCACGCATGCAAACTTTGGAGTTTTTTTCGATTTTGGACTATGTGCTGGTAGAATATCAAAACCAATTATGAATACATCTTCATTATCATTGTCCATTCGATTCAGCACTCACTCAATTAGAAAATATCGTGACTGGCTATCAAGCTATTTGTCTAGCTATTGGGCGGTAGAATATTATACTCCCCAAACAACAAGTATAATAAAGACGCGCTTGAGCAAAACGCCAACACTCTCTCGAGGTGCAACAACTGTCCGAACAACTTCAAATTGATAACAAAGATGCAATACTTAAGATTGGACGCGCCCTATCATCTGGTACACGACTCAAAATTCTACAACTTCTTCTTCAAGGAGAAAAAGATGTAACCCGCGTAGCTCGTCACCTTGGTGGAACAGAGGCTAATGCAAGTGCTCAAATCAAAATCTTGTATGAGGCTGGGTTGTTAGAATGCCGATATGAACCAGGTCAGCATGGTCTGAAAAAGATTTCAAAGACAAAAGTGAAACGTATCACAATTGACTTCGAATGAATTTATAATATGTAATCTATTCTGCTGGAGAGCTTGAATAACTAACAAGATGAGCTTTCCAGCGGCGTATCCTTTTCAGAATATTATCGCGCTCCTCAGTCCTGATTCCTCGTTGACCTCTAGCCTTCAGGAAATTCAATACTATGTCCATGTCGCGCGAAACCTTCTCTTTTCTCGCATCATCATCAATAAGATAATCTTTAGCAGTTTCAAGATATTCAAGAATTATATCCGCAGTTGCTTCTCCAGTCCTCAATTCACGAGCAATAGGATCCAGAACTCTATTGACTTTAGCATTTGATGAACTTGGATCTGAGGACTCTGTTGTTGAACTTGTGTTCTCCTCTTCTTCTACCACATCATTAAGGGGTGGTTCTTCGGAGGGAGTTGTATCAATAGGGTCCTCCGGGATAGAAACCGAAGCGGTTGATGTTTTAACTTCATCAATAGCTTGTTTTACCTTGGAAAAAAGAGGTACAATAGAGGGTGATAAATCAGAGGGGAGTTCAGTAACAAGATTGAGTCGTTCTCTTAATTCTCGTAACTGGTCAAAGAGCTCAACTAGACCGGACTGCATAAGTTCAATCAATTGGCGGATATCATTCAATTCATCATCATTCAAGGACATAAAGCCCCCAGAGAGTGTCACTAAGCATTCCAATTTATGGTCTTATCAGGATTGTGGGGAGGGCCTTCATTTATCGGCTTTTTTCACTGCATCGGTAAGGCTCAAAGAGAGTCCAGTTGGCTCATACTTACGCTGCCGTATTTTGACAAATGTTGGAACAGACACAGTTTCTCCCACGAATAGAGCTTCTCCAATCTCAAGTGTAGTGATCGCGTCAAGTGATGAACGATCAATACCTTCGCTTGATTTACCAATGTGGTCTAAATCATAGGGATTAGTACATCGTAGGATAGCTTGATTGCTGCATTGACTAAGGACTGTAGTTGATAGTTTAACAGGTCTCTGGGATATGAGACATAGAAGTGCGTGGAATTTTCTTCCTTCTCTAGCTATAGTTTCAATGCGACTCTTGGGAAGAGCCAATTCATGGCGGCTCTCTGGGCAGAACTGATGGGCTTCCTCTAGTATCAGTAATACAGGAGGAATTTCGTTTCTTCTTCTAAGGTAGAGGAGTTCGCTTGCCAAGTGAGCTACAACAATCTGTTTCTTCTTCAGACTGATGAAGTCACTAAGATCAATCAATGTGATTTTTCCTGGTTTTACTATGCCCTTTATATCTGGAACAGAACCCTTTCCGAAAAGATTCGTGTCTTCAAGGTTGATTAACCATCCAATAAGTGCCTCTCTTGTGTTCTTACTGATAGTTTCATCATCTTTTACTCGGTTAACAACATCAGTCAGTGTGTACCCATTTTTCATTGTACTACGCATTTCAGAAATGACTCGTCGGAGATCTCGGACTTGAATTGAACTCATGTCAGCCACAAGAGACCCTATCGTTTCAGCAGCAAGTGACTGAACAGGAATCTGGATATGAGAACCTCTGATATGTTCAACTTCGAACTCGTCATCAGAGAGACCGAGGTCTTTAGGTTTAATATCCTTCAGATAGCTATACTCACCATGGACATCGACAACCACAACTGCAAGACGGCCTTGTTCCTTCTTCCGTGAAAGAAGTTCTTCAAGTAATACTGAAATGAAATATGATTTTCCAGCTCCACTCATTGCCAAGATTGCTAGATGTTTTGATAGTAATCGGTTGATTGAGGGTGTGAATTCAAGGCTCTGATAGGCAAGAGTGCCAAGACGAAGGCCTTCTTTGTTATCAAGTCTGAGAAATGCAGCCAAAGTGTCTTCATCAATCCTTCTCACAACTGCACCTGGTGATACCGCAAAGTATGGTCGTGCAGTCTGATTCTCAACCCATAGTCCCAGTACTCGTGCCTTTCCAACTGTGTATTGCCATCTATCAGTTGGAAAGATAGTACGTAATGGTTCTCCTCTTGATTGGTATTCTCTAACAGCTTCAGCATGTTGGTAGTATCGATTGGTGCGGAGCAAATCCTGAACTCGTGCGATTACTATTCCGTTATCAGTCACAACTGACACAAATTCTCCACGTCTAGCAACTATCTCTTTTGGACCGCCTTCTAACACAAAAGAAAATTCCATTACATTGGGTCCTTTGTCTGTGCTGACAACTGTTCCGAGTCTAGCTGGTGATTCGTATTCTGACAAGATTATCCTCCTCCAAAGGGATTTCTGGACCGTCTCTTCTCAAGAGAGGTATATGTTAAGCCTGAGAGTGCCATTAATCGATCTACAATGAGCTGTGTTTCATTCATTGTTATTTTGGCTCTCGTATCAGCCTCAAGAATGGGTGTTGGAATACCATATTCCGGGTGCTGCCAAGAGAGTGGAAGTATAGCAGCCAGTGCTCGATCCACCTTCCATATGTCTTCTGGGTTTCCATCAGTTAGGATTTCAATCCGCAGTGGAAGATCATCGCTAGCAGTCTTTAGGTATGTGACCCATATTGATGATGCCCAACTGGCAAGTTCTTCAGAAAGGGAGTTCGAGTTGGGTTGCAACTCAGATGAATATTTGAAGATGAATGAACGCTCGCCCTCTTGCAGATAAGTATCAAGGATATCACAATCTCTTGATATTTTTAAAAGCCAACGATAATCAACACCCTGCATCAGTTCAAAGACTGCTGGTTTTCTGATAAGATGTGGAAGAATGTCTCCGAGGAGATTGGTGACTCTATTAGATTTGCTGTCTTTAACAATCCCAACTAGGGTAGTACCTTTTTTACGAGCCTTGTTGTATAGCTGTTTATACAGTGCTAGAACTTCTTGGAATTTCTCAAAAACAATAGATCCGCTTTGAGGGCGGTCTCTTGGATGATAGAAGAGAGAGCCATCGACTAAAATGAGGTCTGCGTGAAATTCTTCGAGAACTGCGAGAGTTACCCGAAGTTCGATTGCCACACGCTCTAGTGACGCAAGTTGATCTAATTCTGCGCCAGCAAGAGTTAGCATCATTGGTCTAATCTGGGGTTCTGGAAATGGATCTGGATAGAATTCTACATTGGGACCTTCCTCAGGTCCAAATTGGAAAATGACTGCGATACCTCTTGTTAAAAGAAGATCCATAGACCGAAAGCGTCGGCGAACTAAGCCACCGTCTATACCTGCAATTCTAAGACCAGCAAGACTCGTGGGTGCTATTTTTTTGGTGAAATCATCTTCAATGATGCTTGATGCAATTCCCGGAAACTTGGTCAGATGTATTGTACCTTTGATGTGTTCCATAACTTTACCAAACTGATTCTTTGTTGTCTCGATTCGCTCTATCTCTTCAACAAGTTGCGATAGGAGCATGTCGAGATTCTTGTCCACTAGCTTTTCACTCTCACCTGTTTGTATTCCAGAGCTGCTCTTATCAACCCCAAGTAAAGTGGATGTGGCTCTCCGGGTCGTGATTTGAACTCAGGGTGGTATTGAACCCCTATCCAGAATGGATGATCAGTGAGTTCAATTGCATTAATTATTCGATTAGTGGTATCATATGCTGCAATCTTGAGCCCTTTGTCAGCCATCTTTCTAAGATACCGCTCTATTAGGTGGAAACGGTGTCGAAATCGCTCATGCACATGGGTTCGGCCATAAATTTCTTGAAGTTTTGTGCCTCCAACAATAACAACATCATGGCCACCTAGACGCATGGTGCCACCTTTATCCTCTGTAAGCTTTTGTTCATCCATCAAATCTACAACAGGATAGAGGCTGTCAGGATCTACTTCGGTGGTATTGGCGCCTTTCCACTCCATTATCTTTCTTGCAAAAGCTACCGTAGATAGTTGAGCTCCATAACAGATTCCCAACAAAGGAATCTTTGTGTTTAGAGACACTGTTGCAGCACAGATCATTCCTTCAACACCACGCTCCCCAAATCCTGGTGTGAGTAAAACACCATCAACATCTGAAAGGTCTTCAAGGAGGCATTCTTCAGTAGCCCGTTCCTCAGTTTCAACCCATTTTATCTCGACTTGGGTATTGCATGCAGCTGCAGCGTGGCTAAGTGCTTCATTGATACTTTTGTAAGAATCACCCAGTGTAGTGTACTTCCCAGGCATTGCAATTACTACTTTTTCTGTAGGATTCTCAAAGGATTGTACAATCTTACACCATGAGTCAGTATCAGGGTCTCGAGATTCTAAGGCAAAGTGATTGACAAGAATCTCCCCTAGACCTTCCTCCTCAAACGACAATGGGAGTTGGTAGATTATCGGAATATCAGGATTTGAAATCACTTGTTCCTCTGGAACATTACAGAAAAGGGCAATCTTCCCTTTGGCGGCAGTAGACAATGGCATCTCAGACCGACAAATCATAATATCTGGCTGAATACCTAAACTCTGAAGTGTTCTTACACTATGCTGTGTAGGTTTTGTCTTGAATTCACCTACTGATTTCATGTAGGGAACCAGAGTGACATGAACTGTCGCGACTCGATTTCTTCCAACTTCTCGCACAAGTTGACGGACAGCTTCAAGGAACGGCATAGCTTCGATATCTCCGACAGTACCACCTATCTCTACGAGTAGTACATCAGGAACTGGGTCTTTATTGATGACATCCCAAATTCTTTGTTTAATCCGATCTGTGATATGCGGAATTATTTGAACGGTTCTGCCAAGAAATCCGCCCTTTCGTTCTTCAAGAATAACGGACATGTAAATCTGTCCCGATGTGATATTTTGAGATGGATGGACTTCCATCCCAGTAAAGCGTTCATACGTGCCAAAATCAAGGTCAATCTCAGATATCTTGAAGTCGAATCCTTCCACAGGACTGAACTTCCATGTTTGATCTGTGACAAATACCTCTCCATGTTCTATCGGGTTGAGTGTACCAGGGTCGATGTTTAGGTAGGGATCAATTTTGATTATTCGAACACTATATCCTCGAAATTGTAACAATTTAGCAATTGATGCAGTCGTCACACCTTTTCCAATACCAGAGAGAACTCCTCCAGTAACGAAGACAAATCTTGAACTACTATTTTTTTTACTCAATTATGATTCCCTCTATTTGACACATAGTAAGTTCTCAGCATACATTAACTGCGGCTGCTGAAACGGCACTTCGTATAAATCGTTCGCTAAAATTCATAGATTAATTCTCTTTTCGTCAGATTTATCGGTATAATAATACAATCTGATAGTGGCGAGTGATGATTGCTATGACCCCGATGAGTCATAATTGACGATGATATGGATCTTGAGTTAGGAGCTCGCCAATACTTTCGGTAACCTACCCTTCGAATATACTTTTAATCGTACAGTCCGCAAATGTATTTAAGGACGCATCAACAGATTTCTCTTTGACTGCCATGACTCATGATTACATTGAAGATGAATTGAGTAGACGTACAGTCTTCAAGTCAGAGCAGTTCTTATCGATAGATTATGTGCCAGAAAATCTTCCTCATCGACAGGCCGAGCTAAGAGCCCTTGCGCAGAACTTTAAGACCCTAATTTCTTCACCTGGAAGAACAAGTCAGAGATTCATTATCGAGGGCCCTGTTGGTACTGGAAAGACTGCAGCAGCAAAAAGATTCGCAGAACAAATAGTTCAAGCTGCAGTACGAAGGGATATTCGACTACATAATATCCACATTAATTGTAGAGTCAATAAAACATCATATCTTGTCTTCCTACGTGCTCTTAGAGAATTCAAACCCGAATTTCCTCGCCGTGGTCATTCTCCTGAAGAACTATTACAGATGCTTGTTGAGGTGTTGGAAGAAGAAGATAGATACCTATTACTCATTCTTGACGAACTTGATTATTTCATCAAACAGAGAGGTTCTGATATTCTATATGATTTGACACGACTTACCGATGATCAATTAAACGCAAAACAACGTGTATCTATTATCGGGATAGGACGGAAAATTCCCCTTGATGAAGAATTGTTAGATCCTAGTACACTAAGTACACTACAACGAAACATCCTTCGATTTTCTAAATACGACAGAACTGCACTATATGACATTCTCAAACATCGAGTAGATATGGCGTTTGAGAAAAATGTGGTCATGGATGAAACCATCCAAGTAATCTCTGATATTGCATCCGAGAGAGGCGATGCAAGATATGCAATAGAATTACTCTGGCGATCAGGAAAGCAGGCAGACAGGGATCAAACTAATCACGTAGTGCCAGATTATGCACGTCAAGCAAAGGCGGACACACACCCGGAACTCCGGAAAGAAGTCTTCACAACCCTATCACAAATGCATCGAATATTGTTGCTAGCTCTAGCAAGACAACTGAAAGAAACTCGCGGAGCATACGTGACAATGGGTGAAGTTGAGGAGATGTACAAATCGTCTTGTGAAGAATATAATGAGGAGCCGAGAGCGCATACGCAGATTTGGGAGTGGGTCCAAGACCTTACTTCACACGGAATAATTGATACAAAACGATCGGGAAGTGGACAGAGAGGTCAAACTACACTCATAGGTCTTTCTGACGTTCCTGCAGAAATGCTTGAACAATTCATTGCATCTCTATTAGATTCCCAGGAGCTGTGATTTATCCTTGGACACTGAAATTTCACAAAAAATCGGTATTGAAGACCTTTTTTCTTCAAGAGGAAGAATCAAGATACTCAAAGAACTTGCTACATCTAGTGAGCTAAATATCTCGGAACTCTGCAGAAGGGTGAATCTGAATCACAGTTCAACAAAATCACATCTGGAAGTATTGCTAAAATCAGGTCTCATTGAAGAGAAGATATTTGGCAGGATTAAGATATATCGCTACAAAGCTGAGGATCTGCGAGCTCGTTCTTTGAAGAGTCTCTTTGATATTTGGAAATCATAAGGGGAGATGTTACTACATGACAGACTATCTTGCACGTCTGTTCTATCTCGGAGAATACTATTATGGGTCACAGTTACAACCAGGACTGAAAACTGTGCAAGGCGAACTCATTGATGCAATGCAAGCTTGGAGTAAAGAGCCTCATTCTAAACAAACAGTCCAACTATCAGGAAGAACTGACCGAGGAGTTCATAGTTTTGGACAACTGGTATTATTGACAACCAATAAACAGCTCAATATAGATCAGATTAACAAGCATCTTCCTGAGGATATTGTACTCTGGGCAAAAATTAGAGCTCCTGAAGGATTTCGACCACGTTCTAGTGCATTGATGCGTCATTATCGTTACTATCTTGCCCCAATATGGAAAGACATTGATTATAATCAAGTCAAGAAAGGTATCTCCTTACTTATTGGTTCAAAAGATTTCAATCTTCTTTCAAAACCAGACAATAATCGAAATACTATAACTACTGTTCTTAACATATCAACTGGTGAAGATTCAGGAATACCGTTCCTTGATGTGTTTGGTACTAGTTTTCTATGGAAATTTGTAAGAAAGATTGTAACTGTGCTGACTGAAATTGGTCTATATAGAATGGAACCAGACGTTATTCTTGAGGTGATTCAGGGCATACGCAAAAGAAATCGAGGTGGAATTGAACCAGCCCCTCCTGAAAACTTGATACTTATGGAAACAATAGTTCCATTCTCGCTCATACCTAGCAAATATGGACTGAAAAGAGTGCAAAAAATAGTAAATGATAGACTGGACTTCATCAGACGAACGAGTAATACGCTTTCCGGATTTAGTTCTTACCTCTCTTCTTCAATGATGCCTTATCAACGCCCAACCAATCAGCGTAATCCTTAGTCTTACTGGGAGAGATTCCAACAATTTCTGTTATCGTATCAAGGTGGGTCCTTACCGCTCTTCGTTTTGATACTCCTGTAAGCCGTGATAGGGATGAAAGAACATCTGTCCTCTTTTCCCGTGATTTATTCCCTTGAAATACTAATAATGGCCAAGTTGGTCTTGAATAGCTAACCTTCCTGTATGGTGTATCTGTCCGTCCACCGGCCACCCCAACTGCGAGAAAATCATACATGTATGCTAAAAGCTTCCAATTCTGGTTTCGCATTATCCGTCCTAATGATAGATCAGCCAACGACAAACTGTCGAGGCCTTTATCTAATTCATCTGGAGTTAGAAAGTGAAGGTGGATGTTCTCTTCTAGCCACAGAATCAATGAATCGTGGTCTAATTCAGATTCAGATAGTAGTTTCCTTGCTAATTTTGGATCCGTGGTCATGAATAATCTACGAAGAGTGTCTTCTGTACCACGCCTCATATCTCGGATAGCTGAGTCAACAGATTCTGGTTTAGTACCACGTTTTACATATGCTTCAAGGTCAGAAATTGCAGCCCGAAGGTCTCCTGCACAATTATCAATAATTTGATCAATAATATCTTGGGATACTTCAGCTTTGTTCAATTTAGCTATTCTTGTAAGAACTTCACTCATTCTCTCTGAATCAATTGGTTCAAAATTATATACTTGACAAATCTTGAACAAATCTTTCAGTCGCGGACTATCAGGATCATTCGCAGTCATCATTATTGGATGAACTGAACTCTTGATCACTTTGATAATCGCACCAATGCCACCTCTATCACTAGTGCCAGATAGACCGTCCACCTCATCCAGAAGAATGATCCTTGGTCTTCCGTCAAGTGTTTGTTGTGATGCCGCTCTCCAAACAAGAGTTTCAATACTGTCTTTATTCCTCTTATCACTCGAATTAAACTCTACGATTTCCATATCCAAGTCATTTGCAAGTGCCCCAATTGAAGCAGTCTTTCCAGTACCAGGAGGCCCTATCAATAACACTGCACGTTTTTCTGGTATACGTGTCTTCCAAGATAAGATCCACGCTTTCAAATTTTGTATTCTCTCTGGATTGCCAACAATTAGATCAAGACTCCTTGGCCGATGTTTCTCTGGCCAAGGAAGATTATTGCTATTCACTAGCATCACTGCCTATCCCTATGTGTGCCAATAACGCAGCAAGCTGAATTTCACCATTGGCTCCTTCACCGATTCGAAATTCGATTTCTGCGATATGTTCAAGAACAGACATCTGTTGTGAATGCGAAAAGTCAAGTGCCTGAATTTCTTTGTGTATCTGCTTCACTAAATCAACTGGAGATACTCCTTCGTTATAGATTAGTTTTCTGAGAGACTGTAGTGATTCGAGATGTCGTTGTTCTCTTGCATCTGTAAGCATGGTCTTTATGGTTTCCGGACTTGCACTTCCCGAAATCGCGTACACAATTTTATCGGTGATTGCTTCACCGGTAGAAGAAGCTGCTTGAAGAAGGTTGATTGCAGCTCTCATATCTCCTTCTGTAAGATAGAGAATCGCATCGACTCCACTTGACTCAAGAGTAATTTGCTCTTGCTTGGCTATGTACTTCAAACGTTTAGAGATGCCTTTTTCATCCAAACGAGAGAATCGGAATATCGCACATCTTGATTGTATTGGAGGTATGATTCTACTTGAGTAATTGCAAATTAGAACCATTCGACAAGATTGAGCATAAGATTCCATTGTACGTCGTAAAGCATGTTGAGCATCTGAAGTCAAATGGTCTGCTTCATCCAGAACTAGAATCTTGAATGGTGCATCTCCGGAAGGCATTGTTCTTGCAAAATTCTTGATTTGGTTTCGAACTACATCAATACCTCTCTCATCACTCGCATTGAGCTCCATGAAATTTCGTTCATAGGTATCCCCAAAGAGATCCTTTGCCATTGCCATTGCCGCTGTTGTCTTACTGGTACCTGGAGGTCCTGTAAAGAGACAGTGAGGTACAGCCTTGGTTTCCACGAATCTGGTCAAACTCTCAATTATCGACTCTTGACCAATAATGCCACTCAAGGTGGGTGGGCGGTATTTTTCAGTCCACAAATCCAAATCCATTATTGACTACCTTCCATTCAGCAAATATCGAGTACAATACAAGTCATTTCGTTGAGTCACCGTTGATTCCTTAAAAGCTTCTCCCGACACTTGTAAAAATACGAATGACCTATGTCATTAATCATTTTGACTCATATTTGTAGAGCAAGGGCTTTATCTCATATCATCTATAAGAGAAAATGTACTGAAATGAAACTATTCAATGACTCCAAAGATATTATGAAACGGTTTGAAATGGCCTTTCTCAATGAATCGCGGGATTGTATTTTTCAGGGAAATGTCCCACAAATAACAGTCAAAGGAGAAAAATTCGGTCCTTTCAAGAAAGGAGACCGTGCTACTTTGCCAAACTGGGTGATTGAGAAGCTCCTCAAGTACGAGCATGTTGACATCGTTCCTGAAGATGCATATGAATCACTAAGACGTCTTCAAAACCTCTATCGAGAAGAAGAGAAACAGCCTCACAAATTACAAACATTCCAGCCATTTCTTTACACAGCTATTGCTAGGAAGACTATGCGCCTTCAGAGTGATAAAACATCAATGGATCCACGAAAATACGATGAAGTGGAAAAATTACGTAAAATGACCCCCTTCCTTGTTGAAACAAGGTTATCAAAGATTCTACGCGTAGCAAAATCAGGTGCATATCAAGAAAAGCGGAATCAGATGGCTCATGAAGAAAGATGGCTGTGTGAAGAGCTTGTAGAACTACTCTCTGGATGGCGCCAAAATGTAATGGAGTAGACAAAGAGTAATAGTGTCCTTAAAATACAAAACCTGAAGAATTAGGAGTTAGATTGATTGCAATTGCTCTACAGTGCCCAACAAATAATCGAGGAGAATAAACATGTCCAGTTATGATGAATCTCAAGAAAGATTTGAAGAGTTTCTTAGAACTTACAAAGATGACCAAGGAACTCTGACCTACTGGACGAGGGTACAACAGATGTCAATCAATGACGAAACGTCTGTAGCCATCGATTTTCAAGATTTAATTGCTTTTGATAATGTCTTTATGACCCTTGCTGCAGAAGACCCTCCCAAATTCATTGAAACAGTCAATAATGCACTCATTGCAGTTTTGCGGGTTGAAGATCCGGATTATGTTAGTAGCATTGATACAACATTAATCAAAGCCAGAATTACTAACTATTCAGAACATGTTCCATTACGTGCTATTCGCGCCAAACATATTGGTAAACTAGTACGTGTTAGTGGAATTATGATGAGAGCTAGTGAGGTAAAACCTCTTCTAGTGCAAGCAATGTTTCAATGTAGGATATGTGATGAGAAAATTCCACAAACACAAGAAGAGGGTCGATATACTGAACCAGTAAGATGCCCACTGTGTGATAAAAAGACGCCAATGAGACTTCTCGCTCAAGAGTCACTATTTCGGGATTGGCAGAAGGTTAGAATCCAAGAATCTCCTGACGAGTTACCTCCTGGCCAAATGCCTCGTTCTATTGACATCGTTCTAGAGGGAGATATTGTTGATATATCTCGCCCTGGAGATTTAGTGAAAGTAACCGGGATTCTTGAAACAACGCCTGATTTTTCCAGAAGAGGTGGAAGATTGGCTACGTTCAATGTATTCATTGAAGCCAATGGTGTTGAAATTTCTGAAAAAGAACATGAACAGATTGAAATTTCTGAAGAGGATGAAAAACAAATCAGGGAACTTGCAGATGATCCTTATGTCCATGAGAGAATTGTAGCATCTATTGCACCTTCAATTCAAGGTCACACTACCATTAAGGAATCTATTGCATTGTTGCTTTTTGGTGGAGTTAGTAAAATTCTTGCTGACGGAACAAAATTACGTGGAAAATCGAATATTCTTATGATTGGAGATCCCGGAACGGGAAAAAGCCAGATACTGAAGTTTGTTGCGGGATTGGCAGTTCGAGCTCTGTACACATCAGGAAAAGGAAGCAGTGCTGCAGGCCTCACAGCAGCTGTTATACACGATGCTGATTCGGGAGCGATGACCCTTGAAGCTGGAGCGCTCGTACTAGCGGACCAAGGTATTGCCTGTATTGATGAATTTGATAAAATGGATCCTACAGATAGAACTGCAATACATGAAGCTATGGAGCAACATACAGTTAGTATTGCAAAAGCAGGTATTGTCGCCACACTTAATGCCCGAACATCAATACTTGCGGCGGCGAATCCCACATTGGGCAGGTACGAATCGTCACTATCAGTTCAGGATAATATTAGACTTCCATTCACGATATTATCTCGATTTGACTTGATTTGGATTATGGTTGACACTATCGAAGCCACCAGGGACAGGGAACTTGCACAATTTATCCTAAACATGCATCAAATGAAAAGGAGTAAGGATGCACCATCAATCCCTCCAGTATCACAAGAATTTCTAAAGAAATACATCGGTTATGCAAATCGTTATGTGATTCCTCAACTAACACCGGAGGCTGCTGAAGTCATTGAGAACTTCTATGTTGACTTGCGAAAGAGTGCTGAGGGTGGAGCTGCAGTTCCAATAACAGCACGACAACTGGAATCACTGGTACGTCTTTCTGAAGCTCGAGCGAGAATGGCACTCCAACCTAAGGTGTCTAAAGAGGATGCTCAAGCAGCAGTTCGATTGATGGAAGATTCGCTACGAATGGTGGCGCTTGACAGAGTCACTGGTAAAATTGACATTGACAAACTTGTATCAAGGATGAGTGCATCTCAAAGGAGTTCTTCTGATACTATCATCAAAGCAATTCGAGATATGGAGGCTGAAGGCACTTCCACCGTAAACAAAGATGCATTGGTTCAAAGAGCAGTTTCTATGGGTCTTGCTAAGGAGCAAGCTGAAGAAGTAATTGATAAACTTCTAGCAGAAGGAATACTCTATAGCCCAAGAGATGGAAAAATACGTCATTCTCAGAATTAATTCTGAATATGAGCCGATCACTGGAAATATGTGAGGAATTACATGACGAGCCTAGAAGAACTTACCATCAATAAGAAAATAATTAGCCATCTTCAGAGTCTCGGAATAAAGGAACTATTCCCACCACAAGAACAGGCCTTTGGCACAGGAGTCTTGGAAGGTTCTAATCTTGTGCTGGCAGTTCCCACTAGCTCTGGAAAGACATTGGTAGCTGAAATTTGCATGTTGAAGACAATTCTAGACGGGCGTGGAAAGGCACTATACCTTGTTCCTTTGAAATCTCTTGCTCGAGAGAAATATTCTGATTTCAAAAAGTACGAAGAGTTAGGCATCTCAATAGCAATGTCTGTAGGAGATTTTGATTCATCCGGAACGAAACTTGGGGAGGCGGATATTATTGTCCTCACTACTGAGAAAGCTGATTCGTTGATTAGAAATAAAGTGGATTGGATCAATGATATCGGCATAGTTGTAGTAGATGAAGTTCATCTCATCAATGATCGATCAAGAGGCCCAACATTAGAGATGGTTCTTGCCAAGTTAAGACAAATGTTAGAAACTCAAATTGTTGCATTGAGTGCTACAATATCAAATGCAAGTGATATTGCGGAATGGCTTGACGCAGCACTTGTAAAGAGTAATTGGAGACCTGTTCCACTAAGTGAAGGGGTGTATCTTGAT
Source organism: Candidatus Thorarchaeota archaeon (assembly GCA_004524565.1). Taxonomy (GTDB): domain Archaea; phylum Asgardarchaeota; class Thorarchaeia; order Thorarchaeales; family Thorarchaeaceae; genus SMTZ1-45. Next base: position 49,732 of record SDNZ01000001.1, read on the forward strand.
GGAACTATAGATTTTGAAAATCTTGAAACGAATCAAAGATCAATCAAAAACATACGCCGTGTTCGTAAGGAAGAGATTGCGGATATAGTCTGCGACACACTTGATGAGAAGGGGCAGGTTCTTGTTTTCGTATCTAGTCGAAAATCAACAATTTCTATGGCAAAGCGTTTAGCCCCATTTCTTCGAAAATATCTCTCAGATGATGCACTCAGGCTGCTAGTACAAATCGCAAAGAAAATTGGTAATAAAACCTCAGCTCCTGAGATATCTAAGATACTAGGAAAACTGGTTGCTTCTGGTGTAGCTTTCCATCATGCTGGGCTTGATAACCAAGAACGAGCTCTTATTGAAGATGCGTTCAAGGAGAATCTGTTGAAAGTAATTGTAGCTACACCTACTCTTGCAGCAGGAGTAAATCTTCCTGCAAGAAGGGTAATCATTCGTGATTATCGACGTTTTGAGCAGAACCGTGGAAATCACCCCATCCCCATACTTGAATACAAACAGATGGCTGGTCGAGCTGGTCGACCCAAGTATGACAAATATGGTGAAGCAGTCCTTATTGCTAAGACTGAAGATGAAAAGAATGCTCTTATCGATCATTATATTCTCTCAGAACCAGAGGAAATATTCTCTAAATTAAAGTCGCAATCTGCCCTAAGGGCTCATCTACTAGCTGCAATTGCTACAGAACTAACGAATAATCGTAAAGAAGTTGATGAACTCATTTCAAATACATTCTTTGCCAGTAATAATGAACAACGTAAAATCAACCACCACGTATCTTCTGCTATTGAATTTCTGAATGAAGGCCGGCTTATTGAAACAACACCCTCAGATTTGTACACTGCAACTGCTTTAGGTAAACGTGCATCACGATTATACATCGATCCACAGACTGCAATCATGTTTCGAGATATACTGTCAGAGTCTGAAACTCATACCATTTTTGGCATCTTGCATATGATTTGTCATACACCTGATCAACCAGTGACCTACATAGCACAATCTGAAATAGAAGACACAGAAGTGTTCATTGAAGACCATTTCAAGGAACTCATGATTGAATATCCTGATGAACTGGATACTGGTTATACTGAATTCCTAGGAGAAATAAAAACAGCTAGGATACTTCAAGAATGGATTTTGGAAACTACTGAGAAAGATATTACCGAACGTTACAATGTGGGTATGGGTGATGTCCACAGATTTGTACAATCTGCAGAATGGTTAATTTATGCAGCTTCAGAAATAGCCCGAATAACTGACTGCCCTGGACACATCCCTTCACTACGCGGTCTCCGTTCAAGGTTAAAATATGGTGTACGTGCGGATATCTTGGAGCTTGTGAATCTGAAAGGTATTGGTAGAATTCGAGGAAGAATGCTTCACAATCAAGGTTTGTCTAATCTTACTGAACTATACAAAATACCGGTTGAAGAACTCGCAAGAATTCCGACAATCGGTACCACAATTGCAGAATCAATAAAAAAGCAGCTGGGAGTAGAAGTAAAATCATCCACACCTCATATTGAACCCATAGAAGATACAGAAGATTCGGATTCAATTCAGACCTTGCTTGAAGATTTCACCTCATAGCAATGGAGAAGTTTTTGTTACCTGGTCAATAAGATCTTTAGTATATTGCGTGCAACTCTCACTCTCTGTATGTTTCTCATCGAATTCGGTAATTTCTATTCCGATTAATTCTTCGAGTAGATTCAACGAACACATTCCCATGACAGTCAGATCATACCCTCCTTCTAAGAAACATGCCAGCTTGCCTGAGGCATGAGTGGTTGCAATGTGGTTTAGTCGATTATTCATCATAGAGAAACCTGATGTAGTAAGACCTAGTGAGGTTAGTGGATCTTTGTAATGTCCATCAAATCCGATAGATGTCAGTATGAACTCAGGTTTGAATGATTTTGCTAAAGGTTCTATTACTTCAGTAAATGCTAGCTCATAGGATTTGTCACCAGCACCTGGATACATTGCCAAGTTCAAAGTATATCCCTGACCTTTACCTGTCCCTATCTCATCAGGAAATCCTGATCCTGGAAAGAGAGTTCGACCGTCCTGATGCAATCCAACATACAAAACCTGATTTGAAGAATAAAATGAGTTCTGAGTACCATTTCCATGATGAGCATCATAATCAACTATCATGATACGATCTAACTTATGATTTCGAATAAGATGATTTGCTGCAACAGCGATGTTGTTGATGAAACAGAATCCAAATGCACGTTCGATTTCTGCATGATGTCCAGGAGGGCGACATAAAACGAATGCATTACTGGTAGATCCAGCCATTATTCTATCAACAGCATTAACTCCTCCCCCTGCAGCTAGTAATGCAGCTTGGAAAGTATACTGATTAACAGCAGTATCTAAAGTGTAGAAGCCCCCACCCTGCTCTGACTTCTTTCTTATCCCATCAAGATAATGCTTATCGTGGATGCTATAGACTGTATCCAAGCTCACGGGTTCAGGTGTTAGGAGATTAAGTCTATCATTTTCAATGAGTCCTGCTTTTTTTGCATAACTCATTGCACTTCTCAGTCTATCTGGACTCTCAGGATGTCCCATAGACATCTCATGTTTTAGAAATATATCATGATAAACAAGATCAGTCACCATCAGTAAGGTCTCCAATCCATAGAATACACCGAACCATCTGATAAATCTGAAGGAAAGAGGTGATTCTGTGAAAGTCTTGAGATTATTGGAACATGTGTTCTAATTATACGCTAGGCAATCTTTATCTTGGAATCACGTAACGGCATCATCAGCATGGGTCGGTAGTCTAGCTTGGTATGATTCTTGCTTGGGGCGACTAAGGAATTACGCCTCTAGTCACAGAATGCAAGAGACCGGGAGTTCAAGTCTCCCCCGGCCCACCATTGATTCCATAATCCTAAATTCTAGGAAATTGTCCATAGTGTTTCATAAATAGGACCTGAAGGGGTCAATGTGCTCTTTTTCATACTTAATTTTGATACGGTCATAGGACCAATTGGTTGATTTACTAAATCATCAAGGTTGTTGGCAAGTTGTTCAGCGTCTTTGATATAACGGACCCTTGCAATAGTAGCATGAGGAGTGAATTTCTGTTTCTCAGGTTGGTATCCCAATTCCTTCAATCGTGAATCAACCTCCATGATTATGCTTCGTACACGATCAGCATTCTGGGTCACACCAATCCATATCACTCGAGGCTTTCGTTTAGTGGGAAAAGCCCCCACTCCATGCACCATGATTTCGAATGGTTCAATTTTGATTTTATTTAAACACTCTCTAATCTCACCAATTCGTATTAGTGAGGTATCTCCAAAGAATTTCATAGTGAAATGGATGTTTTCAATCTCGACGAACTTCATCTTGGCAAGACTGGTATCTAGTTTCCTTTGAGTTTCGGAGATTTGTGGTAGAAGTGCTTTGTTTTCGATATCTATACTTAGAAATGCCCTAACAAGTTCACTCACTTATCATCACCACATATTGGGTTATGCAATTAGACAATATTATCCTGACGATAAATTGGTTCTAAGATAACTCTTAAAGGACTTTCACTAAACGATGCCACGGTGACTGTCTAAACATTGACAAAACGTAAAGATTCTAGCATTGAAATTCAGACTTCGCCGAAGGAAAGCTCGAAGAAATCTACAAAGAAACGAAGTATTGAAGTCCCCAGTGCAAAAAGCGTTGTTCTGAGAGACATGGGATATCCATTCAGAATTAAAGGAGATCCAAGATCAGCAGGTCTAGAGATTGATAGTGAAGAGCTTTTTGCAGATTATGCACGTGAGCAATGGATGGGGACAATTGTACGTCAAGGTCTCTATCTATTTGATAGATATATCATGCCGGATTATGCATTCCAAGTATTAGAAGTCGAACCTAAGGAATCAATCATTTCAAAAGACACCAAAATTCATCTAGAATCTCAATCTACTGTTACGGAATCTGTTTCTACGCGTTTAATCACCCTAGATGAAGTAGTAGGTCACGACCCTATTAAACGAAAATGCAAACTCATTCTTGAATATCTTCAAAATCCATCTATATTTGGGGAATGGGCACCTCGTGCAGTTTTATTCTATGGGCCTCCTGGAACTGGAAAAACAATGACTGCACAAGCTGTAGCCAATCAAGCCAATGCCAAGATATTTTTTGCCAAAGCGTCTGATTTGATTGGAGTTCATGTTGGTGATGGAGGTAGAAGAATTAGTACTCTCTTTGATGAAGCCCGAAAGAATGCACCAAGCATCATTTTCATTGACGAACTTGATGCAATCGGTCTCACTCGATCATTCCAATCAATACGTGGCGATGTGTCAGAAGTTGTAACAGCACTCTTAGGGGAGTTAGACCATACAGCTGGAACAGCTGGCGTAGTTGTCATTGGTGCAACCAATGCATTACCACTAATTGATCCAGCAATCAAGAACCGATTCGATACCGTCTTTGAATTTGCATTACCTAGTACTGAGGAGAGACTTAGTATATTACAGAATTACAGCAAACGTTTGCCACTAGAGATGGAGATTGATTTGCAAGAAGTTGCGAAGATGACTGAAGGTTTGTCTGGTAGAGACCTGCGAGACCGTATTCTTAAAGAATCACTTCATATTGCAATATCTGATGAATCTAGCATTATAACTTCGGAAATAGTTAGAGGAATATTGGATAAGATAAAACCCAAGAGTGGACCCAATTATACCATCTAGAGAAACGTGATTGACTGGTGGATGATTATCCTGAAAATAATAATGATTACAGGTATGCCTGGAGCTGGAAAGAGTGAGGTGGCAAATGCATTTCGCAATGCAGGCTATCCGTTAATTACCATGGGTGATGTCATCCGTGAAGAAACCAGAAATCGAGGATTAGAAGCAAATCCTGAGAACACCAAGAAAGTTATGCTTGAACTAAGGGAATCGTATGGTCCGGGTGCAGTAGCAATCCGTTGTCTTGATGGTCTTTGCAATCAAGAATCAAACATTATTGTAATAGAAGGTTGTAGAAGTATTGCAGAAATTGATGTTTTTGATGATTATGCAGAAGAATTAGTGATTGTCTGTGTACATTCATCTCCAAAAATACGATTCTCGAGATTACAGGAGAGAAATCGTGAAGATGCTCCTTCATCTTGGGAAATTTTCAGGGAACGTGATGTTAGAGAAATATCAGTAGGTCTGGGTGGAGTCATTGCATTAAGCGATATTATGTTAATTAATGAGGGGGCTCTTGATGATATACAAAATTCTGCAAAGGAACTTGTGGCGAAGTTGACCTGAAATGAAATCTACGATTAGATGTATTGTTCATCCTACAGAGGAAGTTCAGAGAGTTGAGAAAGCAATAGAGAATATTTGGGGGCCAATTCCGCTATCAATAACAAAATTCGATGAATTTACAGAAATCTATTCATCTAACTTGAGCAGAAACAATTTTACAATACTAAGACAAATGGTTCATGATAAAAGAATACTCGATGCTGTTAGAGTACGTCTTTTAAAGAATCTTGATGAGTTTACTACATTCATGTATTTTGATAAACAAGCTGCATATGCTGGAAAATTAAGACTCCTCGATAATATTCATGAAAATCCACCTCTTGGTTCAATTGAAATCAATTTAGAGTTCGAATCAGAGTCTCAGTTTGAAGAATTTCTTGATTGGTTTAGTCCTCGCACAAAAGATGGGCGAGTCATATCTTAGATTTTGACTGTTACAATATCTCGAACCAACCCACTATGAACTCTCATACTAAGCTGACGCGCAACAGTAAGACCGGCATTCTCTATAATTTGGGATAATTTCATCTCACTGTCACTGCAAAGACAAAGACATTCCCCTTTTGATTGTAGAATAGAATTTGTTTCTTCAAGCAATGACTCTATGAGTTTGATTGCCTTGGTACCTCTGGTAGAACTAGCTCGTCCATAGGGCGGATCGCTAACGATACGGTCTACAGAACTGATTGGGAGGTGTTGAGCATCTCCTTGAATTAATGAATATTTCAAACCAATTTTACTGAGATTTACTCTGGCACCAATCAATAATTTCCAGCTCAAATCGATCCCAATAACCGAAGCTCCAATATACGAAGCTTCGCACAAAATTCCACCGCCCCCACAAAATGGATCGAGTACAATATCACCACTTTGTACCCCTGCAAGATTGCACATCACTCTAGCTAATGAACTATTCATCATACTTGGATGAAAGAATTCTTTCTTGCCTGGTTCTCTTCCTCTCAATAACGCTCTAAGTTTTGACGTATCTGATTTACATACTATTATCCCGTCAGACATTATTAGAACTAGAATCTGAATTGAAGGATTTCTCAGATTGACATTTGCTCCAGTAACCTGCTTGATGTGCGCACCAAGATTCCTTTCAATTTGCAATCTCATATCCATGTCATTTTCATTCCCTACACACAAAGTCTTGACTGCAAAACTATCCTGTTTGGAAATATGAATAATCCAATCATCATCAGAGAGTCCTTTAGTTATATCATCAACTGAGCTTGACTTATACAAAATGATACCTGCATATTGAATAAGAGCAGCTCTTTTCAAGAGAAAATCTGTCGGATTTATTGGCATCACTATTCTAGCGAAACGCCTTAACCAAGTTACTTCTTTATCAATTGAGAATTGGTTCAATAATACTTCTAGTTCTGCCTTGGCTAGTCCGATATTTTCTCCTGAAATATATGCAAAATAGGCAGTCAAGCTGTCATCACTCGTATAGATTGTCTCCACCAGAAAACACTCTTTGTAATTCTCCGTAGAGAATATCAAAGCCTGTCATTTCTTTAGCGGAAACAGGTATAGTACCAGTTGCTGTATCCAGATTTCCAAGCATCTCAAGAATAGATTTCGAATATTCTCTACTGAGACCCGATGCTGATTCTTCTAGGGCTTCTTCAAGAAGAAATGTTTCTTCGCCCCATTGAATAATCTCCTCAACCTCATCTTCAGTGAGAATGTCCGATTTACTGAGTAGAGCTTGCTGTGGTAGTCCAAATCTAATATTGATTGACACGCCTAGAAGCATTGAAGAAAGGTATCCCGTTGGAGTTCTGGCAATATTTGAATCAAGAAGATATAATGACATTGCAGGATCATCACCTCTAAGTCCAGATACCATTAATGGACCAGAATTTCGATATGCAAATAGCTCCATTTGTCCTGGACAGTCAACCAAAACATAGTCTCTCTCAGTATCAAGAATTTCTTCCCGTAAATCATCAATAGATCCAACAGCCATATCCAATGAAGCAACAAGCGCGCCATTAGGTCCAAGTCCGAACTGGTTCATTACTTCACCATAGTCTACATACTCCCTAATATCGACGTCACTCGTATAGGGCGGACTTTCAACCCCTGGATCTATATTAGCAACAGTGACGCTCAAATCTGACCCTACAAGCCACTTCTCTAACGATGCTGTTAGTAAAGACTTCCCTGAACCAGCCGTTCCAACTACAAATATGAAGAACATTGATAGAACCATGAAGATGTGACAAACTACCTGCTTTGAGTTCTTCGGTAGGTTACTCTTTCTATCTCTAATTTCATTGTACACAAGTCTTATCTGGAATCCTAGAAATTAATCGACTTATGCACTCAAGTGAGGCTCTCCAAAGGCTTGCAGAAGCAATGGCTGGCGAGATTTGTCTCGCAGAGAGCAATCCAGGTGCAATTATGAGAAGATGGCGCGAACGTTTCAATATTTCACAAAAACGTCTTGCAAAACACCTCAGTGTATCACCATCAGTAATTAGTGACTATGAGAGCGGTAGGAGAAAATCTCCACGTGTTGAAACAATAAAGAGATTTGTTGAAGGTCTCATTGAAATGGATGGAGAAGAAGGAGGTAGAGTTGCAGTAGCGCTTGAAAAACTGATAGCTCCAGAAATAGCATCAGATGCAATTATCGATAGTAGAGAGTTTGGATTTCCAGTTCCTTCAAGATTACTTGTGGAACATCTCGATTGCAATGTTCTTACTCATCATAATCTGCTTGATAGAGATATCTATGGATATACCGCTCTTGATAGTATTCGAGCTATAGTAAGCCTGACACCTCAGCAGCTGCTGAAACTATATGGTGGTACAACGCAACGTGGGGCAATCCTAGCAAATGTATCAACTGGAAGATCTCCGATGGTTGCTATAAAAGCAAGCCAGATTGGTACATCAGTAGCTGTAAAGCCTGCAGTTGTGATTCTACATGGAGTTAAAGAGCTTGATCCGCTTGCTGTGAAGATTGCAGATAGTATACATCTTCCCTTGTGTGTTTCCGAAATCAGTTCGACCGAAGAATTAGTACGAGAAATTAGATCTTTCGATCCACAGATATAACTTGCAAAAAAGAGTGATTGAAATGGAATTTGTGATGGAAATCAATGACCCTATTCACGACTTCATTGGTATTACCAATGTAGAGGCCAAAATAATAAACTCTGGAACTTATCAGAGATTGAGACGGATAAAGCAATTATCTGGTGGTCATTTCGTTTATCCAACAGCAGAACATACTCGTTTTGGTCACTGTATAGGTGTGATGTTTCTAGCAGGTCGTACTGGCAAGAAACTTCTGGATAAACTAAAACTCGGGAATGACGTACTTCAAGAAGTCAGATTAGCAGGGTTGTTACATGATCTTGGCCATGGTCCATTCAGTCATGTCTTCGAAGAATCATTACTAGAGAAACAAGGAAAGAATCATGAAGATGTTACAGAATGGCTAGTGTTGAAGAGTGAAGTCGGAGAAATTCTTGAAAACGAAGGAGTTTCAAAGAAACGAATAGCAGACCTAGTTCGAGGACGCAGGACCCGAAAATATGATGGAGTTGTTAGCGGAATCGTTGCAGGCCAGGTAGATTCTGACAAGATGGACTATCTAATTCGTGACTCATTCTATTGTGGTGTCAATTATGGTCTAGTGGATATTCATCGACTCATTGACAGTCTTGATGTGTCCAGCGATTATCAACTTCACTTTGATATAGCAGCTAGAGGCGCTCTAGAAGCATTCCTTGTAGCACGATATGAGATGTTTCTGAATGTGTATTATCATAAGACCGTACGTAGTGTCGAAGTGATGTTAGTCAAACTCATTAATGCAGCAGACAATGTACTTAATCTTACAGGCTTCAAAACTCCCGATGAATTCCTTCTCCTAGATGATATGTCATTAGTGTCAATGGTTAGAGAAATTGATCCATCTGAATCAGAGGATGCAAAAGAAGCAGCACATATGATGGATTTGTTAGACTCAAGAATTCTCTACAAATCCGTATTTGAAAAAGTGCTTCACACTGGAGATAGATTTGTATCAAAAGTTTTCACAAAGAAAAAAGTGCGTGAGAGTATTGAAGAAGAGATAGCTTCGATTGCTGGAATTGAAAATCACGAAGTCATTGTTGATGTTCCCACTTTGCCATCAGTCCCCTATAACCCACATCAATTGGATCCAATGGAGATTGCTATCTTTGAAACAATTGATGGTAAGAAGGTTTCTCGCAATCTATCTGATTACTCCAACATAGCTGAAATGATGAAAGGCTATCTGGATGTAATCCGTGTTTATACCTTTGAAAAGAATAGAGCTAAAGTTGGTAGAGCAGCACGTGAAGTATTCCAAGAGGTCCCAGATACAGCCCTGATTCATATGTAGAATAAATTCTAGACGAGTTCCAACATATCTTGGAGCGATTTGACATTCCCAAGTGTGTCTTTTCATTCTGTGTGGAGATTATATAGTACGGATTAGATTCTAAATTGAACATTGAGTTCTCTGGGGCTGAGAGCACTTGAGCGATGAATTGACTGAAACCTTACAGAATATCAAAACGATAACTGGCGTTGAAAATGTTGTCCTAATTCAAAAAGACGGTCTTCCTGTAGCAAGTGCAGGAGTATGGTTTAGCAAAGAAGAGGTCTTTGCGGTAGCATCTTCAACATGTGCGATTTTTGGCGTGGCCAAGTTAATTCATGGCGATTTCAACTATCTTCTAATGGAATCAGAAACATCCAAAGTGTTTCTTGCATCGCTTCCTAATGACCCTGATTACTTTCTTACTGTAACTACTGCCCCAAGAGTGAATCTTGCAGCATTATTTATTGAGATGAAAGATAATCTATCAAGATTATCGTATCTCCTAAGACAACACATTGATGGAAGACTTCCACCTCTCAGGTCGTATAGTACTGATGAAACAAGTCGTGTGCTTGAAGGATTTGCGGTAGCTGAAGGTCGTGATACTACATACGGTATTTCACGGTCTGTAATATCACTTGATCGATCACAGGCTCTAAGTCTGAGAGCCCTTTTACGACAAGTACATGATTCTATCCCTGGTATTAGTTCTGTATTTCTATCATTGAGTGGTGGAGTCAGAGTTTCCCTAGAAGGATTCACAAACGATAGGCTTGCTGCAATGTCGTTTGCATTACATGATGCCTCCGAAAGGGTTGTGAGAACCCTCAGGAACAGTTCTCTACAAACCGTTCTGTGTGAAACAAGTTCAACTCGACACTTCATCTATGCAGTACCTAATGGTGTATTTAGCCTCTGGGTCGATAAAGATAGCCAGAAGCTTGGTCTTATGAGACTACTATTGAAACATTACATAGAAGAAACTCGACGAGTACTTTCTTCAGTTTCAATGGTTAAACCAGCTGTTCCTGATGACCTAAAGGAACTACTTCTCGCAGGAAGTTCTGATAGGGGTCTACTCATGACGAGGAGAGATAAATGACATATTCAATACTACGTATGATTGAACTAATGGGTGATCAATTTCCATTACTACTTAATTCAGTCTTAGAACGAATACCTGTAATTGTCGCAGGAGAAGATATCGAACTTGTGGACGATATAACAGAATGCCTTACAATGCTTTGTCCACACAGACATAAACTGGTCTTTTGGAGAGATTTTACTTCAGAGTCAGAGATATTATCTGTCTGGGAAGAGGAGAAACACAACTATGAAGTCAGCAGAACTGTTGTTTGTGGACTGTCTGGAAATCTGAGGTTAGCCTTGGATAGAATCACTCGTTTTGCAGGTTGGATTCTAGCTATACCATTAGGAACTATGGTTCTTGGTGTTCAGGTAGATGAAAAGACCTTGGAAGATGTCATATCTCATGTTCAAAATAACTCGGGTAATTGTGGGATACTTAGAATTACTTCCCCATCAGCAATAACATTCACTCTCCTGAACCAATCTAATAGTAGTCTTGATGTAGAAAAGAAAATAGTCAATAAAATTTTAGTTCGGAAAAAGCAATCTTTAGAGAGAATCCGCCGCTTATTAACAAAATCACTTCGCGGTACAAATGTATCAGAGCATATTGTGAATGCAGTACTAAAATTAGATGATGAGTCAGAGAAGCTCACACAAGATGTCTTCGAGGAGGAGATCAGCAACTATGTCCATGCCGCACGTAGAGCTGTAACATTGCTCTCTAGAATCCGACTTGCTAGAGAGCTTGGAGCATCTACCACTCTAACGGAGCGAAATCTCTACGAGGCAATTGGATGGGAGGGAGGAGAATTAATAGATTTGATTCATTTCATACGAGCTGAATGGCATGAAGACTTTTCGGACTGTGTTAAGCTTGGTGCACTATCAGGTCTGGGAGCATGGGTCGATAGTATGTGGGGTACTTGAGTTTAAGGTGATTAACACATGATTATAGACTATGGCAATCGAACTGTTGGTCTCAAGATTGTTTTCTTTGGACCTGCAATGAGTGGAAAAACAACAGCAATTCGATGGTTATTTTCGTCGCTAGATTATGCTGATAAACTGACATCGATTGAAAATACTGTTGGCAGAACAATGTTCTGTGATTTCGGAACCATTCCATTTCCACTCAATGAATCTTGGACTGTTAACGCTCATGTTTGGTCAGCCACTGGTCAAGATTTCTATAGATCTACCCGCGAGGTGGTTCTTGTAGGTGCGGATGGTGTTATTTTCATGGCTGATTCTCAAAGTAACTTGCTAGATGAGGACCTTGCAAGTTGGAAGGAGCTTATGTCGATGATTGCAGAGGAAGAACGGCCATTACCAGTTGTTGTATGTCTTAACAAACAAGATCTTCCTGAAGTAGTTCAAGAAGGACACCTCAGAGAACATTTACGACTTCCGTCCTCAGTACCTGTATTCAGAAGTATTGCTAAAGATGGTCATAACATCCTTGAGGCCTTCCAATTCATATTCCAAGCTGCCATGAAAGCTAGTGTCGTTGCCAAACCTGTTTCATAAAAGACCTAGAAATTGGTGCGACCGCCGGGATTTGAACCCGGCTTGAAAGCTTGGGAAGCTTCCGTCCTAACCAGACTAGACAACGATCGCTTAGTAGCTCATCCAATACGTATTTGATAAAAGATTATCGGCAAATTGTGATTCATCGGTCGTAAGAATATGCTTATCTTGTGCTTGTAAACAAATCCATTTGTGAGATGCAATCATGTCTCCCAACGTTAAATCATTGAACTTCTGGCAAGGAAATCAAGCCTGTGCAGAGGCAGCTATTGCAGCTGGTTGCAGATTTTTTGCAGGTTATCCAATTACACCAGCATCTGAGATTGCTGAAATCATGTCCCAACAATTACCTAAAATTGGAGGGACCTATGTGCAGATGGAAGATGAAATTGCAGCAATTTCAGCTGTGATAGGTAGTGCATGGGGTGGATCTCTATCGATGACTGCGACTTCAGGTCCGGGCTTTAGTCTGATGCAGGAAAATATTGGATATGCCATAATGACTGAAACTCCGTGTGTTATCGTGGATGTTCAAAGAGCTGGACCCAGTACTGGACAAGCAACAAAAGCAGCTCAAGGAGACCTCATGCAAGCAAGGTGGGGAACTCATGGTGATCATGAGATGATTGTATTAGCGCCTAATTCATCCCAAGAAACCTACGAACTCACACTCAAAGCGTTTAGTCTATCAGAGAAACTTCGACATCCGGTTATTCTTCTTTCTGATGAGGTCGTAGGTCATTCAAGAGAAAAAGTAGTAATAGACCCCCAAAGTAATAATCAAATACACAGAAGATTGGCGAAAATGGGTGAACCATCATATGGTGGTGTGGATTCTAATGGACATGCAATAATGCCAAAATTTGGAGATGGACATAATCTTCTGATAACAGGTTCTACCCATGATGAGCGAGGTTTCAGGAAGACTTCTGATTCTGAAGCCCACGATAGACTGATTCGAAGAATTACAGCCAAAATCCAAGATGCAGCACCTATTTTAAATGATTTCGAGATTTCAGGTCCGGAGAGTGCCGAGTGGGGGATTATTTCTTTTGGTTCTACATCAAGGTCTGTTGAGGAGTTGATGACTACTAAAGATAGTAAACCAACCCTAAGAACGATGAGATTGAAGACAGTTTGGCCATTCCCTGATCAAGCAATACGTGAATTCAGCAAAACAGTTGATAAGCTACTAGTCCCTGAATTGAACCTTGGACAAATGTCTAGAGAAGTTTCACGTGTCGTTAGGGATACCGTAGAAGTAATTCCATTGAATAAAATTGGTGGTGGTCGAATGATTGAACCAGACGAATTACTTACTACCATGGTCCAGTCATAAAGAATTGATTCATCAATCTCGATAATTACGATGATGCTAGTCTTCATCCACACAGTCACATTTTCCGTTTGAATAGAAGATATGAAGTATGGTGCAGCTATCTCAAAACTGAATGTATGTTCTCCAGCTTGAATCCTGAGTGGAAGTGGCAATGAAATAGGTTGAGTTGTAATGATCTGAGGAATAGTTGCAAAGGGAGTGCTTTCATTATCGCAATAGGCCATTATGGTGACTATATCGATTGTATTATTATTGAGATCAAAGGCCGAAAGGATGATGTGAAGATTTTCTCCATAGAAAGCAGATTCTACGGTGACATTGATACTGAGTTCCCCAATAACATTGAACTGGAATTCGTATAGTTCAGAGAAATTGTAGTATGCATTAGTTGGCTCAGGAGTGATTAGATGAGGTCCTATTGTTAGGTTATACCAAGCTGTTAGTGGTACACTACTCAATAGGTGAGGAGTTATACCTTTAGAGATAGAGAATTCACCAAAATCATCCGTGAATTGTAATGTGATTTCTTGGCCCCAATTAAATTCCTCCTCAATTGTAAATTCGATTGATGTAGTATTTCCATGAATAGCGGAAATATTCGTTTGAACTGGATAAAAGTAAAGTATGTTCTCATTGGCGGTAATAGGAATAAATTGAGTATTTGCTTGATATTTTGGATTTGATGTTGTGATATTGATGATATATAAGCCTGGAGGCGTTTGAAATGGGATTACAGTAGTATAGAACCCATCTCCAAGATTTGCCATTTCCCCGTTGTTGAAACCTGCATTCCACAAGAGTGTGCTATCGGATATCCCACTATAGTCTGCTGCTTCGTGCCTTACGGTTATGTTCACATTTTCGAAATGTGAACCATCTGGGGATTGGCATTGAACAGAGGAGGGAGCAGAAACAACTGTTAGATTAGAAGCTGTGGGAACTACTGAAAGCGGTAAAGATTTAGAAAATCCTAGAAAATCTTCGTTTCCACTTCCTGATACTATTAGATCATAGGTGCCAGGTAACCCCATTGAGCTGTTCCAGTCGAAACTAAAAGAACCATCGGGATTAGTTGTCGTATTAGTGTCAAGTATTGTTTCTGCACTAGGATTATCAATTCGAATATTGATAGACTCGTTGGCATATTCAACGTTATTATCATAGATTGATACGACACGGGAAATCAGTGTTGCATTACTGTCAGATTGTACGACCAGAGGAGTGACCGGAACAACGGTGAGATGACCTCTTGTGATGAGAACCTCAATGTTGTCACCAGCACCTTGAGAAACTGTATCAAATATCTCAACGTTGAAAATAATGTAAGCAGTGCTTCCATTTTCACCTGGACTTGTATCGCTTGGTAGGATAGTATATGACGAATTTAGCATACGTGGATTTGGTGAAGCTGAAATGAAATATTCGTCTGCAAATGTGGGACCTAGGTCAGTGACCGCAGCAAAGGAAATATAGCACCACCCCTCTGGACTAAAATCAGCAATTAATCGTGCAACCATATCAACTGTTTCTCCGACTTCATACACCATCTTGTCAGTTTCAAAATACTGAAAATCAAAATAGAATGCTGTTACGGATAGTGTCATTCCCAGAACAATGATTACTGATAGTGATACTATTGCTAATCTCCTTTGTTGCACAGGCAAACACCAAAAAGAAGTCATATTCATGCCTAAAAAAGAGCACACGAATCTAGCGACAGGTTTAACTCAACACTTAACTAGCCTCATTTTAAGCCCCTAACATTGTGGAGTGATATTTTAATGGTTATAAGACTCAAGGATACTGTGATTGAATCTGTAGATGATACTGAAACTAGAAGACTAAGGACAATTAAAATGGCATCAAAGGCTGATGGGGCAACAATCACACTTGAACTACCTGAAGCGCTCTCTGGAACAATGAGTGTTGGAGAAATTGTAAACGTTGTAATTGATTCTAAAGAGATAACCACTGGTGAGAGTTCTAAACTCTATGTAGAAGGTACTATTTTCAAGAAATCGGACAATGGTGATTTTGAAATCATCGGATCAATAGGAGGTTTACGTCTAGTATTTACATTAGAAAAAGCAACTCCAACTCAGATAAAAACGTTCGATTCCGAAAAATTTTACATGGCTATTAAATAAGAGTGTAATTCTCTCGGTAAATAGGAGAATACTTTCGGATACCTCTTTCTGGCTAGGCTTATTGAGTTCTAGTAAAGAATGGTATTGTACATCCTGTAGAACTTTCAACCGGTGTAAATAGATGAATAATGCCTGAAACTCAGTTAGGAGAGAAAGTCCCCCATTTTATTGGGTGTGGTCTTTGACTGATGAAGTATGTGAATCTCGTTCAATAACTTCGCGATCCTGTCCAGACTGTGAAGGTTTTCTTATTACCAGTCGTGGGCATATAGTATGTGCTGAGTGTGGCTTGGTTATCTCTAGAGAGTTTGTATCGCCAACATATCAGATGGGAGAACAAAAACAAGGTAATACTCCAGATGCAACTATGTATGTTTCCTTAGGAAATAGAATGCATATTGTAGATGGGTTAGGTAGCTATATTGGGTTCCATAAGGATAGATATTTTCAAGATGCAAATGGGCAATCTCTCTCCGGTCGAACTCAGAAAAAATTCAAACGTCTCAAAACCATTTACAGTACTAGAATTCGGATTGGGAAGAATGAGGCCAAATATCGAGCTCTCAGAACGCTTAATCATGTATCGAAATTGTTAATGTTAAATGAGCAGGTGCGAGATCGTACTGCATATCTCTACAAGAAGGTGATTTCAGAATCAGTTGGAAAAGTCAGTAATAACATTCTATTGATAGCAGTATGCCTTCTTATGGCTGTACGAGAGTTCAAGAATGAAGCTCCAATAACACTTGATGAAATTGCTAGTGTATTTGAGAAATGTGGTCACCGTGTCAATGTTAGAGCCATCGTAAGAGAGGCTCTTAGACTCAAGTCATTGACAGGATATGCACCAGAAATTCGAAAACCGAAGGATTATGTTCCAAGAGTGGTTTCTATGCTGATGAACAATAGTCGGGTATTGAGCAAAGTCAAATCACGAGGATGGACTCCTAAATCCTATGAGAATGCGCTTAGAGAGAAAATTCACATGGTCCTAGGAATGATTCCTGCTTCAAAACGTGGGGGTCGTAATCCATTCATATTCACTGTTTCTGCAGCCTATGCCAGTGATCGCTTAATTGCATCTCAGTTTGAAAGACGTCCTGTCCTTACTCAAAAATTGACATCAACTGCAACTGAGGTTGCTGAATATAGTATTCGTGATCATTTTGGTATGATGAAGAAGATTGTTGAAAAATCAGATGTGGTTGAGCTCATTCAGTGAGAGTTGATTTCTTGGTAGTGCCATATTAGGGACCATGGTGATTATGATTGGGGTCATTGCTAAATGAAGCAAAGCGTTCAGATTATACAATGCTCTTCTAATCGATGTGATAGTTGTCCAAAGAAGTTCAAATTAGACTGCCAAGAGCTAGTATCCGGAAATCAGGTTATGGAGAAATCGACTATTCTAGTTGAAAAAAGTAGAGGACTGTTTCATATTAGATTTAGAGGGAATCCAATTCTAGCCAACCCACCTTGGTCTACGGATGGGTGGGAATCTATTTTCGTTGGTAAAGATTGTGATTTATTCCATAATATGACGGAGATGATTGATATCTATCGTGTTGGGCCATATGTTTCACTTTTCTTTAACGTACAGGAAGACCGTCAAATTAGATATATTCAACTTCCAGTTGTAAGAACTGCTTTAGAGCTCTCATTGCTAAGCGATCTTGGCAAAGATATAAAGAGTTCAATTAATCCAGTATTAGGGTTTAGAGAATCTGTAACAAAACAGCTTGAACGTGTCACTGTTGATATAGCAGGCTATATTAAAGAACAAATCCCCGAGATTAATGAGAATACAAGAGCACGAATTGCGCAGATAGTAGCTCATCGAACAAATATCCTTGGTCGTATTTTTCCAATCTTGCTGGATGAAATGACTGAAGAAGTGTATCTAGATGGACCTAATACCTTAATTTACTTTGATCACCAGAAGATGGGTAGGTGTATTACTTCTAGTAGTTTCGATGAAATTGAAGTACCCCGAATAGTAACTTTTCTTCGCTCAGAAAGCAATTTACACCTAGATCGTAGCAATCCATCACTAAAGATGGAATTAGGTTTACTAGGATCAGTTCTACGTGTATCAGCAAGTGTCCCACCATTAAGTGCAGATGGTTTGAATTTAGAGATTCGACGTGCTAGAAAACAACCTTTCACAATAAGAAACCTTATCGAAAATAGTACAATTACAAAAGAAGCTGCTGCTATCCTTCTACTTGCATTAGCTAGTAGGTTGAATATTACGATTACGGGAGGCCCTGGGACAGGAAAAACCACCTTGCTAAATGCTCTTGATAGTGTAACTCCGCGATGGTGGAGAAAAATCTACATTGAAGATGCCATTGAAAGCAGAACTTCACTTGATCATCATCAGGTCAGATTACAAGTTGATCCTGTAGATGAACAACATAAGAGAATGAGTAAGAGTGAGGAGATAGTGAAATGTCTCCATCGATCACCAGACTATTTGATTCTTGGAGAGATTCAGACTGTAGAACATAGTAAGGCACTATTTCAAGCAATAGCAGCTGGTCTTCATTCAATTCAAACATGTCATAGTGATTCAGCAGCTAGTTTAATCACAAGGTGGATTCTTGGTCACAATATCGAAAAATCCAATATTGGGTTAATGGATTTGATTGTTACATTGGAAAGACCAAAGCCAGGAGAATCTAAACGTCGAGTAAAAGAAATTGTAGAAATTCGCAAGGGTATTCAGAATGGTCTATTGACATTTCTGGGTACTAATATTGTGTATGACAGTATTTCAAAGAATGTTGGTAGTTTTGCTGAAGATGGGTCTTTCAGAACTCTTGCAAGGAGTTTAGGAATCAATAATCCTGAACAAGCTCTAAATTCATTGATTTCGCGCTTCCATAATTATGATGAGAATATGGAAGAACTTAGTGAGAGTATGTGGGCATACGGTCATCCAATGAAATTTGTTGCATAATTATCAAAGAAACATTGGTAATAGAAGTGCACAATACAGAATTCACAATTCTTTAGGACCTTAAAAGGTTCAGCGAGGCTTTGAGCTCGAGGTGTAACTCTGTGGAAGAATCAAATCTCGTTCAGAATGAACAGGGTGGTCCCCTTGTTGAAGAAAGTCTCCTGTTAGGTCTAGCTGTAGTAACAGTTTCAATTGTGATAGCAGTCATTCTCCAAGCAACTGGATGGGCTCAAGATGTTGTTGGTGGACTACTACAGCTTTTGCAAGATAGTTGGAGTAATCTAACTCAGTTATTTTCTGCACCATGAATTTTGGATACTGATTAGTATTGATTATTATTACAGGGGGAAAGCCTTATTTGTAACAGGAGGCGGTTGCCTCTCGCGCTCCGGGCTGGCATACTCAAGCTCCGGTAGTCTACCATAGTGTCATACTATGGTGGTACCGACTGTAGTCCGGCCCAGCATGGGGGGTTCTCGACCCCCCGACCCGGGTTCGAATCCCGGCCGGAGCACCAACTTCAATTTCTATACAGCCAGATACTTTTGTCTGATTAATGGTATTGCAACAATAGTGAGAGAAGTCAGAATGCCTAATCCAAAACCGTTGATACCAATACCTTGGGATGTCAAAATATCCACAAGTGAAATGGAGATATTTATAGATCCAGTCAAAGAAGCTATATTGTGAGTCTGTTCTATAGCGTAATATAATGTATAATTTCCACTAATACCAGGAACTGGTAAATGTATCACTGATAAACCATCTTTTTGGGTAAGTGCATGATTTTCAATTGATAACCAAATGACATAGATTGGAATTCCTTCAATTAACGAACCATTCAAGCACGTTACTTGAAGGTAGACTGTGACTCTTTGAAGAGGAGGAACTATTTCGTAGTAATCAAGTTCTACTAAGACGGGAATGGAGGTACTGACTGTCAGAAGATAGTCGAGCTTCGTTGATAATTCGTATCGAGTCAGATTCATTGGATAAATAACTGAGAAATTGTATATTCCTTCATAATTAGGAGCAAAAGCTGTAATAATTGCAATTCCACTTTCGTTTGTAATGACTGATGTAACTATCTCACCGTCACATAGAAGATGCATGGGTTGGTCACTGATGTTCCTAGACCAATCTGCAAGTTGCACAATGAAATTGAGTTCTTGGTTTGGAGATGCAAAATTGAATGTATTGCTATAGATAAGTATCAATTCTGGCTGTGACCATATCACAATATTCTGCATTATTGTCCTATTAATAACAAATTGGTTTCCAATCTCTATCATAAAATCATGCAGTCCTACAGGTTCAAGAAATGTGAATTTAAAATTGAAATCTATTGTATCATGAGGTACTTGTATGGTCATATTTCGTCCATTTGAAATATCGATTACACTAAGTGTGGTTTCGATTGGACGCCCGAGTATATCACACAATGAGATTGTAACATTTGTATCTAATCCGATAGCTGCAGGTGAGGATATTTCTATATCGATAATTGCTGGGCTGAGAACATCGAATTCAATTATACAAGAGGTTTTTGAATATCGTTCTGATCCATTATAGAATATATTTAGAAAATGGTGACTCAATGAAAATTGCTCATTAATAGCTATATTGATTGTGCCATTACCTAAGGAATCGGTCGTTGCAACAGTCAATGGAGTCCCATCAAGAAATACTTCAAGATTAGCAGAAATTCCTCCATCGATACTTGTTAGCATTACCTCCAAATCAAGAGAATCATCCAGTAAGATGGAATCAATTGAGAAATTTGATTGTATTGAAGTCTGGATTTTTTGTATTTCAATAGAAAAATTAGTTTCGGCACGTTCGTAGTAGTTTTCGATATCCTGTTCGTGTACAATCTTGATTACGTTTTCACCTAGTATACTCCATGAACTATTACAATGAATCGAAAAAGATGCATCACCGGTGCTATTAGTCACAGCAGTTGCAAGAAAGATGTCATCACTGAAAACAAAAAGAGTTCTATTGTTTATTGGATTGGAGGTATCATCAAGAAGAACAACAGAGAATGAAAGTGTATCATCAGGAGCTAGCATTAATGGAACGCCCTGTAGTACAATCTCCGTCGATGCTAATATATTCAGAATAAAACTTTGGTTAGAAGGTACAAGAAAGAGCGACTCATTTCCACGAAAGGTAGCATTGATTTGCGTTGGACCCAATGAATAATCAAAAGGAATATTCCAATCGATTGATGCTAGACCATTCACATCCGTAGTATCAATACCAAGCAATAGATTGTGGGTCTGGTCATAGAACTCAATACTTTGTTCTGGCACTGGATTTCCATAAGACCCATTTTGTAGAAGTATCACAGAGATGGTTATATTCTGTCCTCGAACAGCAACATGTTCTTCGTCTGCACCTACAGTACCTATGCTTGAAGCAACAATAAGGAATGCCAAAGTAGCAATCAATAGAAGAGCATTACGCATATTTTGGGTTTGCAGTACTAAACCTCCAGTGATGATATTTCAACTCTACTTTGAGTGTGATTTTGAGTTTTTAATCTCCTATACATTGGTAGAGAATATTGAGGGGAGTTCTTATGTCAAGCTTGGGCACAATGGTTCGGTTCCAATGCAGTGAAACTCATGAGAATAATCAGAGAATAAGGGAGAATTCCATTTGCCATTCCATTTATCTTTCAAACGTACGAAGAAAGAGGACAGCTCTTTCAAATTAGAAGATTCTAGGAGTATCTTATGGATAAATAGAGTGTGGATTCTTGGGATCTTTAGTATCATTCTCTACTTTTTAATTGTCTATATCTTACCCCTCTATAAAGTGATAACAACTCCTCTGATTCCTTTCAAGACTGCTATTGAAATCATTGTTTGCCTTATACCAATTTTTTCTGGTGCTTTTCTTAGCAAACAAAGAATGGAGCAAACCAATCTAGCAGTGTCTGTGGAAAATGAAATGATGCTGATTGATCATAATGGCCGCACTATTGGATTATGCTGCCTTGAAATCATGTCCACAGCAAGCTCAATCTCTTTGGATGATAAAGGATACCCAAAGTACAATGCTTCTATGTTATTAGCAATGAGATCAGGAATGGACAAATCAGTGAATATGGCTTTTGAGGCAGGAATTTCCGAAGGAGAACCATTCTTACGAATTTTCATCACTGCTACAGGTACTGATTCATATTTGATTAAGGAAATAATTCGAAGAGAAGCAACTAGAGCCGAAGCTATTCTATTGGCATCATTAAATATGATTGATCTGAGAATTCTTGAAGGGCATGAGTTAGAAGGAGCCGCCGCTCTCTTTGTTGATAATACTGATTACAAGTCAGGTGATATTTTCCAAGAAATTGATAGTGAACGAGCTCTTGTAGTACTGAAAGGTAGTCCCAGAGTTAATCCATCAATTGACGCATCTCAAGTAGGTACTTTTATCTCAACTGCTATGAAAAAGGGATATTCTGTAACTATGACTTGTATTTTCTCTGCAGCAAGACCTGGTAGAGAAAGAAAACGACTTGAAGGAAAATGGAAAACAATACAATCGAAAGAGAAACGAAAAGAGGAGTCTCTGAAAGATCACGCCCTGAAAAAACAATTGGTCACACAATATGAAGAAATTCAAGATGATGTAGGATGGTTTGATTCAACAGTATATTTTGTAATCAAGCAAAACCTGCGTAGTGATATTGCCGTAGCTACAGAAGGAGTGAGAGGATTAATACTTTCGATTTGGGGAGGGCATGATTCATTCAAGTTGGATATGAAGAAAATTAAACGAAGAACAGCTTTAAGGTTGTTATCAAAATCCCATCTTAAAAAACAAAGAATGCATGTTAGTAAACTTGTGTCCTTCGTCAATACACCAGTTAGGAGTCTTCCAATTATTGGACCAGAAGAAGCACCTGTATTCCAGATTCCTTCCCGTGAATCTTTAGGGAAAGATATTATGATTGGGGATACCATTTTTGATGGTAGACCCTTTTCAAGTGCGGGGCTAGAGATAGAATGGCTTAGAGAACATGTAGCAGTTTTAGGTGCGACTGGTACAGGAAAAACAACCTTGGTGAAGCATCTCATTAGTCAGATTAGTGAAAAATCGGATATACCTTGGTGGATTTTTGATGTGAAAGGATCGGAGTATGCGGGATTGATAAAGCATAGTGAAAGTGGGATTACTATCTTACGTCCTGGACTTGACTCATCATTTGTGATTAACCTAATGGATTCTAAAGCAGTAAATGCAGAGAGCTCTGCATACTCTACATTCATCATGTTGAAGGAATTACTCAAGGAGAGAGGAGACTCATCAGAATTGTCTCCTGCAATGGAACGATTACTTAGAGAATCAGTAATGAAACTAGCGGATTCTCTAGAAGAAAACAACTCAGTTCAATCATTGGCAGATATGATAACACAGTTAGCTTCAAACGATCGTATGGGTCAAATGACAAGGGATGCACTTCTCAATCGCCTTCAAATTTTATTCCAAGAACCACTTGGTGATATTCTTCGTGGAGGTGCTGATGCGATTGATATCTCAAGTCTATTAGACAAACGAATTATCCTAGACCTGAGTTATGTTGCAAGAATTGGAGGTATGGATTCAGCACGGATACTATACAATCTTATTGCAAAGCGGATTTTTGAAAGAGCAATGAAGAGAGGCATTGTTTCAGGACTACGCCATATAGTGGTTCTTGAAGAAGCCAACAATCTAGTACCTGAAAGTTACTCTAAACACTCTTCTGCTGATGTTACCACTGGTGAATCAATGGTTTTGTTGCAGCGTGCTACAGGTCAGGGAGTTATTGTAGTTTCGACACGACCTAATATCTCATCAAATATTCTAGCAAATACTGCAACAAAGATAGTATTTCGATTGCCATATGACAGTGAAATTGGAGGCAAGTTCCTATCATTAAATGAAAAACAAGAGACCTATTTGCGGAGTATGAAGTGTGGCCGAGCCTTAGTTTCGATCCCCGATACTGAGACCTTTGAGATTGCAACGAAGTTGTTCATCGATAAAGTGATTCCAGAATCTGAAGATACAGAACCTGAGAAAGAAGAAATGCTTCATCAAGAACAACAAGTTTTGGTTCAAGATACGATAGTAGTAAAAGAAGATGAACCGGAAGAAAAAAAGGTCGAGGAAATTCCTGATACAGAAGCACAAACTGTTGTTTTTGACAGAGTGGGGCGTTTTGGAAATCATGTTGTAGCGTTCTTAGCTTCGGCAGGAATGTCAACAGAACAGGAGATACGTGAATTGTTGACTTCTCTTAATCCAACTGTAATGGAAGATGATATTTCAGAAGTCATAAGAGATTTAGTCACACTGGGTACAATAGAACGTGAGGCACTATCTTTAGTTCCTGGTGGCTTCGTCTTTACACTTCCTGATAATGGTTTAGAAGCTATTCGGAAGGTCATTGTACAGTACATTTCAGACAAGTTAGGAATAGAGCAAGATTCCAATACCGAGAGGCAACCAGAATGGCCTGATATGATTGTTGATGAAAAAGCTGTTGTTATTCTACCGCAACATCTCAGAGCTTCTTCGATGGAATCTACCATGACAAAAATTAGACATTATATGGAAATGCTCCAAAATGGAATTAGCGAATTATTTGTTGTTGTAAGAGGAAGTGTTGCAGCTGCTAAGCTTCGAGAATTATTAGATAAGTTTGAAGAGTTCGATGCAGTCAGGGTTGTTTCTGCATTCCCCAGCTCTCTAGATTCAATGATTGAAAATTTGAGCCGAGGATCTGTTTCCAATGAAGTTGCAAGCGAGGTAGATGAAGATATGGACCTTATTGGTGCAATGCATGATATAGGACCAGCAACAAGTAGGGCAATTCAGATTCGATTATGGTTTGGTTTAATTCAAGATTTTGTCGATTTATCAAATGGTCAAATTAAATGGGAAGTGCTTCTTGAATTCATTGAGACCACTGCACTACAATCTCTTAAGGGCAGATCAGCTCCATTAACTGTGGAGGAAGGGAGAAGGGCTTTGACAGAGCTTCTGGCAGATGAAGTACTGATTGCTTTACGCTCGAGTGGAGATAACAAGTTTGTTGATATGGACCAAGGTCTATGGATAGTTAATTCTTCAATATTAAAGAAATTAAAAGAAACATCAATTCAGATTATAGAAACTGAGCTTAGGAAACACCATTCTAAAGTTTCTCGCAATCATGGTTACTATGATCTTTGTGCAAACAATACATCCTATGTAGTTTTTCCAAATCAACAACAATTGAGTACCCTCTTGAATTTACATAGTGATATTGCTTGTAGGACATGTAAATCATCCAAGGTTGTATGTATTCTCACGGCTTCAGAATATCTTGAAGATAGTGTGGTTACTCCTGGAAATCTAGTCATTAAGACAATGGATGATAGTGTTTCTGCTCTTGTGACCTAAGTTGATTGGATTCTCGTGCAAATTACAGATTTGTTCTCAAGTAATGCAGTTAAACGGCCAGAAACAAGCAAATTAAAAATTGCAATCTCCACATTCAGATTAGCTAAATCTAAAAGCTCTGTAATCTTCTTAGTCATTCCTCCAGTCACATCTGTACTAGAAGAGGGACCTGTTAGTGAAAGTATTTCTGTTTTGTTTGAGTTATTGATAAGGGGAATGGGTTTTGCATTTGGATTATCTGTTGGGTTGTCATCCATGACACCATCTACATTAGTACCAATAAGAACAGCTCTAGGCATGAGCTGCTCAGCAAGATGTTTTGCAATTGTGTCGCCACTAAGGATGGATGCAGATTTTGTTTTGTCGATACATACATCCCCATGAATAATAACAGAAATACCAGCTTTCAATGTTTCTTCGATTATCTCTGTTGAAAAATGGTCTATCAAATTGTTACGCAGTGTTACGAACATGAAGGGAGAAATAACTACTCCAGGAATCCCTTGAATTTTCAGTTCCTTTTCAACTCTTGATGCAAGCAGCAACATATTATGGCGTATCTCTGGAATTCCTGCAAGAAGCTTTTCTGAGGGTGTATCAGGATTTCCAAAACCATGTTTATGAGCTGCTTGATGGCCATGCGCTCCACCACCAATGACAATTATCAACTTGCCTTTGTGTACTGCGAGCTCTTTCACAATGCGACTGAGATGGTCCTCATTAACTGTGGGGGGGGATGATTCTTTGTGAGTAATCACCGATCCTCCTAATTTGACAATAACGAGATTCTCCAATTGTAACACATTTTGTCAGGAGTGATACTACTCTTATGGACGTTATCATTTTATGGTGAACAATTGATTCACAAGACAAGCTTTTTATCCGATTCATTTTCCGTAGCCCTTGGACACCTCTTAAAGCCGAGAGTGATTATTACATGACTCAGAGAGCACGAATACGATTGTCAAGCACGAGTACAGAACATCTGGATGGAGTCTGTAATCAAATTAAACGAATTACTAGAAAAACAGGTGTCCGAATGGCAGGTCCGATACCACTACCTACTCGTAGAATGGTAATCCCTACAAGAAAGACTCCCTGTGGTCAGGGGTCTGAATCATGGGATAAATGGGAAATGCGTGTTCATAAAAGGCTCATTGATATTGATGCAGATGAAAGAGCTATTCGTCAGATTATGCGTGTAAGAATCCCGGACTCAGTCTATATTGAGATTGAACTAACTGGATAAGCTAGTACGTTTTCAGTCACTACGAAACCCTTTTTGCACAATAGTGCAAACCCTACACATTCTACCTCTGAGGAATTCAGGCTATGTGTGGTATTATTGGTGTAGTCCAAAAGCGAGGTGATGTCGCTCCATTCATACATCAAGCACTTAAACGACTAGAATATAGGGGCTACGATTCTGTAGGAGTAACTACTATTGAAAAGAATAAGTTATACATCAAGAAGGATAAGGGGAAAGTAGAAGAAGTTCATAGAAAGCTAGATCTTGATGAAATGCCAGGATCTATAGGTATAGGTCACACTCGTTGGGCAACTCATGGAATACCATCCATGTTGAATTCACACCCTCATTTTGATTGTAATGATGAAATTTCTGTTGTTCATAATGGTGTTATTGATAACTTTTTGGAGCTTAGAAAGGAACTCAGTGCAAAGGGCCACAAGTTGAAATCAGAAACTGATACTGAAATAATTCCTCATATGATTGAAGATTATATGAAAGATGGTTTAGATTTATTTGATGCTGTTAAAGAGGTAACAAAACGAATTGAGGGGACATATGCGATAGTTGTAATGAGTACCAAAGAAGAAGAGAATAAGATTGTGTGTACTCGAGATGGAAATCCACTGGTCATCGGTAGAAAGAAAGATGTTTCGTATGTATCCTCGGACATTCCAGCATTTCTACCCATGACGAATGATATGATTCTCCTTCTTGATGGGGAGATTGCATGTCTGACTAGTGATGAAGTGAGAATTGAAAGTTTGCTAGACGGGAGTAAGATACATCGTGATAGTATTGAAATTAGCTGGACTGCTGATCAAGCGCAGAAAAGCGGTTATCCACATTTTATGCTAAAAGAGATACACGAACAACCAGAAGCCATTAGGAACACACTGCACCTCAGAGAGGATGTGATTAAACAGGCTGCGGAAATCATTCACTCATCTGATAGGGTATTTATGTTGGCTATGGGTACTTCTGGGCATTCTGCTATAGCTGGACGACACATGTTTGCATCAATTGCAGGTATCCTTCCAACGTTTGAACTTGCTAGTGATTTTGCAGATACTGTATATGGCGCCTTGACAGATAGAGACTGTATCATCGCAATAACACAATCAGGAGAAACAACAGATACAATTACTGCAGTAAAATTTGCAAAGGAAAAAGGAGCGAAAATTGTCGCGATAACAAATGTGGTAGGCAGCTCGATTACACGTCTTGCAGATCATACGATTTTGACCCAAGCAGGACCAGAGATTGGAGTGGCAGCTACAAAGACCTTCATGGTTCAGCTTACTTCTCTGGCTTTGGTTGCCTTGGCTCTTGGGGAACTCACAGGTTTCACAGACATAGGTAATATTGAAACAAAACGTAAGTGTTTGGAGAAGATACCTGAAATAGTATCTGATACAATCTCGAGAAATGAAGAGTTAGCAAGACGGCTTGCAGGTGAACTCTATGCAAAAACAAGTCTTCTTTTCTTGGGTAGAGGTATATCAATAGCTACTGCAGAAGAAGCGGCATTGAAGTTGAAAGAGATATCTTACAATCATGCAGAAGCATACTCTGCAGGTGAATCAAAACATGGACCAATTGCACTGGTTGAAGATGGTTTTCCGGTAATCTTTGTCGCACCAAACGATGAAACTCGAAGTAGGATGATTGGAAACATTATGGAAATGAAGGCAAGAGGAGCTTCTGTTATTTCTGTTATCATCAAAGATGACAAAGAGATAGAAAGCCTTTCAAAATTCGTGTTCATAATACCAGAAGATATTGAACCAGAGTTCTCAACAATGGTTTTCATTGTACCTCTTCAGCTCTTTAGTTATTATATGGCATTGAGAAAGGGGTATGATCCAGACATGCCTCGTAATCTTGCAAAGTCAGTTACCGTTCTTTGAGGACTTTATATCATCAATTGGTACCAAACAATTGTATGAGGATAAGGTAATGTTCTTCCAGATTCTAAGCCCACTTGTAGACTTTGCAAACCTAATTGCAGGATATTTTGCTGAGATTTGGGACTTTCTAATCTTTATTGGGAATATTTCGTCATTCGTTATTGTTCTAATAGGTGCAATTCTTTGGTTCACTGAGGTAAATCAAAAGAGAGGAAAGGGTCTCGTTTTTAGTGGGATACTCCTAGCTATCACTGTTCAATACTTTGTATTCTTCCCACCAAGCTTTGTATTGGTATAAGCGGTGTACATAATCAAAGTAATTGTTCTGATATGGTTGTTAGAGTATCAGCAAGTCTATCGATGTCATCAATAGTATTGTAAACATGAGTTGATACTTGTACGAGACCACCATCGGTTATTGATTGGATTATTGGATGTGCACAGATGTATCCGCTTCTAACTGCGATATGTGACTCGTCAAGAAATAGAGCAATATCATGGCATCCCATTTCATTCGAGTTTCCTAGGTTGAAACCAAAAATAGTAGACATTTCATTCGGGTTTCCGTATAATGTCAAACTTGGTACCTCCACTAACCGTTTTTTCATATAATTTGATATATTTTTGATATGCGAAGTGAGACCTCTTTCATGAAGATTCGAGAGGTACTTAATTGATGACCCAAGTCCTGCTATTGCTGGGATGTTAATGTACCCTGATTCAAATTTATGAGGTTGGAAAGCTGTTTCATATGTTTTATCCTGTATTATAGATACAGAAGTTCCTCCTAGTATACCAGGTGTATGATCATTACCTAATTCTGGTGTAATCCATTGGATAGCCAATCCTGGAGGACCCATGAGACCGATATTTGCTGAAAAAACAAGAATATCACTGCCCAGATTGACGGGAGAGTTTTGTGTCAGTCCTACCGATCTTGTTGCATCTGTGAGTAATATTGCATCATGGCTATGAATGATATCTGCCGCTTTGGATATTGGGTTTACAGTCCCTATCCCAGGAATGGTATGACCAATAGCAACAATTCCAGTTTTGTCATTTATAGAGTGTTCTAGAAACTCCAATGATATAGTTCCATCATCTTCAAGTGGAATTATATCGACGTCAAGATTCAAAATTTCAGCGGCTCTTAGTAATGAGATATAAACTGAATTGTCTTCATTTTGAGAGATAATGATTTTATCTTTCTTCTTGTGTTTCCAATCAAATCCAAAAGCCAGAGACGCTACTGCAGAAGGAATTGATTTCTGAAAAGATAATGAAGAAGGTTCGCCTTTCAGGAAAGCTGCAAGGGTTTCACGAACATCCTTAACGATACTACCACCTTTTACAGCAAGACTATGTGCTCCACGACGAGCAGAGGCAATAACTGTATCAAGAAAAATGGTAGTTGCTTCAACGGCAATCTTGGGTACAAGTGTCGTACTTGCTGAATCAAAGTATATGAAATCACTATCAAGCTTAAAAATTTCAAAGTCTTTCTTGACATCTAAATTGCCGGCCATTATATTGGCTAGGCTGAAAGAACTGCTTTAATACCATATCGTATTTTTGTTGTATGATTAAAAGTGTTGGAGAAACTAGTAGAAGGATATTTTATTACAACGGTGGATAATCTCATATTTGAGGTAAAGGGAGTGGTTCATCCAATTGACCGGATTATAGCTTATGTAAGATATGTACCAATTATCGTTTCCTCAGAATCAATCCCACGATATCAGAAAATCTATGATTTGTCTGAACGAGAGAGATACCTCAAAGACAATTTCTCAGAGTATTTATGGTTCAGTAAAACTCATGAGAGAGTTTTACAGACCGTCCCATTTGAGAAAGTGAAACGAGTTCATGATCCCGTGAAACACATGGTTCAAATTCGAAAGAATTCTAGTGCTCTTTCAATATCTACTTCTAGACTAGTAGATTTGTTAATCAGTCATACAGGAATAAACAAGACTGACATAGGTGTCACTGGATCGCAGCTTATTGGTATAGCAAATGAAACGTCAGATATCGACTTGATTGTATTTGGTGAATCTGCTTGCTATGAATTCTATAGAAGATTAAGTGAATCTTATGATGAGATTCCTGGATTAAAACATTACAAGGGAGAGCTTCTCAACAGTCATGTCGATTTTAGGTGGAGAGAGTTGACTAACTACAAGACCATTCTTCGTGAGATTGAGAGTAAGAAAATTCTCCAAGGAGTATTTGAGAATAATGAATTCTTCATTAGACTGGTTAAACGTCATGAAGATATCAAAGAGAGTTATGGACAGATAATATCTAAAAATTGGAAAGTAGGAGAAGTAGAATGTCAGATAACTGATCATCAAGACTCGATTTTCACTCCATGTGCATATCAGGTAGAATCCTCTGAACATCCTGAACTCAAACAAATAATTAGCTACAGAGGGCGATTCACAGAACATGTTTCAAAAGGCCAATTTGTGAATGTGAGAGGTATACTCGAGAGGGTGGTTAATACAAGTTCAGGAGAACAATATCAACAACTAGTTTTGGGCGAGAATTCATCAGACTATATGATCCCAAAATGAATTCACAGTGTATTCATAAACACAGGTTCACAGAATTTTCGTGTGAATGGCGCCATAATTGTGAACACTTTCTACGAAACAGGCTTTTGCGTGCTTATTGAAGAACAATCGGCTTTGATATATCTTCTTATACTTGTGAATAGACACACCCCTTCGTTTCCATTGGAACTAAGTAATCGGACATATGAAACGTTTAAGGAATCATTCACAATGCATATAGAATAGTGAATGGTGAACAGAATGGAGAAATACCTTATTTTTAGAAATAGAGGTTTTATAACGCTTTTTTACTCATATTAGACGCGTACAGGACGTGAGCACACGAGATACGAAGCGGACGAGTCCTATATGGGTGAAAACGTCCTATGTAGCTCTTATCCACGTATATTCAATTCACATACTCACACTTATTTGGTTGTCAATACTATCTTGTTGTGAATAAGATAGTAGATAGAACCCTCGAAGGTGAAAGATATGAACGATGGAGATCGAACAAATTATGTCTATGAATTCACGTATAGTTCAGCTCCAGGACTTCGTGAGATCTTTCAATGCAAGTATGTTAGTCCAGTTGAGGCACTTAACAGGTTCAAAAAGATATTATCACTGACAGAGTCGCCTTTTGATTTTAAAATCCTAGTATCAGATGAAACAATGGGTGAAGAATCTAGTTTCCAAGTCAAGGGTGGCAGTATCGAAGAAATGTTTGCCAAATTCAAAGTATTCCTCGAAACAAGTACTGGCTGTGTCTTTGTTGAAAGTGTCAGTGAAATTCCAGAAACGGGTTTCAATGAAACCAGATTAGAATCCATGAGTAACTATGATAAGATGCAGGTGATTATCTATGCATCTTTCAAACATGGAAAATTTTCTTCTCTTGATGTTGCTGAAATTTACGAAGATACTTTCAGTGAAAATCTTCCTAAAAGCACAGCTTCAACTTATCTCGCACGAATGTGGGATAATAGTAAGGGACATCTTGAGCGGTATGGAAATAGATCAGGGTATACCTATCGCCTCAAAACTGAGGTGAAAGAAGTTTTAAGAGAAACAGAGAGAGCAGAAGAGCTCCTGGCAGCTATCCAGATGCGAGTTCGAGAATAGCTTGAAACCCTTCTGCAGTGATTTTATTTGTATTATTAGTATTACAAATCAAAAGTATGCTCTTCAAGAGAGATACCTAGTGTAGCTAATTCTGCTAAAATTGGCTCGTAGATTTCGGGAATGATAGGACGATATACACCTGTGAGATTGATTCGACCTTCGAGTATCATTCTACTTGCAATAGCAACTGGAAGCGCAACTGTTCTTGACATGGAACTGTCTCCATTTGGAATTCCATAATCAATCATTGTTGATGTTATCTTCTGTTTCTTGTCTGGATACTCAGCAATGAACTCGTGGTGCATAACGAGCATATCACGCTCTCCTGGTTCGTAGTTCATTTTCTCCTCAAAGAGTGCACATAGTGCATCAAGTCTTGTGTTAACCTTTGGATCGATTGTTCTATCATCAAATAGTCCAAGCCAATCTAATCGTAAGATAACCTCGCTGTCTAAATCGATTTTACAGAATTTGGCAACTGCTTCTTTAACATCACCATTTTCAGCTGACGACAGCTCTTTCATCAAACCTGCATAGGTAGTGCCACCCAGAAACCGTTCTTCGATGTCTAGAAGACCAAGATCTGCTATCTTGTCAAGGGTTTCACACCATCCTGTGTTCCTAAAAGTTCCTCTCAGCATTGTTTTGGTTTCTTGTATATTGTAAATATCGATGTAGGACATGCTATCTCGGTTTGGATAACCTTCGAATGTACCCATACCGGGAACTTCCATAGGTTCACAATTTTGAAAAAGATCAGCTCCTTGGATCTTGACCTCTTTTCCATCACGCAGAAAGTGTGCGTCATTTCGTCCTGCAAGTAATACTCCTCGAGGGCTCCATGAAAGCTTGTATCCATACGGATTGTTGTTTGCCTCTGGTGCAGGAAGACCACCTGTGAAAGATGTGAAGCTAACGATTTTGCCATTGTTATTGTGCACATGGTCAATTATTTGCATCGCACTCATGTGATCGATACCAGGATCGACCCCACACTCATTCAATAGTAAGACACCTGCTTTCTTTGCATGATCCTCTAATGTCTTCATCTCATCTGAAATGTATGAGGTAGTGCAGAACATCTTCTTGTGTCTGATTGCGACCTTTGCAGCCTTTACATGGTATGTGTAAGGAAGAAGTGAG
Organism: Candidatus Thorarchaeota archaeon; assembly: GCA_004524565.1. Taxonomy (GTDB): domain Archaea; phylum Asgardarchaeota; class Thorarchaeia; order Thorarchaeales; family Thorarchaeaceae; genus SMTZ1-45. Next base: position 82,909 of record SDNZ01000001.1, read on the forward strand.
CAAACAAGATCAACTTTAGCGGTCAAATCTTCAAGAAGACTATCGTCTGTGGTTATATTGAAAGCAACAGCTTCAGCATTTTCACACCCTTCTATCAGGTTTTCAGCCTTACTTTTTGTTCTACTGGCAACCACTACGTGGATGCCGTGTTCGCTAAGATAGTGAATAAACGGACGAGCTACAAGCCCTGCGCCTAAACATAGCACTTTCTTCATTGTTTTTGTCTCCCTAGTTCAGATATTGATTGAGATATTCAAAATTCTTTGTTAGTTTTCCGCGGTATACGATAATTGCATCTTTGATTTCCCTGGGTAAGTCTAAGTCTTCAAAAGATGCCTTGAAATCTGCCTTTGCAAGTGCAGGTATGAATTCAAGTAAGGTTTCACCGAATGATGTTGATGCTTCACGTGGAAGTTCACAGGGTAGATTATCAACAGCCATGATTACGGGGCCATCTCCTTTTACACCAAGTTCGATTCGATCTTCCTTGATTAGGTAGACAAATGCAGGTTTAGCAGGTGTTGTACAGTCAAGTGTAAACTCGATAGCACCACCAATATCACAAGATATGTCCCCTATTACACGCAATTTTCGAGATTTTTCTTTCCAGTGTTCACGGATGAAATCCTTTGTTATTAATCGAGGATACTTATTCGTCCAATAGATACAGTTCATAATGATTGTAAGATACTGAACATAATTATGAAACACACCACGGTAATCTGCATTTCCTAATTTGTAATAGTCTTGTAATTCGAATTTCTTTGTTGACTCTCTGGGTTCTACCATATCTTCTTCTTTGAAGACACACTTGTATAGCAAGTTCCTCTTGGGTTCTAGATGTCGGAGATCTTCTGGTTGAACTGTTTCGTGAGGAAGCAAGTCAAAGATTAGTTGTGCTCCTCGAGATACGTTACCATATCCTGCAAATCCAACGACAAATGGCGTAAGCTCTTCAGGAAGTCCTTGTTCGTGGATTCGTTTTCCGAGTGACTTGAATTCTTCTTTCACAGCTTCTAAGCCCTTGAGTTCCAGAGTTGTCCGCATACCAGCGAAAGGATTTGGTTTGATACCTTCCATTTCCAAACGTTCTCCAAGAACATGAAATGTATCTGAGATACCAGCCATTCCAGCCCAGTTGCCAAAGAAAATCATTCGCCGTCCCTTATCATCTACTACCCGTTCGTAGTCAATCAATGTAGATCCGGTATTCATAATATGCTGGAGCATAGGCATGTTGTATTTCTGGCCTTTGATTGTGTGGCTGAAGAAGATATAGGCTACGTCTTTTTCAAAGAAGTCGATTGGCATCTCTTTGATACCGAGAACTACTGGTACGCCACTTCCTTTAAGTGGAGTAGCTGTTGCGCCAACTTCTTCGAATTCTTTTTCTTCGAATGCACGCTGAGAACTCGGTTCGATAACAAATTCAATACCATGCTTTTCGACAAGAGATTTAACTTGATCAGGTATGAGTGCAACTCTTGTTTCAAACGCTTTTTCTTCCTTCCGCAAACCAATCCTATTCAACAAATTTTCCTCCACGTCCTAGGTTAGGAGTTATGTGTGCTAGGAGCGAGGGCCAAGACACCGACGCTTTAACTTTTCCGTGTCGGCCACAAACGTATTTCTTGTATTACACAAGTTGAAAATCAGAACATGTGTTCTTTGATTCGTGTGTTAGTACCATGGCTTCGTATCTGTACCTTTATGATTGTAAGGAAGCTAGACGAAGTAATGCAAGGCGCGTGGCTTTTACCAAGGAGCTCTATGGGTATATTTACACTTGGAAAACGAAATCCGGAATCAAAGAAAAAAGAAAACCAGGTCTCTTAGACGAATGTGTGGGATCTGAAGCTGTCGCGGATTCAGCAATTCTAGTACCAGAAGAATCACGAGTATTATTCGATAGCTTATTCTCGACATATCGGGATATACTGAGTCTTAGGGTGTATGAAATTGTTCAGGAAACCTAGTATGTGATAATCCTGATATTCTTGGAACACGTGTTCTAGTTACTATCATTCTAGCAGGAATCTGGATAAGGTCTGTGCATTACCTGGATAACACCCCTTCATTTCCACTGCAGAAATAAAAATGGAGTGATTTTAAGCGATCAATATAGAATAAATAAAAATGGAGATAAATGCAAGCTGCAAAAACCCCTATTTATACTTACCGAAATCGAATCTAATAGATAGGTGATTGAATTTTTCTAGTGGAAATGGAGGGGTCTTATAGGTCTTAGAACACGTGTTCTAACAGTAATACACGTATTACCTTAATAAAGTATAGATAAGAACACGTGTTCTAATTTATTTCCATTACCACAAGACTATTACACAACTCAATAATGCTCGTCGACATACGTTTGAACGTGGAGGATCTGTGATTGGCTAAACCTCAAGAACTACTTGAAGACTCTCCAGGGAAGAAGGTACTATTACTTGCAAATGAAGCTATTGCACGTGGAGTACTAGAAGCTGGAGTTAGGTTGGTTGCACTTTATCCTGGTACACCCAGTAGTGAGATTGGGAACAATCTTACATTCATGGCACCAAAGATACCTAATTTTTACTTTGAATTTAGTACGAATGAAAAAGTTGCTCTCGAAGTAGCTGGAGCAGCGGCTGTTGCTGGAGTTAGATCAATGATGGTCTGTAAAGGACCAGGTCTCAATGTGGCTGCAGATCCATTCTTCTCACTTGCATACGTTGGAGTACGAGCAGGCATGGTTATCGTTGTAGCTGATGATCCAAGTATGTGGAGTTCACAGAATGAAAACGATAGTCGGTACTATGCATTGATGGGTAATATGCCTTTGATGGAACCAAGCGATCCTATAGAAGCTAAATCAATGCTGCTTGAAGCATACGCATTCTCAGAACAATTTGAGCTACCAGTCCTCTTCCGAACTACAACCCGAGTCAATCATACTAGAGCACCAGTTGAATTCGGACCAATCTCTTCACGCCCTGATAAAATTGAGTTTGAAAAAGAACCATTCCGGTTTGTACCAATTCCAGCTGTGGCTAGAGTTAGGCATCCGTGGTTACTTGGACAGATAGAGAAAGCTCGTGAGTTTTCAGAAACCAGCCTTTTGAACTTCACTGAGGGTGAAGGAGACCTAGGTATCATTACTAGCGGGGTATCGTATAATTATGTGAAAGAAGCTCTTTTGGAGATGAATATCTCTGCAGAAATTTTGAAACTTGGAATCACCCATCCTCTACCTGAGAAAAAAATGATAGAGTTTCTGAAGCGTCACAAGAAAGTCGTTGTAGTTGAAGAACTTGAACCATTCCTTGAAACACATGCTCGCCGCCTAGCTCAGCTTGAAAAAATCACGGTTGATATTCTTGGTAAAGAGCAAGGTTTCTTTTCTCGTGTTGGAGAATATAGTCCAAGGATTGTTATAGAAGCTCTATGTAAAATTAATACTTGTAATACACCTATTAATTGGGCAGATATTGATGCGAGATCAAAAACGGAACTTGATTTACCACCAAGACCCCCATTATTATGTGCAGGCTGTCCGCATCGTGCATCTTACTATGCTATTCGGACAGCAACACGAGGGAAAGCAATCTATCCAACAGACATTGGATGCTATACTCTAAGTATTGCACCACCTCTAGAAACCGCAGACATTCTCTTTGATATGGGATCATCAATCACAACAGCATGTGGACTTGCTGAGGTTACTGATCAGGATATTGTTGCATCAATTGGTGACAGTACCTTTTTTGCATCAGGTCTTCCAGGTATAGTAAACGCAGTATACAATCAACATAGAATATGTTTGGTGGTCCTGGATAATAGAACCACAGCAATGACTGGCCATCAACCGCATCCTGGAACAGGAATTACTGGAATGAGAAAAGAGGTTCCACCACTGGACATCGAAGAGGTTTGCAAAGGTCTCGGAGTTGAGTATGTGAAGACCATCAACCCATTCGATTCTATTGCAGGTCTAGTTGGTGAAGTAAGAGAGATGGTAAAATGGGCAAGGGAGAATCATAAGCCTGCAGTCCTGATTAGTAAAGAACCCTGTGCATTGCTAAAAGCAGCAGATCGTCGTCGTGCAGGCGAAACGCCACCCAAATATTACGTTGATGCGGAAGAATGTACTGCATGCAAACGCTGTCTTAACCGGTTATCCTGTCCAGCAATGTATATGGATCCTGAAACGGAGAAAGCTGTGATAGATGAAACTCAGTGTAATCTATGTGGGACGTGTGTTGCAGTATGTCCACAAGGAGCAATAAAGAGGGAGGCGGAATAAATGGCAAGTAATACTAGTAATACAATAAACATAGCTATTGCTGGAGTAGGTGGACAAGGAGTTCTCACACTTGCAGAGATTCTTGCTAAGGCTGCATTAGCTGAAGGATTGAATGTACGAGTTGGGGAAATCCATGGAATGGCTCAGAGGGGTGGTCATGTAGTCTGCACAGTTAGGATTGGTGATGATGCAAGTGGTCCAGTCATCGATGCAGGTGCAGCTGATCTTCTTGTAGGCTTTGAACCTGTTGAAACATTACGAGAGATCCATCTAGTGAAGAAGGGTGGATATGTACTGATGAGCTCACATATTCAATATCCTGTAGCTGTTTCTATGGGAAAAGCTAAATATCCTGATCACAAGGATATCATAGATTCGATAAAGAAATTCACAGACAAAATCATCGAAATTGATGCACACAAAATTGCTATTGAAGCTGGAAGTCCCAGATCTCTAAACATGGTAATGTTTGGTGGAATAATCGGAACCAATCTTATTCCCATTAGTAAAGAATCAGCACTGAAAGTAATCAGTGAAGCCTTCCCAAAGAAGTTTGAAAAAATCAATAGCATGGCAGCTGAAATTGGGTTAGAGCAAGTAAAGAAGCAGATATAATACATGTAATATTTGTATTACTATCTCTCATCAGTCAATTTGGCTGCTGCTGTTGCTACTTGTCCTACAGATATTCCTCCATCACCAGGTGGCACAAGTGAATGAAGAACAGGGACAAGGTTGTTATTCCGGATGTGATTAGCAATAGATCTTGTTAGTATCTTATTGACTGCTACTCCTCCCGAAAATCCAATATGAAGTATATCTTCATCTCGAGCTATCTCACATGCAATCTCAGCTAACCCTTGACCGATTGATTGTTGAGCTGCATATGCTAACTCCGAACGATTCAAACCTTTCTCCTTTAGTTCAATTACCTGTAATAGTAGATGTGTTGTGTCAAGAACCTGTCCATAAATAGATTTGACATACTCTCTCTCGAGCTGAATGTCAGATTTTCTAGCGATAGCCTCCAATTTCATTGGGCATTCACCATCATAGGAATTTTTAGAACAAATACCCAAAGCGACAGCGACTGCATCAAGAACTCTACCAGTACTTGAGCTCTTTACAGTGTTAATTTTTTTATTACTTATCTTTACAAGGATATCCAACATATCTGTAGTAATCTTCTGATTAGGTGATACTTCTGCTGTATCCAAGATTTCGAGAATCTTTTCTTTCTCCAATTCCTTACCTACAATGCCTAAGAAAGCTCTGGATGAATAAACTGCAGATAAATCTCCTCCAGCATATTCCTGTGCTTTCAATCCACCCTTACGCACGTAATCCCAGAGATCTCCTACAAGAATCTCTCCTCCCCATCCAGTACTATCTTCTCCGTACCCATACCCATCTGCTGTAATACAAACAATACGATTTTCAATTGGTATTAACCCATCAACAATCAAAGAAGAAAGATGTGCATGGTGATGTTGCACCCTAAAGAGAGGAATATCATTCTCAGAAGCAATTCGTTCAGCAAGTTCAGTACTTAGAAACTCAGGATGCAAATCGCAAGATACCCCATCTAGTTTTGAAATACCCAAGAGATGTTTCATATGCTCAATAGCTTCTGTGAGAAACTCTATGTTTTCCACCTGATCTGTATCACCAATGTACTGTGTCATATACACTCGACCGGATTTTGCAAGAGCTCCTGTTACTTTCTCTTCTGGACCAACAGCTAACACCTTAAGTGATTTCCATGGTCCATTGAAAACGAGAGGTTCAGGTACATACCCTCTTGCTCGTCTGATGAAGACTGGATTATCCTCCTCTGTTAATTTTACCACAGAGTCATCCGCACGTTGGTGAATTCTTCTATCATGAAGTAAGAAGTAATCTGCAATATCACCAAGCTCACTCATGATTGTGTCTGGATCAATATACATAGGCATCCCTGTAGGATTGGCACTGGTCATAACTAAAGCAGGTTCTTTAGAATACTTGAAGAGAATGTGATGCATTGGTGCATAAGGCAACATTACACCAATACTATCCAGACCTGGAGCAATCAAATCGAGCACAGAATCTTGTATTAATGGTAATACACCAGAATTTAATTTCCTTGAAGCCAACACAATTGGCCTTCTCCAAGAAGTGAGAATCCGTTTCTCAAGCCTATTGATATCGACCAGCTTTTTGAGTGCATCAAGATCTCTTACCATCAATGCAAATGGTCTTTGGAATCTCTTCTTTCTTTCTCGTAGAATCTTTATTGGTTCTGTATCACTTGTTTTTGTTGCAATGTGAGTTCCTGCAATTCCTTGAAGGACAGCAATAGCACCATCATCAATTAGTCCAGCAATGGTTTCTATTGGATTGTTATCTGCGAAACTTTGTGCATCTCGATCTACTAGACGATATCTTGGCCCACATGTATCACATGCAGTTGTCTGTGCATGATAACGTCTATCCAGTGGGTCTGTATAACCTGTATTACAAGTATCACAAAGTGGAAAATCAATCATTGTAGTATTCGGCCTATCATATGGGAGATCTGTAATGGTAGAATATCTAGGTCCACATGCCGCGCATGATGTAAATCCATATTGATGCCAGCGTGACTCAGAATCAAACAAATCCCTCACACAATCATTGCATATTGCAATATCAGGAGGAAGTACAGGAATTGCATCATCATTTCGTACTACAGATGATTTACGTATCAGAAAATCTGTAAACTTATTCTCTGCAGGTACCCATTCAATATCCAATGTATCTATCCGTGAGATAGAGGGTAAATCATTCTTGATACGACTGATTAATTCATGGACTTGCTTCTCTGTACTTTCAACTACTATCTCAACACCAGCATCTCCAAGATTGAGTACATATCCCATCAATGATAGGGACTTGGCAACACGATAAACAAAAGGTCTGAATCCAACTCCTTGGACAATCCCTGTTATACGGATTACCGCTTTTCTCTTCACAACCTTGGCTCCTTCTGGCTGCGGTGAAACATTATGAATATTAATCCAGTGACGTGGCTGTAGGTTATTAAAATACAGGCTCGATTAATTGTATTACCAATATTACATTCCATTTCTTCTTTGTATAGGTCCTCTTAAGGCTAAGTAAGAATAAATCACTGAACAGGCTTGACGAATAGTACACATACCCAATCAATAGTCCGAGAACCAGAGGCGACCGCATCAATCTTGGCATCGATCCCTGATTGCCTTAAGGATACACTCCTTAGTTCATCTACACCAGAAGGCAAAGGAAGAAAATCTGTCTTGATATCTAGCAACAATCTTGCCAATCGTTTCATTCTTTCACGATGGGGAATTCGACCATCCCAAAGGAGAAGGTACAAGAATATCTTTACGTCTATTCGAAAGCACTGTAGAATTTTATTCAACCACTATCTCTTACGAGGAAGAATTGAATGGATTGATATCTCTGGAAAACATCTCTTTGGCGTGTACAAATTTGATGAGGTTCGTGGAAATCTTATCCTAGGTTTTGTTGTTATGACCCCAGAATCCGAATGGACCCTATCAAATCGATGAGATTCCTATGATCTGAATTGTAATACACGTATCATAGTTGAACATTTATTACCATGAGATGTCCGTATACAAATGTGTATCCGCACAGATGGACTGAGTAAAACAAAGAATAAACCTATTCTATGGCATCTAAACGTGGTTCTAACCCATTCATAGAAAAAAGTATCATAATTTGATGGAGACCATACTATGAAAGAGAAATCTAAAGACCAACCTAATAAAAAGGACATCAAGAATCTCACAGCTGGAACAAAACAGGTATTGAAAGAACCAATACTAAAAAAACTCCAAGAGGGTTCAACCCTGAGCCTTGCTCAGCTAGAAACGCTCCTAATTGATCTTGTAGTTGAGGATAATTATGGCACTCACATCACATATGAAGATAAGGCATCATATCGCTCAAGGAGTGGAAGCAGATCTCGGGGAGTATCAAGAGGAGCTTTCAATAGAACTCTAACTCAAGCAAGAACAAATGTTACACGATGTCTATACACAATGTTACTTCTTGCATATCTAGGTTTATTTGATTCCACAGTGTTTAGACCATTTGAAGTAGTAGCCACACGAATTGGAGACTATAGAAGAATTCGAGATATCCTAGCTGGAAAGACAGAACTGGCTCAAGAAGATCTTGAGAGTGTTGCAGTAACAGAAAAAACAATCATGTCATTTCTAGAAGACCTTTCATCTGCATTGGTATTGAAATCCGAGCTCTCACGAAAAAAGCCTGACGAATAATGAACTTTCACTCAGGTATTTGAGAAAAAAGAAATGGCTCGAGCGTGTCGCACAAAGAAGCAGGACCGAAACATGGAATCGTTCGTTACCAATGCTTCAAGCGGCCATAAGCCATCTTGGAGGTTTTGAGGAGATAGAGATGACAATGAAGGTGCTTGAATCGTTAGCACGATCGCGACCCTATAGTATCAGCCTATCTTCAAGTGTTACGACACACTCATATTTGTAGTAGTATCAATTGTACATAGTTCTAATCTTAGAACGGGAATTTTTGCATATTTTTTGGCGCGAAAGCCATAATCCTAATAATTGTAATACAAGAAATACAATAAAAGGAAGACACAGATTAAAGATATCACTTTCAAATTTAGGAAATAGATAGTACAAATAATCAATCAATCGTGAGAGGGTCCTCATTGGCTAAAGACAATAATCGTGAATCCATACTTCAGGCAGTCAAAGAACGTGTCAGACAATCCGAAGAACTGCAACTCACTCAGATGATAGTCACTGCTATGGGAGAAAGAAGGAACCGGGACTTGAGTGATATTATATCCCAAATAGAACAAGATAGAGGATGGGCTGTTGCACTAATGCACCTCTCTCGAGCTAATCAAATTCCTTATACTCTCCCAATTGGTGCAGGTCCCAATCATATGTTGATTGAAGAACTGAAATACCGCGAAATGATTTTCACTTTGCTAGAATGCAATGGGCTTGAACCAGTCCCTATTACAACGGAAGAAATTCTCTCAGAATTGAAGAACGAAGATTCTTTGATTGACGCTTCACAGTTACTTCGTACTGATTGTGAGTCATTGGCTTCCAAACAGATTGAATCAGGTGACACTCTATTCTTTGATCTGACTAATGCTGATAGTTCTATATCTGCAAACATAGGATACCTTCTTGAAAAAATACAAAGTGATGAACTTGCCAATCTAATCCTCGAAAAACAAGATGACACAATCAACATTCTCCCTCTCTGGTACCTAGAGAAGGGAAGACAAACGTTATCACAATTAGGAATAAAAGGAACATCGATAGATTCAGAAAGGTTTGAAATCGTAATATCTGTAATACAGCAAAATTTACCAACTACTGAATCAACCGAGCTACACGTCACAGACAAGCAATTGAATTATCCATCAAATCCACATTATCAAAAACTACTCACCTCAATTATTAATCATGATATAGAAAGTCTAAGTTCACAATCCAGTAGGCACTCATTCCATTCACTGAAATTCATGCTCGAAAATACCTTGGATATCTATGAGAATTCCCAATCAAGTTCTGCCTTTTGGAATATCCTATCCTGCGTGAATGCTCATGTCCGAGTCAGAACTCCAGAATCTGTAATGCTACTTGAAAATCTTGCTCACTCTAAAGACACTCGAGTTGCAACAGCTGCCATAACAGGCTTAGGTAATTTCTACAATGAGGCATCTGTGTCTGCTCTTGTAGATCTTCTTTGCCGTGCAAAAAATAACGAAGTAGTGAATACTGCAATACGTGCTATCAAGAATGTTAGTAAGAGATGTCTTGAAACCAAGTACATTGTGAGGAACGCCACCGAATCAAAGTTGTGCACAAACATCGGACATTTGAAACGATTATACAAGGATATTTGGAAGGAAGTAGACGATTATTACTTGTAATACAAATAATAGCATCATTCGACGACAGACATAAATCGAACTCATATGTGGCGTGGAACTATGACAGATTCAGATGCTGAATTATTCAAAGACATGGACCCATTTTTCAATCCCAAACGCATCGCTCTAGTTGGAGCTTCTGCAGACTATAGGAAACTGGGTAACTCGATATTGATGAATTTACTAGCATCTGAAATTGATGTATATCCAATTACCCATAGTAGGGATCATGTGCTTGGTATCAAAGCATATCCTAATCTTGCATCAATACCTGAGCCAGTTGATTTAGTGATTGTTGCAGTGGGGGCAAAATACTGTGCATCCCTAATGCCTGAGATTAAGAAAGCTGGGTCGAGAAATGCAGTAATAATATCAGGCGGATTTAGTGAAACTGGTGCTGATGGGGTCCAGATTGAGAATGACTTAGTCAAGGCTGCAAAAGAATCAGGTATCAGAATAATTGGTCCAAACTGTGTAGGCGTATCAAACAGTAGATTATTCAATGGAACTTTCACAATGATGCCTGAACGCGGCAACATTGCCTTTGTTTCACAGAGCGGAGCTCTTGGTGGTATGACTATTTACAATACAAGAACTAAGAGAATTGGAATGAGCAAATTTGCAAGCGTTGGAAATTCTGCTGATGTAGGTATTGTAGAGATGTTGGACTACTTTAGACAAGACTCCAAGTCAACTGTGATTGCTGCATATATTGAAGGTGTGAGCCACGGTCGTCAGCTATTCGAATCATTACAGCGAGCTGCACGAGAGAAACCAGTCGTTGTACTGAAAGGTGGTAGAAGCGAAGCCGGTGGACGTGCAACACAATCACATACTGGGTCTCTTGCTGGATCTGCCAGAATATTTGATGGAATGATTCATCAAGCTGGTTGCGTCACTGCTCCAACACTTGATACTCTATTTGAAGTCTGTAAATTGTTCGATTATCAACCCCTTCCAAGGGGTCGCAAAATTGGTATTATTAGTAATACAGGTGGGGCTGGTGTATTAGCTACAGATGCAGCTTCAGATATAGGATTGGAAATCGCAACCTTTGAACAAGAAACGAGGGATGAACTCAGTCAGGTTCTTCCGCCTATAGCATCTGTAAGAAATCCAATTGATGTTGTAGCTAGTGGAGGACGAAGGGAATACCGAATTGCCACAGAACTTCTCTTAAAAGATCCTAATGTAGACATGCTACTTGTGATATGTGCAGTTCCAACATTTGCAGGTATGACTCAGACAGAACATGCCGCTGGAACCTTAGAAGGAGTACGTATAGCAGCCATAGACAAACCAGTCGTAGGAGTATGGCTGGCGGGTGATGTTGGAAAACCTGGAAAAGATCTTCTAGAAATGAATAGAATTCCTTGTTTTGATGATCCTTCTCTTGCAGCACTTTGCATGATGCGCGTGGCTGAGTATGCAGAAGCCCATCAGAATCCTAATGGGCCCCATTAGCAATGTAATACGAATATTACACGTATAATTATTTATTCAAGATACTCATCAGCTATCTGTGGAAATTCCTTAGCAATTGCTTCACGAAGCTGGTGTTCAACCCACAAACTTAGGTTGATTGCCTTAGTTTTCCTGATAGCTTGAAGACAAGTTCGAAGATCTGTAGGAATTGAAAATGAAACAATTGGACTCTTCCGTTCTTTGTTAGGTACTGCTGAAAGGATTTCACTGGTCGTAGTCTTAGTAGGCTCTTGTGGTTTTCTTTCAACGGTTGTTGTTTCACCATCGCTAGCTTCATCGTCTTTATCTGCTTCTTCTCGTCTGTATTTTCCAAGTAGACTCATATTATTGAACCTCCCTGAGTATTGTTGCATATGCTTGAGAAACAAGCGATGCAATCTCTTTATCCACTGTGGGGTCTCCGTTCTTCCTAAAATTCTCAGCAGCCACTTGTTGGCAACCTCGTGCTAACATTCTGATGTCGCGAGGATTACCTCTTGCTGCTGTATTGATTACATTGATTGATTCATCGCTGAATGGGTATACGTTAAATGAATCTGTATCAAAGCTATCAATTCTTCCCTGAGCATAAGCAATTCTTCGTCCTATGAATTCCTTTGCTTTTGCATTGTTGAGAGCTGGTACATCAAGAGGTTCTGTACGATCTGCAATCTGTGGTAGGAACGATAACATAGCGTTCCAATATATCATGGTTCCAGACATGACCAAAGTGACAATTGGTTCATCTAGAGATTGTGCTTTACCATATGTTTCTACCATCTCTTCAGTTGGCAAGTCTGCAAGAAAACGTAATTTATGAAATGCTGCTTCTTGATTATCTGCCACATCCTCAATGAAGAGCGCTGTGCGACTTTTCTCCTCAATATATCTCCGAAGACTCTCTTTTGCTACGGCATCGATGATTTGGCTGGACTCCCAGGATCTTTTGTATTTCACTCTCAACGAATCAGCAATAGCTGCAGCCATCTGCTTCTCGTAGAGACCTGTCATCCCTACATATCCAGTGACAAATTTGTTTCCTTTTCTATCTGCTAATGTTGGCAAGTCTCTCAGTGCCAAAAGCATCAGTGTACTCTTCCCCGATCCCACAGGACCGCGAATGAAGACATGTCTCTCATTTGTGATAATTAAATCAACAATGGAATCTAAGAAGTCACTATCTTCAATATACAACCGACTGTCTGGCATTTTGAAACCACGAAATGGCGAAAATCTGGCACCAATCCTTTCTTCCCATGCTCGAAGGACTTCCTTTCGAGTGTTGAAGTGACGAATCAATGCACTCTCGTGGATAGCAATTGTCATTTTGTGGACCTCTATTTTCTAGATTATTTTGTATCACAAGTACTTATTGTAATACAGTTTTTCAGTAAACAATTACAATATAAAAAGTGTGGTGAAACTTCCCAAATTTACTGGTACAAGCACTAAGAATACACAACCTTTTTGAATAGAATGAAATGGCTTGTAGCTTGACCTGTATAATGGTCATGAACCCTCTTGGGAGCTATCGGATATGGATGTTATACGGATTAAACATATCATGAACTCACTGATGATCCTGTCATTCTTGATTTTCGGTGGCTTAGCTGCAATCGTTTTAATTACTGATGCACCTCTGACAAATGGAACTGTAGCTCTACCCTTTGCTTTCCTCTTCATTTCAATTGCTACATTAATAATCACAGGTCAAATTGATGAGAATCCAAAATTGGTACAGAAATATATGAGGGACTGGCTTATCATTTGCACTATTGGTATAGTTATTAGTGCGTTAGCTTTTACATTCTACTAAGACCAAAAAATACTTCTCATAACAGGTCTGTTGAAGTGATTAGCCATGAGTAAAATCCTTCCAGGCACAAAGACGACTAGAATGGAGCTCCTCGCACTCAAAAATAGAATGAAGCTCGCTGAGAGAGGTCATGACCTTCTTCGAGAAAAGCGGGACTCATTGATAATGGAATTCTTCAACATTATTGCTGAAATCAAAGAAGCTCGCGAAAAAGTAGACAAATCTTTAGCTGAAGCATTCTCTGCACTGACCCAAGCGAAAATGATTATGGGTCCCGCTAGAGTTATTGAATTTGCTTATGCTAGCAAATTCGAAGCAGACCTAAAAATCTCAACAAGATCAATGATGGGTGTTAGAGTTCCAGTCCTATCTGTTGAACAGCGAAGTTCCGAACTTCCCTACTCACTTTCTGATTCTAGTACAAAATTTGATGAGATGGGAGAGAAGTTTAAAGAAGCTCTAAAGGCTATAGTTCAATTGGCTGAAATCGAATCAACTGTGAAACGATTGGCATTAGAGATTGAAAGAACAAAAAGACGCGTTTCAGCTCTTGAATCAGTTGTCATACCAAGACTTGATGCAACTGTACGTTTTGTTAAGCTTGCACTAGAAGAACGAGATCGGGAAGATTTTGTTCGATTGAAGATGGTACGCGACTGGATTACTGCAGAGGAAGAGTAGAACTACTGTATTAACAGTAATACAATAAATATTCTTATCTTCTCAATTTTAAGATAGCTGCTGCTAAATCCCCTTCGGTTTCCTTCAAAGCTTGCTTAGCAGTTTCAAGATCAACACCCGTCTGGCTCGCGACAAGTGCAGCATCTTCCATTGGAATCTCAATCTCTGGAGCTAAAGCTTCCTCAACAATACGGGTTTCTGAAGTCGGTGATGTTCCTGACAGAACGCGTTCTGTCTTTGAGCCTCCTACTTGATATGTTTCTGCTCCAGATTGTTTGATTGCTGTAACTTGGGGATTTGAGATTACCCACTCCTTGTCTGCAAAACGGATGATTACCTCTTTCACACCTTCTAAATCCTTCTGCTCTATCCCCATCTTCTTCATCATTCGAGCCATTTGTTTCGGAGACATTCCTCTGAATCCCATAGAATCACACTCTATTGTTTAACTTACATGATGGAATATTCTAATGTGTCCATCACTATTGCTACATCTATCCAATCACGTTCTGATAAAATGGTTACGCTTTGAGGAATCAGAGTAAGCCTAAGTTAATATCGAAAACAACGTGGTCAACACCTGGAGAATAATTTTTAATCTTACGAACTTGTATTTGAGATTCGAATCCTTTTCTAGAACAAATCTCCCCTATCCGTGAAGTCGTATCTTCTAAGATATCTCTCTGAATAGCTATATGCATATGGATTATACCACCTTCTTGAGTCAGAGTATCTAACGCATGAGGGAGATACAGATCAGTATTGTGCAAATATCCCATGATGATACGGTTAGCATAATTGATAGGGTGTACCTTTCGACAATCGCCCAACAAAGCAGTTACTCTATTTTCAAGTTTGTTAATCCGAATATTATCAAGAAGAAACTGATATGCATCATCATTGATTTCAATTGCTGTGACTAAAGCATCTGTAGACTTTGCAATTTGCAAAGCAAATTGTCCTACACATGAGAACATGTCCACAACTATTTCACCAGATTTGATTTGCTTTACAATATTTATCCTCTCTCTCTTGTTTCCACCTGAGAATGTTATCCTAATCGGGTCCAGTCTGAATTGAACACCATTTTCAATATGTGTAGTAACTGTATTACAATCTCCCGCGACTACCTCAAAGTCAGGGTGACGTTTCTCTCCACTAGTGGGTCCGGTTCTGATTGCTACTGATTTAATCCGGTCATCAAAAGACAGAGTTGCATCACCAATGATGGATGCATACTCTTGGAGAGAAGAATTTAGATGTACTAGGGCAACATGTCCTACGATATGAAAACCTGATGGAAGTTGTATATCCTCAGGTAATCGATTCTTCAGTTGTGTTTTGAGGAAATCTCGGTACCTCATAATGTATCACAATATCTTATACAAGTGATAACTAACAATACATTCCATCGGGGACTTCACTAAGTCCGCTACCTCTTTCTTGCACTTTTGTTATTGCCATCTTGAAGTCTTCTTCAGTGACACACACTCGTTTATCTCTAATTGCGAACATACCCGCTTCAGTACAAATACTTTTGATGTCTGCTCCAGTTCTATCTTGGGTAGCAGCAAGAAGGCGACCGAAATCAATTTCGCCATCTATATTCATCCCACGAGTATGAATTTTGAAAATCTCTTGTCTACTATCCTCATCTGGAAGTGGAAAATTAATAATCCTATCAAATCTACCAGGTCTCAATAAAGCAGGATCCAAGATATCTGGACGGTTTGTCGCACCTAGAACTGCTACTTGGCCCCTAGTTTCGAAACCATCTAGCTCACTCAAAAGTTGCATGAGTGTTCTCTGTACTTCTCTATCACCTGATGTTGCAATATCAAGTCTATGAGACCCTACGGCATCTAGCTCATCAACAAATATGATTGCTGGAGCTTTTTCTTTTGCAAGCATAAAAATTTCTCTAACTAATCTTGCTCCTTCACCAATGAATTTCTGCACTAGTTCAGATCCAATCACTCGAATAAAGGTAGCATTTGTTTCATGTGCGACTGCACGAGCACACAAGGTCTTACCGGTACCTGGAAGGCCTGTCAGTAGTACACCCTTTGGGGGTTCAATTCCGACCTGTTCGAATAACTCCGGTTCTAACAATGGAAGTTCCACTGTTTCTCTAATTTCCTGTAATTGTTGTCTGAGACCGCCAATATCTGAATAGGAAACTTCTGGTGCTTCTTCAATTTCCATCGCTCTGATAATAGGATCTCTCGAAGGTGGAAGCTCTTGAGTAATTGCGAATGACCTTTGGTTTAGAGCTACAAGTGCACCTGGTAGTAGACTGTCTTTTTGTATTGATGATGCTACATGTACAACAAAATTTGGTCCAGTTGAGCTCTTTACAATAGCTCTACCATCTTCTAACATTTCAATGATAGTTGCAGTTATGAGAGGAGATTGGCGGAGCTTCTCCAATTCTGTTCTAAGAGTCTGAGTTTCTTTCTCAAGTCGACTACGTTCAGCTTGTAATATTTGTTTTTCAGTTTCTAGTGCACGAAGGCGTCGTTCTAAGTGCCTAGTGTTCTGTGTGTATGCTGAATCATCGATGCTACCTTCGTTCTTTGTGTCCGTAGTCCCTGGCAAGAATTGGCACCTCGGAAGTTAGTTCTCTGTTAACGATTTAAGGCTTGCTTTGGTGGTCGTTTCTTTCAATCATATATTTTCAATTGTACACTCGGTAATCTTTATCAACACCCACTCAGAATCCAATAATAGAAAGAGGGAATTTGCTTTGCCTAGTTGTGAATTGTGTGGCAGAAGCATGAAAGGTCGCGGCAGAAATGTCGTAATCGAAGGAGCATCAATGCTTGTCTGCCCTGAATGTGGTTCGAAATTCGGACAATCAACCAGTGAATCGACTAAACCAGCCACTCAACCAAGACATCGAACATCTTGGACCGAACCTCCTGAAAGAAAAACAACTCCACGAACTCATCAACCATCTCGGGTATCGAAACCAATACCCAGTCCTAAACCTAGGAGGTCCACAGGTATACGTCTTGATGAACTGGAACTCATTGAAGACTATGCAAAAATCATTCGATCAGCTCGTCAAAAGAAGAATATGAGTCAAGATGAACTAGCTCAACGAGTTGGCGAGAGCATCTCAACACTGAAATCCATAGAGTCGGGCCGACAAAAACCAACTGAGAAGACTATCAGGGGTCTCGAACGTGAACTGGAAATATCGTTGTTAGAACCTCTTGGAACAGCTCCAATAAAAATAGGTAAGACCCAACCCGGTACCGCAGGACCCACACTTGGTGACAGAGTTGTCGTCAAAAAGAAGATGTCTCAGAAAGCACGTCGTGATGATTAAACTTTGATAATTCAGGTTATAATACTAGAATTATTGTTTGATTTCAGTTCGTGTCATTAATAGGCCTTATATAGAGTGCAGTACTATATACTAGTATAACATTCCAACTGCGGACATTTTGGCTGTGATATAGATATCAGTCGACTGGCCACCTATTACACTTTGGGTGATTTCATCAAATGGTACACACTAACTTCAATCATGATCTCTTTCGTCTTGTAGTTGAAGAGATAGCAGGTAAAGAAGGCGTTGACGTTTCTACAGTTCTAGTAAATGCAGAAGAAACAACTGACGAAGAAATTGCCACTAAGACTGATCTCAAGCTGAATATTGTTCGCAGGATTCTATACAAACTTCATGATAATCATCTTGCATCTTACCGCAGAATTCGTGATGTAAATACAGGATGGTTTCTTTACTATTGGAAAATTGACCCAAAGAAAGCTCAGGCTCTGGTTAACCGGAAGAAACGAATGGTGCTAAATCTTCTTGAGCAGAGGCTCGAACATGAAAGCAATAACGATCTATACTCTTGTGTGAATCGTGACTCTTCACCAGTTCCATTTGAAGAAGCTATGAATTTGTCATTTAGATGTCCTACCTGTAATGGACAGCTTGAGTTTGTTGATAATGCAAAAGCTATCTCATTTCTCAGAAAACGTGTAGAAGAACTCAAAGCTGATTTAGAAGCATTATCATAGGCATAATGATTCTGATACATTACACCTCTTTCAAAAGGTACTTAGCAACCTGCATAAAGCAAATGAAAGAGGATTCTTATTGAAGTCAGTAACTCTCTTTTCAAGAGCATATGGAAAAAAACGGAAACACCTCCTTGACTTGGTCAAATCTGAGGTAACTTCGATGATAGACGAGTTGGATGTTCGTTTGGCGCGTTTTGGTACCGATAAGAGAGGACACCTTTCACTGGGTTTTGACGGACAAGATTCAGAATTTGTTATTAATTTCCTTGTAAAGAAGTATGGCAAAGCAATACGTCTTGAGAATGTGAAAGAAGGAGCAATTCTTCCAGGGTCTTTCTTAGAAGTAGGAAAAGTTGGTTTCGGACTCTATGTTGATATTGCGGCTTTGAGCAATAAAAGCGTGGATGTCTTAATTCCACTTCATCGTATCCGGAACCAATTTAGTATCAAGAAACCTCTGCGGACTATTGCAAATTCACTGGTTTTTGTTGATAATCTTCCAGTTAGTGTGAAAATAACTGATGTTGATTACAGAGAAAACAAGATAGAAGGAGAACTAGCACAAAGTACCTTGACCCGATTTGAAGAATGGGTACACGACGATCATGAACGACTTCTGGTGTTTGGTGCTAATCAGGAAATGATTGAAATCGCTTTGAGAAAAACGAAACATTTGGAAGATATCTATGAGTTTGAAGAGCTTGGAGCATTCGAGTACTCACTACGTTGTAAAAGAAGTACTCGCGCATCAGGTATTGTAGCAGCAATTGGACCAAAGATGAGAGACATCCCTATGCATCTATTCATTCCAACGGAGATTGAGGCGAAACTGAATGCCTAGGCTTGATGTCTGGTTAGTTGAAAATGGTCATTTTTCTTCCCGTCAAGTTGCTAAGAGGGCTATCAAAGAAGGAATGGTTTTGGTCAATGGAAGACAATGCAAACCCTCCAAACAGGTAAGCGGAAAAGAAGACATCAAGGTTTCATCAGAATTTAAGGATAAACCAATGGGCTATCACAAACTCAAAGAAATTGATAATTTGCTACAAGGAAATCTAGTAACTCTTCCATGCATTGCTCTTGATATTGGTAGTTCAGCAGGTGGTTTTCTTGAATATCTCAACGACAAAGGTGCGACCGCAATTGGAATCGAGGTTGCCCGGAGGTTTTCAGAGCATCTTACCAAATTAGTTGATTCTCATTCTAGAATTTCAGTAATCTTTGATGATGCATTTACTATTAATCCCACAGTCATAGTCGACGAAGGTGGTCTCGATCTTCTTCTTGTTGATGTTACTACAGAAATAGATGGCACTTTGAAACTAATCTCACGATTTTCTTCACTACTGAAGAAAGGTGGTCGTCTAGTTGCAGCCTTCAAGACGGGTAGCCCTGATATTGTATTACAGTTATTAGAGTCAGTAACGAATACTGGCTTCGAAGATGTACAAAGTTTCTATCTTGATGATAGTCGTCAAGAAGTGCATATCATTGGATGTTACAGGTAAGCAACTTTTTATTGGATTATCTAGAGCCTGAACTTAGGGCCGCTAGTCTAGCCCGGCTATGATGTCTCGCTTACACCGAGAATCCAGATGAGCTTCAAGCTCCTTGGAATCGAAGGTCGCTGGTTCAAATCCGGCGCGGCCCACCATCTTTGCGGAAGTAGCCAAGCCAGGTCAAAGGCGGCGGACTTAAGATCACATGAAATTACGGGGTCATGTCGAGAAGCTATCCGCTCTCGTAGGAGTCCGTGGGTTCGAATGAGTTCAGAGATTTTCTCTAACTCCGAATGGCCCACCTTCCGCACCAATAATTTCAATGAGACCATACACCAATCTCTAAAACAGATATAGGATGCCATCGCCATCATGCAACTTGAAGCACTAATCGAATCCATCGGCTTAATCTTGCTGATGGAGTTAGGTGACAAAACCATGCTCACCACTATGTGTTTGAGCGCTCAATATCGCCGACCCAAACTAGTACTTCTTGCAACTATGACTGCTCTTGCTGTTTCCTCGATTATTGCAGTCATCATTGGCTTCATTTTGTCAGCTACATTACCGGTGGAAATCATAACGTATGTATCTGGGTTCTTGTTCCTGATTCTAGGTTTTGTTGCACTGGTCAACTCAAATTCAGAAACTGTGGATACGTGTGAAAATCCTGGCACACTTTTTGGAATGTTCACTCTTGTGCTAGTTTCCGAGCTTGGAGATAAGAGTCAGATAGCCACCCTTGCTCTTGCCGCTCAATCTCTTTTCCCAATTATGATTTTTATTGGAGCTATTATCGGATTCTTCATTGTAAACTCAATTGGAGCATATGCTGGTACTAGTATTGCAGAACGAATCCCGATTAAAACTGTAAAACGTGTAGTCGGAATCATCTTCATTCTATTTGGAATTCTGGTCATCTTCGGAATTCTGTAGAATCAACTATATGACGAAGACTTTATGACAGAGCTTTCATCTTTGATTCATAATTCGAAGGTGAGGAATTTATTGAGTCTGGATGATTCGGGATATAGCGGATTGGTTCTGGAGAAGTTATCTCGTTCAAAAATACAGGTAGGTGATACAATTCGTATCACGAAGGATGGAGAAGAATTCACTGGAGTTCTCATGCCCCGAAGTCAGGTTGGGAGTGATGCTGCTCATATCATTATCAAACTTGATAGTGGTTACAATATTGGACTTCGGTTGAATCAAGAATCTACCATCCGTCGAATCAAAGGTGGCACGCGAAAACGAACTACAAAGGTTGAGGATTCTATGGAGAAAAAGAACTTGCCCAGAGTTTCTATCCTGAGTACAGGGGGTACTATTGCAAGTAAAGTCGATTATCGTACAGGTGCGGTAAATCCAGCACTTTCTGCACAAGATCTTTACGACACTGTTCCTGAACTTGAAAATTACGCTAATGTTCATGCAAAAGTGATTATGAGTGTACTATCTGAGAACATTGCACCAAGTGATTGGGGGAACATAGCTCGTAAAGTTGCCTCTGAGATACAAGCAGGAACTGATGGAGTCGTAATTGCTCATGGTACTGACACTCTTGGATTCACTTCTGCGGCTCTATCCTTTGCACTTCAAAATATCCCCGTTCCTGTTGTTCTTGTAGGGTCTCAAAGGTCGTCTGACCGTCCATCATCAGATGCAGCAATGAATCTCATTGGTGCTGTAAACTTGGCAACAAAAGCAGACGCTGCTGAAGTTATGGTCTTAATGCATGGAGAATCTGGCGATAGTTTTCTCCATGCTCATAGAGGAACAAAAGTCCGCAAATTGCACACCAGCAGAAGAGATGCTTTTCAATCTGTTAACGAATACCCATTATTTAGGGTAGATGAAGATTCAGTAACGGAATTACACCCTCCCTTACTACGCAGAAACCTCGAACGAAAAATCAAGTTGAAAGCCAAATTTGAAGAAAAAGTTGCCCTTTTGAAAACATTTCCGGGAATTGAAGGAACTTTGGTGGAAAATCTCATTCAAACAGATTACAAAGGAATTGTAATCGAAGGAACCGGTCTTGGACATGCTCCAGATAGTTTACAACCATCAATCAAGAAAGCTATCGATGCAGGAGTGGTTGTTGCCATGACCAGCCAGTGCATCTTTGGAAGGACTGACATGGATGTGTATCGCTCAGGAGTGGAACTTCTTGATATTGGAGTTGTTTCTTGTGAGGATATGTTACCTGAAACAGCTCTAGTCAAGCTCATGTGGTCTTTAGCAAATAGTAAGGATATAGAGAATGCAAAAAATCTTCTTCTAACACCTCTTGCAGGTGAAATTGATATGCGCAGCGAAGAATCTGACTATAAAATTCTAGGGGAGACCTGAATTGTCAGATACTGATAGATATTCTAAACTTGGTTTGATGGTAGGTCTCGAACTTCATCAACAACTGAATACCCAAAGGAAATTATTCTGTCATTGTCCAACAGTTATTCGTGATGAAACACCAGATGGTACATTCATTCGAAGGCTTCGTCCTACTCAGAGCGAGATGGGTGAAATTGATCCCGCAGCTCTTTTTGAATTTCAGAAAAAGAAACGATTCTGTTACGAGTACTACAATGATACAACTTGCTTGGTCGAAGCTGATGAAGAACCCCCACATAATTTGTGTGAAGATTCGGTTGATATCTGTCTAACAATGGCCAGATTTTTACAATCTAATCCTGTTGATGAAATTCATCCAATGAGAAAGATTGTGATAGACGGTTCTAATACTACTGGCTTTCAACGTACTACAATCATTGCTAATGGTGGAAGAGCAATTGTTGATGGGAAGCCAATCGGCATTCAAACAATCTGTTTAGAAGAAGATGCAGCTCGAAAAATTGCTGATGATGACAACAACAACATGAGGATATACAGACTTGACCGTCTGGGAATCCCCTTGATTGAGGTTGCAACTAACCCAGACATTAGATCACCAGAAGAAGCACAAGAAGTCGCTCTTGCAATTGGGTTACTCCTAAGATCAACTGGAAGAGTGAAACGAGGTCAAGGAACAATTCGCCAAGATGTCAATGTATCAATCAAAGATGGTGCGATAATAGAAATCAAAGGTTTGCAGCAACTTGACATGTTAGCTAAAACAGTTGAATACGAGGCACTTAGACAAGAGAAACTCCTCGAAATCCGTGATATTTTGAGAGACCACGGAATAACTGAAGAAAAAATCAAAAACAAAATTACTGAAGTTTCAGATGTATTCTCAAAAAGTGAGTCAAAAGTTATCAGCAAATCTCTAAAACTAGGGGGTTCAGTTTATGCCGTTAAACTCCCTGGGTTTGCAGGACTTCTTGGAATAGAAGTTCAGCCAGAGAGACGTTTTGGAACCGAGATCTCAGACTATGCAAAATTCTGGGGTGGGGTTGGAGGAATCTTTCATTCAGACGAATTACCAAAGTATGGGATATCCGATACCGATGTTTCTGAGATTCGGAAAATTTTGAAGGCTAACGAGAAAGATGCAGTGGTTCTTGTTGCATCATCTGAGAATAAATGTAGGGACGCATTGAATGCTGTACTCAATCGTGCACGTGAGGCAATTCGAGGAGTCCCTGCTGAAACTAGAACACCTCTCCCAGAAGGTACATCCAAATTTGCACGACCGCGACCGGGATCTTCACGTATGTATCCAGAAACTGATGTGAGACCTGTAAAGGTTACAGAAAGGCGTCTTGAAAGAATCAGGAAGAATATGCCTGAAACTATTGAGAAAAAGGAGAAACGTTTCATCAAAGAATACAACTTGAGCACAGATTTAGCCTCTCAAATTACTCGCTCTATGAATCTTGGTACTTTTGAACAAATTATCAAAGAAACCAAGGTTTCTCCGACGTTAGTAGCTGCAACTCTGGAGAATACAGTCGTAAGCCTTCATAGGGACCAAATCCCCACAGAGAATCTGCAAGAATTCCACTTCATTGACATCTTCAAATTAGTCGAGAAAAATGAACTTTCCTCTCAAGCTATTCCTGATGTTCTAACGTACCTTGCCAAAAATCCAAGCCTAAGTGTCAACGAAGCATTAGCAGCTACTGGGCTCAGCATGGTAAGTAATGAAGAAGTTGCAAAGATTGTTCGAAAAATTGTCCAAGATAGAGAGGATTTTATTCGAGAACAGGGAGTACGATCACTTGGGGGTCTTATGGGAGCAGTGATGAAAGAACTGGGCGGAAAAGTTGATGGAAAGACTGTCAAGCAAATCCTCACAGATGAGATTAACAAACTCCTCAAAACATAGACTTCACGGTAAGGTTAATTAGAGGAATTTTGTGTGCTCCGTTGCCAGACTTCAATATGAGTAAAAACAGCCGCAGTGGCCTAGCCTGGCAGGGCGCGAGACTCATAATCTTCTTGGGTTTCCCAAGACAAGATCGGGGTCATTGAGATCGCGTCTCAGATGAGGCATCTCGAAGTCGCGGGCTCGAACCTTCATCACACTTCGTGATGATGATAGCCTCCCGTCTGCGGCACCACTTTTTTTCTATGCTAAATTGAAAAACTAAAATAAAAAGAAGGATTTGCCTCGAGAAAATCCCGAGGACTTTATTTTGGATTAGATTTCAGCATCACAGTTTATACATGTGGTAACTCCTTGTTCATTTTTTGCTCCACAATAAGGGCAAACTACAAGGATTTTCTCGTGTTCGATAACCTTTACCTGAGTGCTACCACTGTTATCATCAACAATTCTCGTGATGAACCAGATTGCAACCACGAAGAACCCAATCACCACTAAAATGGGAAGCACCAGAGAAAGAGTTGCATCCAAACTAATTGTTATTGAGGGAGCTAAGAAAATCAACCAAAAGATTGCAAGAATTATGATTACAGCTAGACATCCTCCAGAGCTCATTGGTCTTGCTCTGTATCTTCTTGGGTATCCTACACCAATACTCACCCCACCATAAGGTCTTCTCTGGCGTGGTCGACGAATCCTATAACGTTGTCTTTGAAATGGTTGTGGGGTAGGTTCCCGTATAGTTCTGGGTTGTGATCCCGCTTTTGAACCCAAGCCACCAACACGACTTGTTGTCCCTCGCTGTGTAGCCTTTGAGCCCAAACCACCAACATGACTTGGCGGCCTTTTTCGACGACCTCTTCTTATTCTAGCCAAAGTAAATCACTGAAACCCGAAGTCCGAGGTGGGTCTTTTAATTATTCTTACTCTGCAATAGGAAATTTGAATTTTCAAATCCTATGACGGAGTTATTAGGAATAATCAATACTGAATTCTATGACAGAAGAGAAATGGAAGATAGTAGGTGGTAGTGTGTATAGACTCGCCGAGGTCTTTGAGGGGATGCTTGAAGCAGTAGCGCATGCAAGAGAATTGAAAGAAGAACATCATGTATTCCTTTCAAAAACAAAAAATGGTCATTGGGCTGTCTATTGGAGATCTAAAGAACCTACTATTGAATGCGAATCAAAATACTATAGTGTATAGAATGTTCTATTGGTGCTTAATAGCAATGGGCCATACTTAGCTCCATGATATCTGATTCACTTCATCCGGAAACAGCGAATGATGACAGCAAAGTTAGAATCGAATCCTTGGGTCGAGTTGTTAATGAACAGAATCGGGACCAATTTGAACGAATATTGCGAGAAAGAACGTGGTCCGGTGCAATTGATATTACTAACTGGACTCTTGATGCAGTGAAAGCACTTGTTATAGTCTGCGCAGACAAAAATCTATCCACCACAATAAAACATGGTTCTCGATATTTCATGCCAATACGGTTTCCAAAAAGACGGATGTTAGAATCCTTTGCTGAAGCTATTATTGAAGGGAAGTTTTGAAACTATTCTCACTTTCCAGCAAGCTCTATATTGGAGTCTTGTTCTATCCAGAACTCGGTGAAGAGAGGTGCAACTCACTTTCAAAACACTTGATGATGTAGATTACATTGGAAAACGTATTCTGATTCGTGTTGACATGAACTGTTCTGTTGACCCCAAAACAAAAACAATTACTGACAGTTCACGAATCGAAGCTATACGAAAGACGTTAGAGGAACTTTCTCAAAGCAAGGTAGTGCTTATGGCTCATCAGGGGAGTCCAGGAAGTGATGATTTCATCTCATTGGAACAGCACACAAAGATACTGAGAAAACTGGGATTTAATGCAACATTTGTTGATGACATCTTTGGTGATAAAGCAAAGGAAGCAATAAGCAAAGTCAAGGATGGAGAGATTCTTGTTCTCCAAAATGTTCGATACTTTGAAGGCGAGCTCAAAAAAGCGCCTCCAGAGGAGGTTGCAAAAGAAGCAATTGTACAGGAACTTTATCCTCTCTTTGACCTGTTTGTCAATGATGCATTTGGAGCAGCACATCGTTCTCAAGCATCAATAGTTGGATTTACTACAGTACTTCCATCGGTCGCTGGACGGTTAGTAGAGAAAGAGATTCGCACATTGACAGAAGCTACAGATACAGAAAGACATCCTTGGACGCTGGTTCTTGGTGGAAGTAAGGTTGAAGATAAAGTGGTGATTTTGGGCAAACTCTTAGCAACGGGTCGAGTTGATCATGCTGTATTAGGTGGACTTGTTGGAACATTATTTCTTATTGCTGATGGTAAAATCCCTGACAAATATTCCGCGCCAATCAAGGGATTTGAGAATGCAGTGAGCTCTGCACGCGAGCTAATTGTAAAATATAGCGACACCATATTACTTCCAGAAGATGCCGCAGTCGAACATGAAGGTAATAGAGTTGATTGCGAGTTTTCCGATATGAACGGCGATCCGTTTCTCGATATTGGACCTCGAACTGCAGTAAAATACGCCGAACTTATCAAAAAATCTGCTGTTGTTTTTGCTAATGGTCCGATGGGTTATTTCGAGAAGGAAGTGTTTGCTTCAGGAACTGAAGTGGCGCTCCAAGCGATTGCAGATTGCAAGGGTGTAACAGTAGTTGGAGGAGGTCATATGGGCGCTATGGCAAACAAAATGCAACTAGAATCAGAAATTACACATATTAGTACAGGTGGAGGAGCCACTATCAATTTCCTTACAGGGAAGAAATTAGACCTTGTTCTTGCCCTTGAAGAAGCCGCAAAAAGGATGTGAAATAATTTGCAAATCCTTCAGGACATCATTATTTGGTTTAGTCAAGAACCGATAGTATGGATAACTGCAATGTACCTAGTTATCATCAATTTTCTGGCACTTGTGACAATGTGGTGGGACAAAAGAAGAGCCATAAATGACGGGTGGAGAGTCAGTGAGGCAACCCTACTTGTCATGGGATTCATTGGTGGAGCAATAGGTTTGATTTTTGGGATGTTTGTATTCCGTCACAAGACAAGAAAGCGGGTTTTCCAAATTATCACTATAATTGGATTGGTAGTATCAATCATTCTCTATTGGATTGAATTCAGAGCAATATTATGGCACTTGTACTTCATATGATAAATCAAATTAGAAAAAGAATGGAGCCCCAGGCGCGAATTGAACGCGCGACCTGCTGATTACAAGTCAGCCGCTATAGCCTCTAAGCCACTGGGGCAGTTCTAAAACTGCGTGGGAGCATTATTGTTTTAAAAGCTGCCCCTGTAGACCTAACTTTTCTTCTTTATCACTTGTCATGGTACACATTATCGATAATGATTGCATACGCAAGTAACATCAATCTTGGCGCATTCGGATCAACGACATGAATTACATAGCGGTCCTTGAAGTTGAACATAGGAGCAAATACATCTCTCCACTTGTCCCCTTTCTTGATCTCAGCATAGACCTTTTTCTTATCCTTGGGATGTGTTATCGTAAAGTTCCACTTTGTGATACCACCTTGAGCCTTGTAAATCATATTATCCTCAGGATCATACATGTCAACTGATCCTCTTATTGCTACCACAGGTTTCTTACCACGACCTATGAGTTCTCCATCTGGAGTTTTTACGTCATAGATAGGACGGACACCCAGTAATTTCTTGTTAATTATACAAAGCAGAGATTCATCGGGATTCATTAGTTGAATTTCAGCTCGCATCGAGATGAGTTTCCTTTTCATTATCCCGATTTTTTCACCTTGTGGATTGAAAATGTCACCACCACCAAATTTCCATGCTTTTTCATGTAGTACATAATGTTCAATTGAAGGGTCTAGTAAATCCATAATACTTCACCTAACAAGAATTCGTAGTAATTTATGTTCAAATTAAGAAAACTGGGATGGAATTTTAGGGATTTTACAAGCCTTGGAAAGCAAAAATCACCTTTAGGGGTGTTAATCAAGGACATGTTTATGAGTGATGGTGCGCAAATAGTCAGTAAGGACAGAGTCCTTTATTGATTAAACCGTATCACACGTGTGTCTTACAAACTCTAATGCTTACGAGAAAAGTAAAATAGCATACAGAAGTGCGTTAGAATGACGTAACAGTAGGTGAAAGCAATTGCAATCAGATTATTCGAACTTCATGGAATCCATTGTTGATCTATTTAGACCTATAGCTCAGTTCTTCCAAAGTCTTGGGCTTCCATTTGGTGAAATAGCATGGATCTTTATCTTCACAATTACACCACTACTGTTGATAATTATCCTACTGGTAGTTCGTGGTCGACGCAGAGGTGGAGTTGATTTAGATGAAGGTGTTAAGAAGATAATTGCTTCAACTGGTGACGTTTCAACCGGTATGGCTGGTGTCAAGAAAGTCAAGTACATCAGAACACCTGCAGAAGCCTTGGTCTTTCTCAAGATTGAAGAAAATGCAATCCAACAAGCATTAGCTGCTGTAGACTATTATGCACAGCAGGGTGAAATGGATGAATCACTGAAGACTAAATTCATTCAGACCTATCAAGACCGTTTGGATGCAGTTCGCAGTGCAATTGCTAAAGATGAAGAATTCAAAGAGATTGTCGACACCTCTTCCGCGGTAGACCGCGCTCGTTCTGATTATCTTCAGAAACTTGCAGCAATGTCAGGAACCGCCGTAGAAACTGATGATGATGACAAAGCTGGCCCATCAAGTGTAGGAATGCCAGATGCAACCACTACAACTGCTCCAAGTGGAGGAGTCCCAAGTGGTGGTCCTCCCGGTGGTGGCGCACCCAGTGGTGGTCCTCCAGGCGGCGGTGCACCTAGCGGTGGTCCTCCCGGTGGTGGCGCACCCAGTGGTGGTCCTCCAGGCGGCGGTGCACCTAGCGGTGGTCCTCCAGGCGGCGGTGCACCTAGCGGTGGTCCTCCCGGTGGTGGAGCACCTAGTGGCGGAAGTCTTCCCGGTGGCGGCCCTCCAGGCGGTGGTGCACCCAGCGGTGGTCCTCCCGGTGGTGGAGCCCCAGGTGGCGGAAGTCCTCCCGGTGGTGGAGCACCTGGTGGTGAGGCACCAAAAACAACTGGTGGCAAAAGTTCACTCCAGTCCGAGATGCTTCAAGAGATGGAACGTCTTAAGGCGCTCATGGGTGGAGATTAGTAGTATACCTGCCAATCCTGTACAATTTCACTATCTGGAATGGAACAAGTTTCCCATTCCACTGTTATTAAGGAATCTACATACGGTATAGTATGAATCCTGAAAAGTGGCTCCTGATAGATGGCAAAGTACACAAACTTGTCGACATCTTCGACAATGAAAAAGAAGCCAATATTTTTGCTCTTGTTTTGAAAGAGAATTGTCACACAATAATTTACCAGATGAAAAATGGAAAGTGGGGTGTTTATTGGAGACCTCGTACTGGCATTTTATGTCCGTATGGTGTTGTATAGATCTACAGAAAATCAAGTAGATCTCAAATCGATATCTCGAAAGCTTTTTGGCGGATTTGTTCCAGTCCTTGACTGGAGTTTATCAAGTTGTCTAATATCAAGTTGAATGCAGCTAAGAGTGCCATTGGATTAATTCCGGAGAAAGGACCAATAGGTCTTGGGAGTGGTTCTACTGTCGCTATCTTTGCAAAAGAGTTAGGCCGAAGAGTAGAATCTGGTAAGGCGGATGTTTCAGTTGTTCCAAGCTCCTATCAAGCATATCAACTTGCAATTGAATTTAATATTCCACTTACCAATCTTGACAAAAATCCTGAGCTTCTTCTTACTGTTGATGGTGCCGATGAAGTGGATAAGTACCTGAATCTCACAAAAGGTGGAGGTGGAGCACTCTTTCAGGAAAAAGTAGTAGCCTCAGCTTCAAAGAAGCTAGTTATTATTGTTGATGAATCAAAACTTGTAGAGAAATTGGCATCCAGATTTCTAATACCAATAGAGGTTCTCCCTTTCTCTTTAGGAGTGGTTAAAAGAACTATCACAAAGATGGGTATTGAACCCATAGTACGCGAAGCTCAGAAGAAGATGGGTCCTATTGTAACAGACAATGGAAACTTCATTTTAGACCTGAAATTTGCCAAGCCAATTGATAATCCTGCACAAGTTGCAATTGATCTGAAAATGATACCTGGTGTTGTAGAAACAGGACTGTTTATTGGCATGACTGATGAGGTTCATGTAGGGACTGAAGAAGGTGCTTACATCTTGAAGAAATGACTATTACTGGTACATCGACCAGAATCTTCTAAATCTGTTAGTGTAACCCAGAACATCTGTGGAATCAACATATTGGTCAATTCCGCCAAGGTAAGCAGGCAGTATCTTTACTTCATCATCTTTGATTTCATTTTGTATTGCCTCTGCATAATCACCTGCCTGTATAATCATGAATGGTCGATTGCGAAATTGGGTTGCCTTTGCTTGCAATGGTTTAGTGATTCCAAGATTGTTATGCATTTTTGCAACATATTCATAGGCTTCAATCAGGTACCTCTCTCTCTCTTGCCAAGTATCTGCATCCATTATCTGAATGAAAATCGGTGTGAGATTCTTAGCACACTTGAGTTTTGAGAATGCAGTTCCAAACCATTTGATATAAGGCGCATACTGTTTTTCCATGAGAAAACAGAGTTTCATTAAATCGTGTACCAAACGGGTTCCCACAATACGCGAACCCAGCTCATCACCAACTTGACCGCATCGACCCATGAATGCGACTTCTTGTGATATACGCCGCCATTGACTTGCTAACAGATAGAGCCACAAATCATGTGGGTAGTATTGAAGTCGTTTAATAATAGGTTCTATTGCCTTCAACCCATCGTGAAAAATACGCCCGCTCACAATACTCTGGATAATTTGTTCAGGGATTGTCAACCAGTCTACGATACGAAGTCCTTCATTAGGAATAAGGCCAAAGTATTCTGTGAAAAACTCACTAACTGTATTGATTACAATTCCATGATTCACAGGTCCACTTTCAATAGGGCTCATTGCTAATGCTCCACTACCAGTTTGCTTGAAATTGGTAGGAAATCCCCGTATCTCATACGGTAAATGGTCACGAAGTTTGGTATCAAGATCTTCTTTTACAGAGCCATAATCCCCATCTTTTAAGAAAATCTGCAACTTGGGCCCCCAATCATGATCCATTGACTGTTTTGTATCATATCCCAATACATCTGAACCATGTCCTATTCGAGCGGCAGAATAGACAAGTTCTGGGAAGTGCTTATCCATGAAAGGCTTCACGGCCTCTTCATAGAATGCCTCACTCAGGTCCAACCCGGGTAAGAATTCATAGAGCGGGTGATCTTCATCACTCATTCATTTATCTCCATTTTTAGAATGTCATTGTGGAATTTGGATTTTCCGACTTAGTACTGGGAAGTGGCGGGCCCGCCCGGATTCGAACCGGGGATTACTAACTTACTCCAGACTAGATGACTAGCCTCTAGGAGGCTAGTGCCCTATCAACCTTCATTGAGATACGAACTCAATGATCCAGGCTAGGCCACGGGCCCATGGATTTGAGCGAGTGAAGTGTGCGTTGTTAAAGTTTTTGCAGAGTCCTTAATCTTACTGTGCAATCTTTGCTGTGACTTTTGCTCCTTCTTCCATAGCATCAACAAGCATGCTACCCTGACGAGTCTTGATACGTATTGCACTTTCCCCATTTCGGCCAACAACTGTCGTAAAGAGGTAAATATCACCAGCAAATATCTCAATTCTTTGTTTAGCATACTTTCCTCCGGAATAGATTGTGACCTTTTTCTTGTTGTAGCTAATAGAAATTGGTACACTTTCTCCAGGCACCCCTCTTCCCCTAGGACGGCCATCTCTACCTCCCTCGGAAGCCATACCACCTCTTACCGGTAAAACAACTTTTTCACCGCCAAAAGTAAACATCTCATATTCTAGTACACCATGTTCGAACTCTCGAACTTCTACAACTGGTCGTGCTAGGTCTCTTTGAGTACCTCCCATTCCTGTGGGCAGTTTTACTTTCAATGACAGAGCTGAAACCTTTGCTACTCGTCCATCTTCAATGTGAACTACTGTATCTACTGTACTAGGAACCTGTCCCAGTTCAACACGACCACCAAGTAGTAACCTTTGAAGTGAATCAATAGCAGAACCTGCATGAACAACTCCAACCATCCCGACCCCTGCAGAACGGAGGTCTGCATAGGCCCGGAAATCAGAATTCTTACGTAACTCATCATAGATAACAAAGTCAGGACGTACGAGAAGAAGAATATCTGCAGCCTTCTCCATACTACCATCAAGAGGAGAGTATTGTACTATCGATTCCTCTACCTGTAGGTCTCTAGGTTGTTCAAGTGTTTTGACAACATTGCCCTTACTACTGTAAAATTCTGCTAAAGCTGCTGCGAAAGTACTCTTACCAGATCCAGGTGATCCTGAAACCAATATTCCCTCAGCACGCGACTCGAGCCGGTTCATCAGTTTTGTACTGAGTTCATAGTCATCTAAATTCAATTTTACTATGGGCCTAATTGCAGAAATTTCCATTTTATCAGCAAACGGCCGTCTTGCTATAGCAATTCTCAAGTTTCTAAGTTGGACAACTGCAGCACCTTCTTCCTCAATCTCAATGAACGAATCATTATCGTATTTTGCTGTTTCAAGTATTGCTTCCGCTAGGATGTCTAGTTCCTCATATGTAAGAATTCTATCTGAGAGTTCAACTAGCTCCCAGTTTCCTGGTTCACCCCTCTTGGCTCTTGGAGGATTCCTTTCAACCAAGTGAACACTCATTGTCTTTTCATCAAAGAATGCTTCGAGCGTCAGTATCTCATCATCATAATCATCATTCATTGTTCATCACCACTACGGTCACGTAAGGTTGATTGTGCTACCTTGTAGAAATTCACTTCACCGTTTTGATCAACAAGAGCGAAAACTAGGTCCTTTCTGGAACCTGCAGCAGTCTTAGTGACCAAATCCAAATCACTTAGAGATATTGGTACGCCCTCTTTAAGAACATACACAAGTTCCTTTGCATTAGCTGCTCCCGGTTTGTCCCCTCGAGCATAAACACGGAAACCTATTCCGCTTCCAAATCCCTTTCGTACTGCATAACCTCTACTTCTGAGGTCTCTAAACACAAGATATCGAATCCATAAGTCTGGATCTTCTTCTAACAGACTATTTACAATATAATCTGAACCTACATGTTCTCCAGAAGGAGTCGATGCAATTGCCCTCTTTCGTTCGATTAGATGAAGAAGCTCAACGGGCTCTAACTCAAGTTTATTTCCGTCTATACGAGTACCATAGAATCCCTGCTGGGACAATCTATCAGCATCTTCACTAGCAACAAGACCTTTTCCATTCTCAAAGACAACATTAGCAGGGTCCTCTTCAGGTTCTTGAAATTCTTCTTCAATCTCATCTTCCTGCTCTTCTTCAAGTTCCTCTTGTTCAAGAGAATCGCTATTATCCTTCGACAACTCGTACTCGCCTAATCAATCTAGCCCAGAGTCTATTGTGAAAAACCCTTCGCCATGCCACAAGAACTAAAGCCAATATAGACTGAGCCACTATTGTGACCGACCAAGATTTTGTACTTGCTCTGAAGGAGTTCATTGCAGATGCAAAGAAGATTGCAATTCTTGGCATTGGCAATGATTTGCGTACTGATGATGGGATTGGGCTCTATATTGTGAACTCGATCAAGTTTGATAATCCCAATGTTATGATTGAGAATGTAGGATCAGTACCCGAGGGATTTGCACGTCCTTTAGCAGAGTTTGGTGCCAAACGGGTTATAATGATTGATGCAGCTGATATGAGGAAAACACCCGGTCATATCGAACTTATCACAAAAGATAGAATTGGTGGAATCAGTATCAGCACACATAGTATGCCTCTGTCATTCCTAATGATGTATCTTGAACAAGAAACCGGAGGAGAAACAATACTTCTTGGTATTCAACCTCAAAGTATCCAGTTTGGTGAAGGTCTTACTCCTGAAATACAAGAGGTTGCAGAGGATATAATTGCCAGTTTTGAAAGTCTATTAGATGAACATTACAAGGATTGAGAGCGATGTACCGAACAATTGAATGGCTTGACGACTCATCACAGGTCCGTCTTGTGGATCAGACCAAGCTTCCTTTGATTTTAGAGCATATTGTAACAGATAGTCATGAACGGATAGCCAAATCTATCAAGATTATGGAGATTCGTGGTGCACCTGCAATTGGAGCAGCTGCTGGAATGGGTATGGCCCTTGCAGCAATTGAGAGTAAGGCAAGAACGAAAGGAGATTTGCTAGAATATCTGGAAAAAGCAGCTCACACTCTTAACACTAGACCTACTGCTGTTAATCTGACATGGGCAACAACACGAATGCTGGAAGTTGCAAAGAATACTGATGGAAGCGCAGATGAGATTATCAAAAGGCTCATCGATGAAGGAAAAGAAATTGCTGAGGAAGACGTTCGAATGAGCAGGGCTATGGGCGAACAAGCTCTCTCACTCATAAAGCCCGGCTACACAATCCAGACAATCTGTAATGCGGGCTCTCTTGCCACAGTCCATCTTGGTACAGTTGGTGCAGTTGTTAGAGTAGCTCATGAGAATTACAATGGAAACATCAAAGTGTATGCTGCTGAAACCAGACCCCGGCAACAAGGAGCCCGTCTGACAACCTACGAATTCATGGAAGATAACATAGATACAACTCTAATCACAGATGGGATGATTGGTACAGTTTTCAGAGAGGGCAGAGTAGATTGCTGCGTTGTTGGAGCTGATAGAATCCTTCGAACTGGTCATGTAATCAACAAAATCGGAACATATACCATGGCAATCACTGCAAAGTATCACAATATCCCATTCTATTCTGTCGCTCCGGTATCAACAATAGATATGGTAACTAATCCTGAAGATGTTGTTATTGAGGAACGTGATCCAGATGAAATTCGTATGATTAATGGTGAATATGTTACTCCCCCTGATGCTAAAGTATACAATCCTGCTTTTGACATGACCCCTCCTGAGTTGATTGATGCCATAATCACCGATAGAGGTGTTGTCAAGAATCCGACTGAAGAAAAGATGAGAAAGATCTTCGAAAATACGTGAAACTAGGAAGTTGTGGTATTGATCGAAGTCGCACTCACCTGTCAACTATCAGATGGGACCACTATCAAGAAATCAGTTGGTACAAAACCCACACAAGTATCACTGACGAGAAACAGTCTGAAAGATATCGATCTTACTCCCTTGCGTTCATGTCTGGAATTGAACGTGTTGGATCTTGCCCATAATCAATTGAATAAGGTCGATTTGAGCCAGCTTGGGCTGGAGTGTGGGGTGGAACGGCTATCCCTTTCCTACAACCCCCTGCAGAAAATTGACTTGGAGCCATTAAAGGACTGGAAGAAACTTGAGATTCTACGATTAACAGGGTGCGAATTGGATTCAATTGATCTAGAGTTTCTATCAGAGTTGAAACATCTAAAACAACTGTCTCTTTCATTCAACAATCTAATAGAATTGGATATGTGGCCACTTGCATCCTGTCCTGAACTGGAAATTCTCACAGTAAATAGGAATAGGTTTACGAGTCTTGATTTATCACCACTAGCCCATTGTGCTAGTTTGAAAACATTGAACCTGGGTGACAATGACTATCAGACCATCGACCTATCCCCACTTGCAAAGTGTACGAATCTCTACTCCTTGGTCCTGAACAAGACCCCCTTAGACACCATTGACCTTACTCCCTTTGAATCATTAAAGAATCTGCAAGGACTAGATATGAGTCGAAATAGTTTCAGAACAGTGGATTTACGTCCTTTGCTGCTTTGTAATGATATGTATGAGGTAAACCTTGAAGATAATCCTCTGGAATCCTTGATTGTGCCAAAGGGATTCGAATGTGCCGCCTTGAAATTGAATGTGGATTCTGAAATTGAAATGGTAGAAAGAGATGGATAAGACAAGAAATGTGACGGGCGGAAGTTTTAGTACGAGTTATGCGAATATATCAGTGGGTTCTCTAGTTGAGGCAAAGCATTATCGGGTTAACGTTGATGACTAGCAGTTTTCTGGTTTGGTTCCTTGCGATTTCCCTTCTTTTTGACTACATTGTGAATGTATTACACCCAGACCAAGCTTTTGGAGAACCAATATGGGTGATTGCCCCTATTGGCTTCTTCCTAATCTCGATACCAACAGGACTCGTGTTTTTCGCTGGGTTTGTAGCTATCTTTTGGGAGATGTCATCAAAAGAATAACAAGTGGCGGGCGCGTCAGGATTCGAACCTGAGACCTCCAACTTCGAAGGCTGGCGCCTTATCCAGGCTAGACTACGCGCCCTTAAACTCGCCTTAGATGTTTAACACTTAAGGACTTCTATCTGCTACTTCTTCCCAAGCTTTTTGCTCCAGACTTCAATGAAGTTTTCGAGAGATCTATCGTATGTTTTCTCATCTTCTTCCGGAAAGAGACAACCTGGCAGTTCTTGATGTTTCCAATGGTATTGTAAGCAATCACAACAGTATCCATTTCTTGAACATCCTGGGTACGTGCAAGTACATCGTTCCTTGTTTTTCTGAACATTACATATTCTGCCAGTCATAGGACTTCACAAATCAGTTTAAGCCCCATGGGTTAAAACCTGTTTGGTCAGGTCGGCAGGCTAATAGAGACCATAGTATACCATGAACTTCGCAATGGATCCAATCAACTGGTTCAAAGAAATTCCTACTGGAATTGATGGGACACCATTACCACAGGAGCGAATCGATACCTTAGAAGGGATTCTGCTCGAAAGATATGGTAAAGATGTAATCATTGCATCTATTTCTCGATTGAAAAGCAAGAAGAATACTGTAATTTCTTTGAAAATCTCTTCAACAGGTGTCAAAATACACACTGTTGTCGCAAAGATGTTCATTGCAAATCGGTTCCGGAACGAACTCTTCATCCTGAAGACAAGCTGGGCACAAGGTCTTGCTGTTCCTCGGGTACTTGAGGCACGAGATGGTGTAATTCTCATGGAATATATCCCAGGAGAACCGTTTGTTGATAGAATCAATCGCACCTTTGAGCCTCACCTCATAGACCGGCTGGCAGAGTGGTATTACAATTATCATAGAGTACATGGACAGATCAAAGGCGACCCCCGATTGAGGAACTTCATCATCCATGATGACCAGATTTTTGGGGTTGACTTTGAGGAATCGCGGGAAGACCTCTGGATGGTTGACATAGCAGGTGTGTGTGCCAGCTTATTGGATACAGATCCAATCTTTGACCCACGAAAACGGACACTTTCCTGGAGATTTTTAGAAAAATACCTCTCATCTTATCCAATATCACCACGAAATGAAACCACGTGTTCTGATTTCATCTCAGCCTTAGCTGATACCCTGAAACAGACTGCAGAATGGAGAAAGGATAGTAGAATTCTGGAACTCTCCGAGAAAATTAGAGATGAAGGACTACCAACCGATTAATACTACCATACTCACTGTTGCTCCCTAAGGTTCTTAACAAGGTTCACCTCACACCGAAGTATATGACCATGCATATCGATTAGGTATGATGGAGAGTATGGTGAACCATGGATCGACGAAAAATTGCACTGGTACTATCGGTCATCACGATAATAGTTCTAAGTTCTACAGCTGTAGTTCTCTTTCTTGGAACATCCGATGATGGTACTATCAATTTCTACGTTTTTGGTGATTCTCAGGGATATCAGGGAGGAGTAGAACAGATAGTAACTACTGCTAATCTCTATAGACCTGATTTCTTATTTCATTGTGGAGACCTTACCCCATTTGGACAAGAAAACCAGTATCAAGCAATAAAGACAGTTCTAGAACAGTCTCTTGTACCTGTATATACAACAATTGGCAACCACGATATCAAAAATGGTGGTGGGGAGTTATACGACCAGTACTTTGGGAGTTCAACCTACTCTTTCGACCTTGGCCCAGCTCATTTTACGGTGTTCAATACTTCTTCAGGTGACATTGCACCTCAAGAACTTGCATGGCTTGAGCAAGATCTGACATTGGCAAATGCAGAATTTCTATTCGTCTTCACTCATATTCCTCCCTTTGACCCACGAATTGGAGAAAATCATTCACTCATCAATTCAACAACAAGTATACAGTTGGTGTCACTTTTTGAAGACTATGACGTTGATGTGGTCTTCACAGGTCATATCCATATGTACAATGAGACCGTAGTCAACGGAGTTAGATATATCATAACTGGTGGTGCAGGAGCTAGTCTTTACGCGGATGAAGATAATGGTGGAATATATCACTACATGAATGTCACACTCAATGAAGATGGTCTTACTATCGAACCGGTCCTTCTTGATACGCCTTCACTTCCAAGAAATGTAGTAGCAGTTCGAGGTCTTATTGAAGACGTGACACTATCCCTTGATGACCTTCTCTTGATGAATATAGTAACTGGATATTCATCATTCCAAAACCAATATGACAACTGGAGAGGTCACGGGACCTATAGAGGGATTGCAATATCGGAACTAGTGGAACTGGTGGGTGGAATGAATATTGGTGACAGACTTATCATAACATCATTTGATGGGTATTCCCAAGAATTCAGTTATTCAAACGTCTATCCCAACGCAACATGGGCTGAGATCCAGGGTCCAATGGTTCTTGCTTATGCCTACAATGACACTTCAGTTCTTGATTGGGCGGATGGAATGCGGCTTGTTATGATACCCCCTGATGGACAATATAGTAACTCTGACGCAGATCAGACCTCAGAATCTGGTGATGTGATATCTGCAGGAGCGCGTTGGGTTAGATTCGTGTCATTAGTTGAGGTGATTTCGCTATGACCACCCGACATATCATTACTCGCGTTTTGTCCACAAGAGATATTGTCACTATAGCCATTCTAGCTTCTTTGGGAGGAGCACTTAGTACATTCGTAGGTTACCTTGGAAATCTTGTCAATCTTGCTTTAGGTGTACCCTTCGGAGCCGGTCAATTCATGGCTGGGCTGCATGTTTTCTGGCTTGTGCTAATGCGAGTTATTGTACCAAAACGTGGGATAGGTACAGCAGGCGGTTTACTCAAAGGTATGGTAGAGATGTTCACGGGAAGTACACACGGAATAGTGATAGTTGTAGTATCATTAGCCCAAGGGTTTGTCGTGGATATTGGTGCTTCAGCAGCAGGCAATAATGAAAATCCTAAGGATAGTTCGCGAATTACATGGTGGCTTGGAGCTGGTGCTGCTTCCGCAGTGAATGTTATTGTATTACAATTGTTTTACTTCACAGGTGCACCGTTTCTGTATATTTTCGTGATTTCTATCCTATCTTTCTGCTCAGGCATCATCTTTGCAGGATATTTTGCTTGGGAAACATTGGAATTCTTGAATGATGCAGGTACAATTTCAGGATTTCAAAGCTCAAAACCAGTTCTTCCAAATAAATCGCCAAGATCAATTGCATACCGAAACTTACCTGCAATTGTCTTTGTCCTTTTTCTTACAGTGGGGTCTCTTTACTATACAACCAATGTTGCCAACGTATTTGCAGATCCATATTCTTGTGAGGTGAAAGGCCTTGTAGACAACCCTTTCTCATTCTCACTGGAAGATTTTCCAGATTCTGAGGTCACCATCGAAGCAGAACTCATTGGAGCTTACACTCACATCCCGCCTGCAAATTATACAGGTCTGTTACTCAGTACAATACTACAACAAGCAAATGTACGAACTGGAGCTGTCGGTCTTCAAATTATTGCAAGGGATGGATATTCTATATCTCTCGATATCAATGCTGTTATGATTGACTCAGAATTACTTCTTTCCACAAGCAATGATGGTCTCTGGCTGATTGCTGGAAATTATGATGGCTCAATGTGGGTCCGTCAAGTGATTTTACTAGAAGTGTACTAGGCGAAAACAATGCTAGAATCTCTGGACATATCCTTCTCATATGATGGAAAAACACAGATTCTAAGGTCTGCCAATCTGCAAATCAATCCAGGGGAAGTTGTTGTGCTTACAGGACCAACAGGTTCTGGAAAATCTACCTTGGCCAAGTGTCTATCTGGATTCATACCAAGAAGTATCACAGGAGAATTCAATGGTGAAATAAAAATAGACGGTGAAAATACAAGTGACTATTCAATTGCCGAGATATCAAAATTGGTCTCTCTTGTACAGCAAGATCCTGATAGTCAAATCTGTACATTGAAGGTAATTGATGAGGTAGCTTTTGGACCCGAAAATTATGAATTTTCACCAGAAACTATCAAAAAAATCGCAGAATCTTCTCTTTTTGCTGTGGATACATTTCATCTTCATAATCGTAATACACACACCCTTTCAGGAGGAGAAAAACAGAAACTTGCAATAGCTTCCATGCTGTCATGTCAACCAAAATATCTCATTCTTGATGAGCCATCGGCCAGTCTAGATCCAAAAGGAGTCTTATCGCTTAGAAAAATTCTTGCAGGGTTGAAAAACAAAAATGTAGGTGTGCTTTGTATCGAACATAATCTTGATGCGATTCGACCTGTAGCTGACCGTATTCTTTCAATATCCGACGGTACAATAATCGATTGGACTCCTCCTACTGAACAACTTATTACACCCACAAAACAAACAATGGTTCCTGATACTCCATTACTCACCTTGGAAAGAGTCAATTTTTCCTATGGGTCAA
>SDNZ01000215.1 GCA_004524565.1 Candidatus Thorarchaeota archaeon
ACGAATACCAAAAAGCGAAAATGCAAGATCCTCAGCATAGGTCAGATTCACTTCTGGGGGCATCATCTCGTAAATTGGCATTTCAGTTTGTGAGAGTACATAATCAGGAATCTCAAAACTGGTTGTTACAGTGTTATCGGGAACATCTATAGAGATTCCGGATAAAACAAAAATCAGCAATAAAACAAATACTACATTCCGATTCAAATCTATCAAGCACCCCTCATGGTTTTTACTATCATTTTCCTCACATAAGGAATGGAGATTATAGGTTTCTACACTAAAAAATCAGTCGGATTTCATAATTTGTCTTTGATACCGTTTATAGAGCTTCATGAATGATCTCATCGTGGAGAAGTGTGATGAAAATTGAGATTACTCAACGTCATTTGTCATAGGAATCCGAAAGACAATAATGGCGGTTTTCTGCTTCATTTTTTCTATGAGCGGAAATCCAGTATATTTGAATGATGCAATAAGTGTAGAGAAGCGAGTGGATGACCTGATTCCGCGGCTCACATCGAAGGAGAAATTCAAATTGCTAGCCAGTAATGGTAGACTTCGTATGTATGTTACAGATCCAATCAAACAGCAAGGAATTCCCTCGTTGAAAATGACTGATGGCCCCTTAGGTGTAGCAATGCATTCTAGTGGATTCAAGAAGAATACCAGATTTCCTGCAACAGTCGCACTTGCTGCTTCATGGAATAGAAAACTCACACATCAAGTAGGCGTAGCAATGGGAAAAGAAGTCCGGGCAATAGGAAGGCAAGTTCTTCTTGCACCCGGAATAAACATTGCGCGAACACCACTTAATGGTCGCACATTCGAGTACTTCAGCGAAGACCCCTACTTGACAAAAGAGCTTGCGATTCCTTTGGTGAACGGAGTGCAAGAACAGAGAGTCGCTGCATGTCTAAAACATTACGCAGCCAACAATCAAGAAACGGATAGGCGAAGCTCAGACTCAATTATTGACGAGAGAACCCTTCATGAGATATATCTCCGAGCCTTCAGAGCAGCAGTACTGGAAGCAGATCCATGGACTGTCATGTCGTGC
This sequence comes from Candidatus Thorarchaeota archaeon, assembly GCA_004524565.1. Lineage (GTDB taxonomy): Archaea > Asgardarchaeota > Thorarchaeia > Thorarchaeales > Thorarchaeaceae > SMTZ1-45. The sequence goes on from SDNZ01000215.1 coordinate 1,061, forward strand.
TACAATAAGGTGAATGGAGTCTATGGGAGTGAAAATAAGTACCTCCTCAGGGATGTGTTGATGGATAAATGGGGATTCAATGGCCTAGTAATGACGGATTGGTTTGCATCGAGACCTATTGAAACAACAGAGGGGTGTGTGAATGCAGGACTAGGACTTGAGATGCCATGGCCGCTAAAATACAAAACCAAGTCACTAGAAAAAGCATTCAATGAAGATAAGTTCACAGAGGAAATATTGGATGATCTTGTTCGCCGAAATCTCAGAGTAATGATGTGGACAGGACTTTTTGATAAATCAGAGAAATTGCCTCAAGGTTCACGAAATACACGAGAACATCAGGATCTTGTTCGATGGGCAGCAGAAGAAGGAATGGTGTTATTAAAGAATGAAGGAGACCTTCTTCCTCTTGATATAGATAGCATCGACCGAATAAGCATTCATGGAAAACACATGAAGAAGAAATTCGGAAGAATCTTGAATGGGGGATCGTCTGCGGTAAGTCCACCATATGAGGTTACACCACTGGAAGGTCTGACCAAGAAGGTCAAAGGCAAAGTTAGATTGTACGTGAATGATGCTGAAACAGAAGTTGCAATCATCTTTGTGGGTTTAGACCACAAACGTGGAGGAGATACAGAGTCTTCAGATAGAAGTTCAATCCATCTTCCTGACGAGCAGGTTCACCTGATTAGGAGAATAGCGAGTGAGTATAAGAAGACGGTTGTTTGCATTATTGCGGGTAGTCCAATCGCAATGGATGAATGGATTAATGATGTCGAAGCGGTTTTGATGTGCTGGTATGGAGGAATGGAAGCGGGTCATGCCATTGCTAATCTTCTCTTCGGTGATGTGAATCCATCTGGTAAGCTGCCATTGACATTTCCAATGAAGCTCTCAGATTCACCAGCACATAGTTCTGGAAATCCAAAGAACTTTCCAGGAGATGAAGAGAAAAGAGTTTTCTATGATGAAGGGATATTCGTAGGTTACAGATGGTTTGATGAGAAGAATATTGAACCCCTCTTTCCGTTCGGGTTTGGTCAGTCATACACTTCATTCGAATTTGGGGAGGTTCATCTCTCAAAATCAAACCTCAAAGGTCTCGATGATAAGCTATCAGTTGAGGTAGCAATCACAAACATCGGGACTTCTGCAGGAGCAGAAGTTGTACAAGTGTATGCTCACGATATTCAAGCATCAGTTCAAAGACCTCCCCGAGAACTGGTTGGATTTGAGAAGATTTTCCTACAACCTGGAGAGACCAAGTCTGTACCCATTCTTGTGAAGGCTGATGATATCGCGTTCTATGATATTGAAACCCATGATTGGATGATTGAACCAGGAGATTACAAATTCCTCATTGGTAATTCATCCAGGTCGATCTTTCTTGATACGGAATTCCTCACGGAATGAGGCAGTTATAGCAGTATTTGCATATGATGCCAAGAGCATTAGTGGGAAAACACAAATGGCTTAGTTACCATAGCAATGACTGAGAGATTCACAATGAGCATCAAGAATACATTCGCGAAGGGTCTACTACGTCAGTATCAATCAAGTTGGAAAATGCTTAGAAATGCAATAGAGAATGTTCCAGATGAGAAATGGCATGATGGTTCAGAGGATTGGTACTTTTCTCTTAGTGCGTATCACATTGTAGAAACTATGGAATTCTACATGAATGATGATCCAGATGTTATGAATTGGGGTAGTCGTGCTGGTTTTGATTGGGACAACGTAAAAGACAAGCAAAAGGATGTCCTGCCTAAAATATCAAAGAAACTAGTGATGACCTATCTTGACGAGATGGAAAAGAGATTCACTCAGACTATTAATTCGATGACCACTGAAAAAATTGAATCGAAAGATGGGTTCCACTGGTTTGATTCTATCTTCGAGAAGCTCTTGTATTTACTTCGACACAACATGCATCACAATGGTGAGCTAAGTCGAACACTCAGAGATTGGGGCTGTAAGAGGTCTAAATGGGTATAATCAGATTAGTGCACTTTCTCCAGAAATGAGAGATGGCAGTTTAGTTTGTAACCAGCTTTCTGATACATTGCTATTGCATTTCGATTATTTGACGGAGTTCCAACAGCAGCGTATTCACAACCATGATTCTTCATCGACTTGAATAGTTCAGATACGAGAAATACACCAACACCTAATCGTCTAAACTCCGGAAACACACCCAGAGGACCTAATACTCCAGTCACGGGCAGATGTTTCCCTTCTTTGATGAATCCCCCAATGAAACCTGCAGGCATATCATCAATAAGTGCAACTTTCCAGAACTCATGTGGAGAACGACCAAATCTACCACCCAATATCGCA
>SDNZ01000088.1 GCA_004524565.1 Candidatus Thorarchaeota archaeon
GGGAATTAAAGATCAAAATCATGCACAAGAACAGTGAGGAAAAACGCAATCGTCTATTCATTACAAACTTTCCTTCCTACAAATTATTATTGTTCCTAATTACTATAAATATTCACGATTACGCCATGTACACTCGGTTTTCCACTTTTTTTCCCATTGGTATCAGTATTTATAAAAGAGAAAAACAAGGATGTAAGTAATATCCATTATCTGTTTTACACTAAAGGTTTGATACTATGACTCTTGAGAGAGAACTCCAAGAAGCCAATGACAAGATTGCACGGATTGAATACGAGAGTCAGAAACTTCTTGATGCTGCCGCAGTTGTCTTGAAATCAGAAGATTTTCCAGAAGCTGCTTTGGCTGTCTTTAAAATTGCAAAAGAATTGACTGGTGCATCTTCTGGGTATGTTGCTCTACTTTCTGAAGATGGAAGTGAAAATGAGGTTCTATTTCTTGATGCAGGAGGTCTTCCGTGTACCGTTGACGATAGTCTTCCGATGCCAATTCGAGGTCTCCGTGAGGTGGCTTACAGAGAAAATAGAGTTGCATACCATAATGGTTTCATGACCTCAGAGTGGGTAGACTTTATGCCAGAGGGTCACGTAGTGATGGATAATGTCCTATTTGGTCCCCTTGTTATTTCAGGGAGAGCAGAGGGAATCATTGGACTTGCAAACAAACCCTCCGATTTTACTACAGATGATGAACGACTAGTCATGGCATTGGCAAATTTGGTAGCAATTGGATTGAACAGAACCAAGATTGAAGCAGAACTAAGAGAGAGTCAGAAGAAACTCTCTGAAACAATCAGCGAACTCCACCTCTACGCATCTCTGCTGCGTCATGATCTCTCAAATGATTTACAGTTGATTATCGGTGAGATTGAGCTAGCCCAGATGGATGCTGCCAAAGATGCACGACTTGATGGTTATTTGAGGTCGATCGAATCAGCTTCTTCTAGAATGCTGAGATTATTACAGGTCTTTCAAGAAACCCAAAAGGTTGATGAAGGCAATATTCGAGAGATAATCAATCACCTAGTAACTGAAACAAAAGCGAGCTATCCTCATATTGTTATTCGCTCAAAAGTCGAACCGACCAAAGAGAAAGTGAGAATAAAGGGGAAATCTTTGATACCCTTTGTTTTTGACAATCTCATTCGAAATGCTGTGCAACATGTCGGTCCAAATGTCGAAGTAACCATATACTTGGCTGCTAAGAAAGATAAGGTTGTACTTGATTTTGTGGATAATGGTCCAGGCATTGACAAAGACATAGTTGAAAATCTCTTTCAAAGAGCAGTATCCAAGACTGGTGGTGGATTTGGACTGTACCTCTGTCGTAAGATAATAGAAGTCTACGATGGTAGCATTTCTCTTCTATCCAATGATGTGTATAACAAGGGAACAGCAATTCGAATAGAACTTCCGCGTTTCAAGGAAGAGGTCAAACCCAAGAGTCATACTGGCTATTGACCGCTAATCCTTTCGATATTTCCTGTCACATCTCGTAGAAGTACTTGCCTTTCTTATAGATTACCTCATCACCTGCAGTGATTTCTCCTTCTTTCATGGTTTTAATGATGTCAACATGAATTGCGCTCTGATTGGTGCCATTAGCATCTGGATATGCCATCCCAAGTGCACAGTGGATTGTATCGCCTATTTTCTCATCAAAAAGCATGCTCAGTGTGTGTTGTTTGATTCCTCGGTTGGTTCCAATAGCCATCTCACCCAGTTTGTTTGAACCTTCATCAGTTTCAATTATTGATTTGAGAACATCCTCAGATTTCTCTGCTGAGAAGTCAACGACTTCTCCTTTTTCAAAAGCCAAACGAACATCTTCAATCACTTTCCCCTGTTGCAGCAAAGGAATATCGAAGTATATCTTGCCTTCAACGGTATCCTCGATTGGAGCTGTAAAAACTTCTCCACAAGGCATATTGTGTTTTCCATCTCCGGCAATCCAGATTCTTCCTTCCGTCTTAGCATATAGATCAGTTTCTGGCCCCACAAATCGAATATCATCATGCCTTTCCAGATGCTCCTTCATGAGGTACCAATTTTTACTTTCATTCTTCCAATCAATTAGCATTGCATTGTAAGCAAAATCTCGGTATTCCTCCAGACTCATGTTTCCCTGCTGAGCAAGTGTAGTACATGGGTGTATTGTACCCACCCATCTTTTTGCAACTATCATGTCGTTGATTTCTTTGTTAGTCTTAGATCTTGCAATGATTTTCATCGGGTCCACATTTGCTAATGCTTTGGTGTTTACAGGTGCGCTAATGCCAATGAATACATCGCAGTTTTCGAAGAGTGCGTTCAAGTGTTTAGGAAAAAGTTCGAGTGTTTCATTACTTGCTCCATCATAATATGCTTTCATCACATCTTCACTCTGCATGACGATAACACTTGAGCCTCCAGATATCGCAACCTCTTTAGTGACTGCTATTGCTAAATCATGAGCTACCGGTGATGCATAAATGACGACCATATCTCCTTTCTGCACTTCAGTACTCCATTCGACTAGAATTTTTGCGTGTTCTTTAACTCGTGGATCCATTATTGCTATCTCCTACAGAGATTATTACATCTCGTAGAAGTATTTACCCTTGCTATAAATCAGTTCATCGCCCGCGTAGATTTCACCATCTAACATAGTCTTGATCATATCGACGTGAACTGCTGACTCGTTTGTACCATTATTGTCTTTGTAAGCTCGACCTAGAGCACAGTGGATAGTATCCCCGATTTTCTCATCGAAGAGCATGTTCAATGTATGCTGCTTGATTCCTCGATTAGTTCCAATTGCCATTTCACCTAAGCGTCGAGACCCTTCATCAATCTCGATGATTTGTTTGAGAGTTGCTTCTTCTTTTTCTGCGGAGAAATCAACAACCTCTCCTTTTTCAAATGTTAGTCGAACACCTTCGATGACCTTGCCTTGCTGGAGGAATGGAATATCAAAGTAGATCTTACCTTCTACAGAATCCTCTACTGGTGCAGTGAAGACCTCACCTGAAGGGAGATTGTGCTTTCCATCACTCGCAATCCAAATTCTTCCTTCAGTAGAACCAATTATGTCAGTTTCTGGACCGATGAATCGAATATCCTTGTGACGTTCAAGGTGTTCCTTCATCACATACATCATTTTACTTTCCTCTGCCCAATCAATGAGAGTTGCGTTGTATACAAATTCTCTATATTCCTCTAGACTCATATTAGCCTGCTGAGCAAGACTTTGGCATGGATGAACAGTAAGTGACCATCGTTTACCTAAGCGAATGCTTTGTATTTCCTGCTGGGTCTTGGAATTAATCATGACACGTTTAGGATCAATATTAGCCATGGCCTTAGTATTGACGGGTGAACGAAGTGCTATGTAAACATCACAGGATTCAGTGAGAGCCTTAAGGTGTTCGGGAACAATTTCTAGTGTCTTGTCCGAAGCTCCAGCGTAATAAGCTCGGGCTGCTTCCTCACTCTCCATCAGAGTAACTACTCTTCCGCCTGCTTTTCCAATTGTCTTGTGCAGCGCTACTACAAGCTCATGCGCATCCGGGCTCGCATTGATTACCACCATATCACCTGGTTTGATACCAGTACTCCATTCAGTGATTATTTTTGCATGTTCTTCTACTCGAGGGTCCATTGATTCTTCCTCGAATTTTGCAGATATACTTCTGCGTGATATAGATTGCTACCCACGCTGTCACTCAATGAAAAATTAGATTTCACGTTTCTCTGTATGATGTGTCGCTCCACAATATGGGCATTTGACAGTCAATGGTCCAACCCACTCAATCACTTCTGCACTTAGACTTGCTCCACAATCCTTACAGAAACTTGGTGGTTCATGGATGAACGATTTTTCCTTAGGTGCTTCAGAACTAGCAGCCATCATGCCAAACATTCCAAATCTATTTGCTCTAAGTGAATCTTTCATTCCGTACATCATTATTGCGAAACCAAGGAAGAAACTGATCATTGGAACTCCCAAGACATAGAATAGGATTGTACCTACATCGTGAGTGTCCATCCAAAAGAACTGCATGAATCCTCCAAAGAATCCTCCAATCATGACAATAATTCCAACTGTCATGAATGCACATCGTTTTCCACTATCGTCTTTTGAATCGTTTGACATGATACATCAACTATTCTCTATTGATTTGATTAAGTATAAAACCAAGTTATAGATTTCTCTGTGATAGACAATATCCAGCTATAGTCACGAGTGGTTTAATAGCAGGTCATGCAACTGATAATTCAAGATGGATGTAGCCGGAGCTCTTGTACTCGTTGTTCTAATTGTCACTCTTCTGGTAATCCTCTCTGAGAGAGTGAATGAGACAGCGACAGCCCTATTTGCCATGTCCATTGTAGGTGGAATTCTGTATCTTGCTTATGGCTTAACTTTTGGTAATTTTGTACTCCTCATGCCTTGGGACACTATCCTATTCGTTACCGCGATGCTCATTGTTGTTGCAGTAGCCGCATCTTCAGGTATGTTCCAGTATATTGCATTAGTATTGCTTCATAGGACACATGGAAATCCTCGAATGATTTTCACTGCATTCATGGGATTTATCTTTGTTATCTCTCTGTTCTTGGATCCCCTTCCAACTATGCTTGTGATGGGTGCTTTCACAGTAGAAGTCTGTAAAACTATTGATATGGATTTCAGGCCTGTCCTAATTTCTGAGGTCATTATTGCAAACTTCGCATCAATTCCTTCACTTGTAGGCTCTGTACCAAATCTAGTCATTGTTGTGTCCGCAGGAATCGAGGTAAGTCTGATGTTTGTGGTTTTAATGCCATTGGCTCTCATTCTGTTCGCTATTACTATGCCATTGTTGCTCCGAAAATTTGGTGATTCACTTGTTGCTAGTGATGAAGCAGCAGACTGGAATGTTCTTTATATGATCAAACCAAGTGTGATGATACGATCCCGACATGACTTCTATCTTTCACTTATTGCCATGAGTATTTTAATTCTGGGATTTACGATAGGTGCGGTCCGAGTAGAAGCAAGTCTGATAGCTATGATGGTAGCATCGGGAATGTTAGTCTTTTCTCACAAACGAGCCCAAGACCTCATCAGACATCTTTCGTGGGATACAATTTTCTTCCTTGTGGGTCTCTTTGGGATAATTGCCGGTCTTGAGAGTACAAATGTCATATCTGAATTTGTTACTGGTACAATGGCATTCATTGGACAGAATGTATTTCTTGCAATCGGAATAATGATTTGGATTCCTGGTTTTGTCCTGTCAATCATTGACAATATTCCTGTGGCTGCACTTCTTGCACCACTCGGTTTAGAACTTGGTGCAATCAATGCAGCTGTACCATTGGCATTACTTGTTGGAACGAATGTCGGTGGTTACATGATTCCTTTTGGTGATGCTCCGAATATGATAGCTGTAAAACTAGCAGAGGATGAAGGAAAGCACATTAGTTTCATGGATTTCACAAAGATAGCTCTGCCATTGGGTGTAATTCACCTTGTAGTGAGTACGGTTTATCTATTCTTTGTCGCACTCTTGCTTGCTTGAAGAAATCAAAAATCATTTCTCTGAAAGATTATATGGATTCAGGTGAATGTTATTTGAGGTCATCCGATGGGCATACTTAGATACCCTGGTAGACCAATACCTTTCGTTGAACAAAAATCTCCTCGACAGAGAGAAGGTAAAGGTCTTGGGATTGGAGCTGTAATTTTTGTTATAACATTGTTTGGAATTTTGCTAGCAATTCTATATCTGGTACCACCCTTAATGGATGACGTCGAATTTCAAGATATTGGAATTCCCTATCCAACGCTTTTCCTAATTATCCTGGGCGGGTTAATTGTAGTATCTACTATTCTCATGCTTAAGCCAAGAATGTATGTCAGCAGTAGAATTGGGTACAAAGAACGAGATCCTGCTATTTGTCAAAGAGTAATCAGAGATGGGATTGATGGACCTGAACTAATTATTTCTGGACCTCGCGAATCGACCTTTAGTCAAGTTTGCAGAGATAATTGGGCATTTGCAAATGTACCACAAAAAACAGCTTGGTTCATACGGGATGAGAAAGGCAATGATGTTACTAATATGCCTCTCGGAACCGCTGATGGTGTTTTTACTTTAATTCCAGAATATGCTTCAGAAACTTCAAAACAAGAAACTAGTGAAGCTGATGAATATTCTTCGATTCATGATTCTGTTACCTACTATGATTAGCTGATTAGGGGCAAAGTGCATCTTTCTGATATGAGAGCGATTGGAGAAATCAATACTCACAATTTCTCAAAGATTATATTGCTTCAAATGAATTAAACGTGAGTGAGCTTGCTAATGAAGAGAACTACAGGTTTTTCTAATGAAGATAAACCCAAGTTTATGCGTGGTTTCACACGCAAAGGTCGCCAACGTCATGGTCGTTATAGTGAATCCGATCCTTCAATTTTGAAGAGAGTCATTAAGGATGGCTATGATGGTCAGGAGTTCATCGTGATTGGTGACAAACAGGAAACATTCGCTCAAGCCTGTAGAGCTCACTGGCAATTTAAGAGTGTAAACCTAAAATCAAAGTGGTACATCACCGATGAAAAGGGGAATGATGTGACTGATAGGTATCTTGAAACCGCGGAAGGAGTATTCGTACTAACTCCTGAATATAGGTCTGAGATACAAAAAGAAGAACCTGATGAATACGACGAATATTCCTCAATTCATGATTCTGTTACCTACTATGATTAATTTATCAGTAACAATGTGTATGTTTCTGATATGAAAGAGAGATTGGAGAAATCTATCAAGAACGGTCTCAGAGGAAAATTCACTCACATTGATCCGCTAAAAGCAGTAGAAGGTCTGACTGCTGAAACAGCTCGGACGATTCCTGAGAAAGGTAACTTCTCCTGTTGGCATTTATTATACCATATAGTGTACTGGCAGGATCTGATGCTTGGTGCTCTCAAACAGGAATCTGTCGATTGGCCTAAGAATAATGAAAAAAGTTGGCCTACTGACGACCTGCTGAAGAAAGATGAGGATTGGAGAGCTCTTGTCGAGAAATTTGAGAAAGGCTTAGCTGAAGCAGATAACTTGACAAGCATTATCGATTCAATGGATGACCTTCCTGCTTGGCCCAAGGTTCCTCCCTTTGCAGCATACTTGGTACTTATTCAACACAATTCATATCATATTGGAGAACTGATCGCAACCAGACAGGCTCTCGGATTCTGGCCCCCTCCTGACTATAAAGCCACTTTCTAGGCATCTATTCTTTGTATACACGTACAAGTACAGAATTGAATCCTGGTGTACTTCCAAAGTCTGTATGCTTATCGTCAGTTAGTAGATTGATATTGCCATCTGCTTGCCACCATCCATCTGACGACCACACAACTCGTGGATCAATATCTTCAGTGATTTCAAGCAGTACATTCTCCACTTTTCCGCGAACTGATTCAATGGTGACTCGGTCTCCATCTTCAAGTTCTAGGTTTTCAGCTGTGTTGGGGTGCATTCTAAGGAAGGCTCTGTGTATTCCCGCCATATTCTTCGGTGGCATTTGGATGGTCTCTGTAACTACATTATATGGACAGACATCTATCTGACATTCTCTACAACCAATACATTTTGTTGTATCCCAGACAGGGATCATTAAGTTTGTCATATCTGATGGAATAACCAGTTTCTTATCTGGAAGATTGACTGCAAGTCCTGCTACTAGCACTCCCAACTCTTTTCGAAGCATCGCAGAAGAAGTATCAGTCTTTTCAATGTCTTTCTGCATAATTTGTGGACTTGGCTGGATGAGAGAGATAGCTTCGTCTGGGCATTCTTCTATGCATTTCTTGCACGAAGTGCAATATGCAAAGCTCATCACAGTACCACCAACTCTGACTGTTGTATATTGGGAGTGTAATCGTTCTCGCAATCTTCCTGTGATCATCGTGAGTGGATAGTTTTCAAAAACTAAGGGTTTAGATACTAAACTCTCTTCTGGTTCTTTGTGAAATGGAAGGGGGTCAAATCCCAATTCTTCAAGTTCTTTTGAATAGATCTCCACTTTTCCTGATGGTGTATTGAATTTGTGATCTTTGAATGGTATCCCGGGACTTTTAGTTCGAATACCCTCTGGATGTGATCGCAATGCTTCAATAGAAATATGTCTACAGTCGCCACTTCCCAGAGCAAGTTTGATGGCGTCAAGTTCAGAAATCTGGAAATATTCCTCAAGACCTAGTTTTTCAGCAATGCCTTTCCATATGTCAAACTCACTCATTGCCTCTCCACGTGGTTCTACTATTTTTGGAGCAAACTGTACAATTCTGTGGAGTTCTGAGTGCACCAGATTATCATGTTCAAAAATGAAAGTTGCAGGAAGTACCATATCACAAAGGCTTGCAGTGTCCGTTAGTTCGAGGTCAATACACACCTTGAATGGTATCTTCTCAAAAGCCTTAATCGTTTTCTTTGTATTCGGCCACTGGGTAACAGGACTTGCAGCTTGTACGACAAGTACTTTCAGAGGGCTTTCTTCATGATTGAGTACATATTCGGGGATATATGTTCCTGATGGGACAACTGGCTTTATGGAATCATCAAGGAGTGCGTGAAGATTCACTGCAGCCCCGTTGAAAGGACTATTATCAGATGAGAGATACTGGAATCCCCCTCCTGACACACCTAGATACCCGCAGATAGCTAGAAGACTATGAACTGCCCTAGCTGCCCAGGTTCCATTTGTGTAGTGATTCATACCCGCTGGAGCAGTGGTTATCAATGCAGGACCATGAGTTGCAAATAATTTTGCAATACGTTCAATATCTTTTACAGAGACCCATGTAATCTCGCTGACTCTCTTTTTATTATATTCTGAAATCCTCTTACAATATTCTTCAAAACCAACTACATACTTCTCTACGAACGCCTTGTCATAGAAACCCTTCGTAATAATCTCATTAGCAATCCCTAGAGCAAGTGCTCCGTCAGTTCCAGGTCTAATTGTGGTGTAGATATCTGCAATCTTTGCATAGGGTGTTCTTCGTGGATCAATGACAATTAGTTTAGCTCCACCGTCAATTGCTTCTTGGATGTATCTCTTACAGTGGATACTGGTTTCGTGTTTATTAGTTCCCCAAATGACGATACATTTTGAATTTACCCAATCACTTAATTCATGAGGTGGAAATTTCCCGACATTGAATCTCATTCCCTCATATGCACCTTCAAAGCAGATCTCAACAATTCCCGGTATCAGTCGCGTACCAAAAACATTGCAGAATCGAGATGCATAACGTGGAGCCATTCCATCGTTTCCAGACCCTGAATAGATTCCGACACTTTTAGCTCCAAACTTTTTCTTAGCTTTTCTCATTTGGTCTGCAATCTCATTGAACGCGGTATCCCATGAGATCCGTTTGAAGGATCCATCTGGTTGTTTCTGAAGGGGATAGAGCAATCTATCATCAGAGTACATTCTCAATACATGTGCGTACCCCTTAGGACAGCATCTCCCTTGTGTGTATTGGTGATTGGGATCTCCCTCAAGTCGTGTGATTTTACTATTCTCAACATGCACTATGAACGCACAGAGGTCCGGGCAATTCAATGCACATGCAGAATACAACTTCTCTGATACCATCGAATTTCAGTCTTGGAAACAAAGTCATTAAGATTTCTACTCGAAGTCCGCAACACTTATTAATATTCTACTAGTAGAATTATTATATTCTATCGGTAGAATAGATGAATGTGAAAGTCGTGTCCCAGTCGAATACTCCCTCACCCGAATTTCTGCCTACTACATATCTTACAGTACTTACAATAATCGCTGGAGGTGCAGAGTATGGATATGAAGTAAATAGTATCATTGAGAAATTCGGATACCACGAGTGGGTCGATCTGCAATTTTCTTCTGTTTACAAAGCATTGTCAGAACTTGAGAAGCGAGGTCTTATAGAAGGTAGCAAGAAGGATGTATCAGTTAAGACTTCCAAGAAGATTTACCATCTGACCAGAAAAGGAAGGAATGTATTGAACAAGCAGGTCAAGATGTGTCTAAGTGTTCCTCCACGCTCAAAGACTTTGTTCGATCTCGGTATCGCAGCAATGAGTCTTCTTACTAAGGATGAAGCTCTTCAATCTCTGCGGACTTACAAAACGAATCTGGAAAACAGTCTGAAGTTCCTAGAATCTAATGTTCAAAATTATGATAATATTGAACGTTTGAGAAGAGAAGCTCCTGACAGTCGTGTTGGACGAATATCTATTGAGGAATTCGATGCTATGGACAATATTGGTGCTGTGAAAGCCCTCTTCGACCGTCCTGCGTGGTCAATCCGTTGTCAGATAGCATGGCTTGAATCATTCATCAAACAAGTTGAGATTGGGGACTTCTTCACATTCAAAGAAACACGAAAGAGGTGAAAGAAATTGAGTGAAAAGATAATGTTAGATTTCAAGCATCTTCCTGGTGGGAAGAATTGCATGACAAGTTCTCTTTGGAAACTACTCAATCATATGGGGCATAAAATATCCGAAGAGATGCTTGTAGGAATTGGATCTGGGCTGGGATTCATCTATTGGAAAATGAAACAAATGCCTTCTCCCTTTGTGGGTGGAATGAATGGTGGAAAATTCCCGACTATCTTAGGATTGGCAGTTGATAGATTAGGTGGTGAATGGAAAGTCCTCAAATCATCTTCTGTCAAAAAAGCACAGGTACACCTGCGAGAGACCCTTGAGAGTAATCAACCGGCTTTAGTTTGTGCTGATCTTGGATTCTTAGACTATCTCTCTTTGGGTGGAGATGACCACTTCGGAATGCATACTATCCTAGTCTATGGAATTAATGAGAAGGATGATGTAGCATTTATATCAGACCGTTTTGCAACTCCTCTCACTATTCCTTTGACACGTCTTCAAAAAGCTAGAGCATCTGATTATCACCCATTTCCAGCGAAGAATAAGTTGATGTATATTTCAATGCCTGATGTATTAGTTCCTCTTGAAAAAATAATTCCATCTGCGATTGCAGCAAATGCTGATTTCATGATTAATCCTCCGATTTCAAATATGGGTGCAAAAGGGATACTGAAATGGAAAGGCGAGCTTCAGAAGTATCCAAAGATACTTCCTAACAATCAGATTATAGCTCAAGCTTTGATTGAACATTTCGTCTATATTGAAGTGGGAGGAAGTGGAGGTTCTCTATTCCGCCGAATGTATTCTCATTTTCTGAAAGAAGCTTCGAAAGTCATGAACGACTCAGAATTGCAGAAGGTTTCAGTTCTCTATGATAGCATATGTGAGGATTGGTCTACTGTAGCTATCAATTTGACCCCAGAAGAAATGCCCAGCCTTGCTAGAATCCGTGAGATCTATGTTCAGAACAACGAAGATATGGAACAAAGAGGGACAAAGGCACTGGATAAAGTTAGAGATAGATTGTCTGATATACCCATCCTAACTACTCAAGCGATTAAAGAAGTAGAACAATTCGACATTGTATTCAATGGTGTCAGTGATCTACTTGCTGAACTCTACAATAAAGAAACGGAAGCTGCAGAAAGGTTAGCTACTTGGACAAGAGTGTAAGACTTCAACAAAATCACCTATGGAAAAGCTAATCATCTAGAAAGAGGAACTGCTCAACTGGTGGTAGCTTGTCAAAACGGATTTACACCAGAGCAGGGGATAAGGGAAAGACAGGTCTCCTTTCAGGAGAGCGAATCGATAAAGCAGATCCGCGAGTTGAAGCCTATGGAACAGTAGATGAACTCGGGACATTTCTAGGAGTTGCAAAGGTTCATTCATCGAAAAGGATAGCTGAATACATTTGCATTATCCAACAGAAGTTGTTTCTCATAAACTCCGAACTTGCTACCAATACGGATTCTCTAGAACCAGACAATCCCCTCAGGAATCTACAGAAGGTATCCACTGCGGATGTTGAATTCCTTGAGAAGATTGCAGACGAGTTATCTGAAGAACTCCCACTTCTCACCAACTTTGTGATACCTGGAGGAACAAAGGGTTCTGCTTTCCTTCATGTGTGTAGAACTGTCTGCAGACGAGCTGAGAGACGAATCGTGCATTTTGCGAATTCTTATCCTGTAAATGAAGATCTCATTCGTTACATCAATCGCCTATCTGATCTTCTTTTTGTTATGTCGAGGTATGAGAATATTGAGGAAGGAGATGGAGACAGAATAATTACTCGTGAAGGTACAAGGAAGATGACAAAAGAGTAACTCATCACTTGTATCTTTTCCATTCGACAAGATATTAGAAAAAGGAAAATGTAGAGTGTTCAGAAACACTCTACTCACATTATCTTAATCTATACTGGGGGACCGAGTCCTAGGTATACATTGTCTCCCTGCCAAGGTCCTGATCCAAAAATGACTTGACCTACATTGTAGCCAATTCCATCTTCGTTGTCACAATACCATGGGGTTTCACTGCGACTGTCCATCAACGCTGCCCAAATGAAAGCCTCTCTCATGGAGATATACCCATTGTCGTTGAAATCAGCATTCACAGTATAAGCATCTCCATTCCATGGGAAACTTACGAGAGCGCACATGAAGTGATACACAAATTCGTCCCAATTTCCCTCATCATCACAGGCGTATGAGGATTGAGCATTGTGGCACGCTGTCATAATTACACGATTTTCAGCACTTATGTAATTGATGAACTTGCCAGAAACACATTGTTCCATGACTATTATCATATTGCGGCAATCTATTGAATCAAGCCAGTCCGATACCTGTGCGTGGGTTAGGGCACCTGTATTATCCATTGGATTCCAAACACTTATTCCGCTGCTACCCCCATGGTTTGTAGTATAGAAGAATAGCGTATCCGCCCGTCCCATCTCCTCACTCAATTCTGCAAATACAGTATCAAGAGAGTCATGAGTCGCAGGATAATCAACGGGCGTATAGGTGTCTTCTCCAACTCCATCTTTGTAAATGACATAGATATTTTCTGATGGATATCCGTGCATTTGCAAGATGAAGTACATGTATATGATGTCATTCCAATACCGGTAGTGATCCTTGCCTGGTTTTATTCCTCCACTATACAAGACTGCATATTTGTCCGTAGTTGGATCGAAGAATTCCGGTATTAAATCAAATTCAGGATAAGGCACCAATCGTTCATCAGTATAGACACCTGGATAGGTTACTTCAACGGTGATATCAAAAAACGAGTCTACCGGCATCCCCAATGTTCCATCATCTGGATCATCGACCTCAAGTAGTCCTGTCACTGCAATTTGTTTACCAACGCTTTCTGCGAACAATGGTGGCATTGGACCTGTAAGTACAACATAATTGTTCGCACTAAGCGAATTATTGAAGAAGAAGAGTGGATTTGATACAAGGATAGGATTGCCGCTAGCAATCACAAGGTAACCTATCAAAGTCACAGTTCTTCCAATATAATCTTCACTTGCTCCAGCAACATCAGCGATTCCCATTGGAACCTCCGATAATGGAACAGATTCATCTAGAAACATGAAATAAACTAGGGTTGCTACATTTGATACAAGCAGTACAACTACGAGTATCAGAGTGATTGGTGTATTTCTATTCGATTTCGTTGATTTTTTTGATGTGCTTTTAGATTTCTTAGACATAGGATTTCCACTTCCAATGTAGATCCAAATTTGCGAAGTACTAAACTTCTATACTGTCAACTGCTGATATAAGAGATTTGAAATTAGGTGTCATAGAAAAGAAGCATAGTATATTTTTGAAAATATGGTGTGAAAAAAGGTTTCTTCGAGAAATCAAGAGAAGATCTCGCACAAAATAAAATTGATAGCCCAATAAAACTCAACTAGAGTTTTAGAAAAAAAAGAGAAAAAAGGGCATCCCTTTTCCAAATACTGAGTAACAATATGGGACTCTGACATGTGGCTCTACTATATATGTGGGAATTAAACCTCATTCTTTGTCGAAACATATTAGATACTGGTCAC
>SDNZ01000089.1 GCA_004524565.1 Candidatus Thorarchaeota archaeon
AATCACATAAATAGAAAGCAGAAGAAAAGCAACTAATGCGGCTCCATTATAGATAACAACAATAAGCAGTAGTCCTGCTGCGGCTCCCGCAGCGAGAACATTAAGTGCTGCGGCTCCTATTATTAGAAGCAACATTGGACCACAGCCATTTCGCATGAAGCTCATAATATAGATCCCTGCTTCATAGCCTATCTCAATAGTTTCATCGGTATTCAATCCGCGTACAAGTGGGCTGTATTCATCTCGGCTATTCGTTGACATTCAATCAATCCGAGGGGTAAGCTATCTATGCGATATTTTAAGATTGCTCCAGAGAATCTTTTGAAATACTAGTATGAGAGGTAAGGGTTTCTGTGGACCTAAGTGTCAAAGTGATTGTAATAGCGAATGGCGGAAAGGACTACCGAAGTCTGAGGAGCATAAGAAAAAATGGTGATGTTCACTGTGGAAAACCAAAATCGGAAGAATCAAGGAAAAAAATTATCCAATGCAAGAAAGAAATAACAATACCTGTCAATCCTGTGGAAAGAAAGGTCAGGATGGAGAGAGTCTTGATGTACATCACACGTATCCTCTCAATAACTGGATTGATGATGGTGAAGATCCGAATGACTATCCTGATGATTGGCTAATGACTCTCGATAAGAGCTGCCACACTAAAGCAGATGCACAGGATGGTGATTTCAAATATCCTCCCAAAACGGAGTGAAGTCGTTTTCGAGTCTACACTGGTCTTATGGCTGTACGGGCACCACAAGCAGAGCAGACCAATCTATACGACTTATCCTCCTTGACAATCTCAGTGTCAGGTCGTGAGCAGACAGGACAAGTGACATAGGAGTCTATGTATCGGTCGAGAAGGTCACTCACTCCCTCAGGGGTGAATTTACCATTGAAGATAGCAATCCCACCTTCCATGCTTCCAGCAGTTCCTAATTGACCAGAAACGAACTTGAGAACTTCTCTTCCTGGGCGGTTCAGGACGTTTATGATGTCCTGGAAATTCTGCCAGAGACTTCGGTTACCCTGCACTATCAACTGTACAGCAGGTACCTTGAATCTCTCCCCTGATTTCTTGAATGCATCTTCAGGGACTTGGGACCTTGCACGGTCTAGAAGGCTATCATAGTCGTCCATACTTAGGTTTCCTCATTTACGCTATTGAAGGTATTGCTCCGTCCTCTTTGAGCTATGCAGTCGCAGGAAGATAACAAGATGGTGTAATTTCGTTGATGAAGCCATCCTCGATAAGTTTGAAGATCTTTGTCTGGGTATCAATAGCATCCTTGCCCTTTTCTTCAAAGAAGGCAACAATGTCCTTCAGATTCACACCCTTGGGGGTAGCATGGAGTTCGATGTAACTCAGTATCTGTTTTATGAAACCAGTTAGTGAGGAGGAGGTTGGACCGCCTACGATTGTGGTAAGTTGTTGTTGACCCTCCTCAGTCGTAACATCTGCTGAGATTCCACTTCGAGTGAGAATGGCTTGATAACGTTCTAAGAGATGAAGTCCCATATAGTTTGGGTCCTTGACTTCTTTGACTATCTCAGGGACTATATAGACCTCGTCTTCGTATTTTCGAATTTTGCCTATTACCAGGGCAAGAATGTCTTCCTTAACGCCTTCAAGAAGAGCTGCTTCTTCTTCGCCCCATACCTTAATGCGGATTGTATCAGTCCCATCATCAAGTGTAATGCTCATGAACCGCTTCCCACCTTCAGCACCGGGTTCTTTGTTGAACTTGCTTACAACAAATCCAACAACCACTACTCGTCGAAGTTCAACTCCATAAGAAGACGTGACATGGGGCCCATTATCTTCTCCAAACGTACCATTCACAATGTCAGAGATGGAGGCTCTGACTGCAGTCATTCTTTTTCGCATTAGTGAGATTCACCTTTTCCCTTAGTATATAGAGTAGGGTAGTTACTAAAACCTATTCCTTACAATTGTGAGTGAACTGTAAGAAACTTCTGTGTTCCACCTTTCTCACGACTAATGTCACCATCATCTGAAGAACTGAGGTTCTTCAAAGTGTCGCGATCTTTGCCCCTCTTCACTGGAACATCATTCCTCCGATGGGACCTGGCTTCTGTTCGCTGCATTGATTCACACTCACCAGATTGTGTGATAGCAGACGGTTCTTCCACAGCATTTACCATGGCAGGGTCTTCACTCCTCACAGTTGACTCAAAAGTCATCTGGTCATAGGGGTCAGCCACGGACTCCCCGTTAAAGTCTGGTGTCCTCTGGGGGAGTGCGGACTTCCCTTGAGAAGAACGAGTCTTCCTCTGGGCTTTCAGTATAGCCCTATCCTTAGTGGTGAGCCACATCCCTAGTCCGTTCATGTTGATTAATGATGACAAGAGTATTTGAGTTCATACAATTTCGCAAGTTCCCATTGTAAACGTTGCACTGCTCTTTAGCCACTAGTAGATAATCGATACTGACATGAAGAAACGCTATCTAACATGAACTGCAACAAACTATCTAGCTGAGGTCAAGATTCCAGATGAACTATCACGTAGTAGTCGAACAGGATTGCATCAGGTAATTGTAGTCCTAAGTGAAAGAGATATGGGTCTTCTTAGTGGTAAATCTTACACATTTTCGTACATCTAGCAGCAGTTACTATTTATGAGTCACGGAGACTTGCTCTTCTTATGATTACCAGTTTATTGCTGTTGTTATTGAGCTGTCAAAAGAAGTCAGAGAGTGAGCTCTGATGCGTAGATCCTCGGATTTCTTCCAACATATTCTCAAGACGCTCTAAAGACTTCTGAACTCGATTCTCACTAAAATCATGTTCCTTACAGAGTATCCTTTGAATTTCTTCAGGCTGCGGAGCGGACCATTTAGGACGTTCGAGTTTGACCTTTGGCGGATTCAGAAAGATGTCCCGGATTTCGTCATATGGAAAGTCAAACTTTTCTCCTCTATCATCCTCAATGGCTTCAAGATTGCCATGTGTCTTGATTAGTTTTAGAGCGGTCTTAGGACCGATTCCCTTGACACTATCATTGTAATCAGTACCTACCAAAATTGCAATATCGATCAGTTGTTCTCGAGTGATACCAAGCAGCTCAAGATTTTGATCTAATAGAATCAACTCGGGGTCAATACTCTTATACTTCTTGGAACGAGAAACTCTTCGCCGGCCAGAGATTGAGAGATTGCGAATCATTCTTGGACAATTATAGAGTAATGAGTCATTATCTTGACTGGCACTTGCCCATACAAGTCCCTCTCGTGCCATTTGTGCTGCCAGTGCTTCTCCTTCTGAGGGTGCTTGGATTACAGGAATACCAAGAGATTGAAGGAGTTCCTTACTTTCATCAATCATAGGGCCAGTGAGTCTTGAGCTAGCCTGTCCTGCTTTTCGAGCATCTTCGATTCGACCCTCTTCTTTAGCCTTTTCCCATTCTTCATAGGCAGCATCACGTATATTGCGACGCCGCTGGACTTCAGCTGATTTTAGTTGCGGTGCTTTTCCATCATAGACGTAGACAGGATTGATTCCATTCTCTAGAAGATTGATATTTCGGTAGAACATACCGCTAAGATGGCTGGTCACTCGTCCCTGTCTATCCGTTAGTGGTGTACCATCAGGTTGACGAATTGTAGCTAAGAAAGAATAGATTGTATTGAAAGCATCAACTGCAAGTTCCTTTCCAGAAAGGTCACTCAGAGTGAGTGTCTGAGCTTCTACTATATCAGCAAGCTTTGTACCCATCGAATCCACTCCTAGAGGGCAGATTTACTACTGATATCACAACGTTTTATTCTTTTCAGATGACGGACTGCTTCGACAGATTTATAACAATCCTACAGGTCGAAGCCAAAATCGGTACTGTTTATACCGACTACAACCTTTCTGGTGATGATTGGTAACTATGAAAGCTACAAGGTGTACATCCTGTCACGCATCCGTTTCACCACAAGAGGATAGCGTAAAGTTGCAATGTCCTTCCTGCGGTGAGCACACAATCTGGCGTTGTGAGTCATGCAGACGAT
This sequence comes from Candidatus Thorarchaeota archaeon, assembly GCA_004524565.1. Taxonomy (GTDB): domain Archaea; phylum Asgardarchaeota; class Thorarchaeia; order Thorarchaeales; family Thorarchaeaceae; genus SMTZ1-45. The sequence goes on from SDNZ01000089.1 coordinate 4,016, forward strand.
TTTCCAATAGATACACCTGTCCAAATTGTGGATTTGAGGGACCATAAATCCAGAACGGAGTTGATTCTTAATGGCACGAGTTGTAATGACAATGAAAATCATGCCAGATGGCGTTGAAATAGACCTGGATGATCTACTCGAAAAAATCAAGGGTGTTGTTCCAGAAGGAACTGATGTAGGAGCTGTAGAAACCCAGCCTATAGCTTTTGGTCTCATGGCAATCAGAATGAACCTTGTACGAGATGAATCACTAGGTGGAACCGATGACATCGAAGCAGCAATTAGCGCCGTTGAGGGTGTTGCTCAAGTCGAAGTAGAAATGGTTTCCAGAATGTAAATAGCCCAATGTTTACATTGTTTCGCGTCTTAGACTTGATTAAACTGAAGATTGACGCAAGCTGGACTAAATTTCGTCTTAACGAAATTTGTATACTGGATTATATTAGTCGATAAAGAAACATTGAATAGCGGATAAAATGGGGAGTTTAATGATACAAGACTCCCAACCCGTTTCTAAATAATAGCAGTCTTGGAGGATGTTACAGACAATGGTCGAAATTGTACTCAAAGTCGCAGAGGCCGAACACAGAGACATTGGCAGGTTCATAGTACGTATAGATGCTATGTCAATGGAAAAACTGGGAGTCAGAACTGGAGATATTATCCAGATTAAGGGTAAACGAATTACTGCTGCGATTGCGTGGCCTGCATATCAAGGAGATAAAGGTCACGAGATTATCCGAATGGATGGACGAATCAGAAGAAACGCGGGGGTAAGTCTTAGCGAGAAGGTATCTGTAGCTCGTGCAAATGAGGAGCCAGCCAAGAGCGTTACACTTGCACCAACATCAGTTCCAATCCGACCAGAACCTAGGTTCGAGGAATTTGTGAAGAGAAAGCTTCTGAACTGTCCTGTGACCTTACAGGATACCGTATTCATCCCAATTCTAGGAAGAGCTATTCCTTTCAAAGTAACTTCAATTAAACCCACAGGAACTGTTGTTGTTCAGCATTCTACAATCTTAGCAATTGCTGAGAAACCAACTGGAGACGCCATTGGAGCATCCACTGTCACTTACGAAGAAATAGGTGGCTGCGCGGATGCAATCCAGAGAATCAGAGAGATGGTGGAATTGCCAATGAAGCATCCAGAGATTTTCAAGAGGTTAGGAATCGATCCTCCACGAGGTCTCATTCTTCATGGACCACCAGGAACAGGAAAGACACTCCTAGCTAAGGCAGTAGCAAGCGAGTCTGAAGCCAATTTTGTTCATATCAACGGACCTGAAATCATGTCAAAGTTCTATGGTGAGTCCGAACAGAAACTAAGAAAGATCTTTGAAGAGGCAGAAGAAAATGCTCCTAGTATCATATTCATAGATGAACTTGATGCCATAGCTCCAAAGAGAGAAGATGTACAAGGAGAGGTTGAGAGGAGAGTTGTCGCTCAACTACTTGCAACTATGGATGGACTCAAGTCACGTGGCCAAGTTGTTGTTATTGGAGCAACAAATCGTGTTAACGCCTTGGACCCAGCTCTTCGAAGACCAGGACGTTTCGATAGAGAACTTGAGATTGGTGTACCAGATGAAACAGGACGTTTGGAAGTACTTCACATTCACTCACGCGGAATGCCCCTAACAGACGAAGGTGATCTTAAGGTCGATCTTCAAATGCTTGCCAAGAAAACCCATGGATTTGTTGGAGCAGATTTACAAGCCCTCTGTAGAGAGGCTGCAATGAAGGCATTGAGACGGTATCTTCCAAAGATCAATCTTGAAGAAGAGGAATTACCACAGGATGTGCTAGACCAGCTTGAAGTTCACAATGGCGATTTCTTCGAGGCTATGAAAGAGATTCAACCATCAGCTGTTCGAGAGGTCTTCATTGAGGTCCCCAATGTACAATGGAGTGACATTGGAGGATTAGAAGAAGTCATTCAAAGATTAGAAGAAGTTGTTGAATGGCCACTGAAGAAACCAGAATCATTCCGACGTTTAGGAATCACCCCACCGAAAGGCGTGTTGATCTATGGTCCACCTGGTTGTGGAAAGACCCTACTTGCTAGGGCAGTTGCCACCGAGAGTGAAGCTAATTTCATAAGTGTAAAAGGACCTGAACTCATTTCAAAATGGGTTGGAGAGAGTGAAAAGGCCATTAGAGAGATTTTCAGAAAAGCGAGAACTGCAGCACCAGCAATCATATTCTTTGATGAGATTGATGCAATCGCACCATCACGGGGTGGTGGCGGTAGTGGTGATTTCCATCATTCAGAGAGAGTGATCAGTCAGCTCCTAACAGAAATGGATGGATTAGAAACCATGAAAGATGTGGTTGTAATAGCCGCTACAAATCGTCCGGAACTGATTGACAAAGCACTCATTCGAACAGGAAGATTCGATAGATTTGTCAATGTAGATGCCCCAGACAAAAAGAGTAGAAAAGCAATTTTCAAAATATATACTGCGAATATGCCACTAGCAGATGATGTAGATATCAATAAACTAGTTGAAGCAACAGAATACTATGTCGGTGGAGATATTGAAGCAATCTGTAGAGAGGCAGGAATGCGAGCTCTCAGAGAGGATATGGACATTGAAACAGTTGCAAGTAAGCATTTTGAAGCTGCTTTGAAGGATGTCCATGCTTCCACAACAAAAGAGATGCTCGAACGATTCAGAAAGCTAGATCAGATACTTCGTAGAGCTACTGAAGCGGACCCGGCAACAGCATCAATGTACGGTTAATACAGGATGGTGATAATAAATGGCACCTTGGAATGCTATTCCTCTTACAAATTTGATAGTTCAAATCGTTAAAAAACGTCGAGGAGTTATCCTTGATGATGAACTCATCCGAGCACTAAAGAAGGAACTTGGGACCGAACCCAGTGAAAGTGAATTGAACAGCGCATTATTACAACTGGAGATTAATGGACTCGTTCATGTAGGTCAGATTACAAAGACCAAACGAAGAATTGAAGTGATATCCGAGGGTACTGAATTCCTAGCGGTAGATGAGGACTAAGTCAGATTCACTGCAGGTGCTAATTCAATGACTGGTAAGAGAGTTCTTGCAGCAGGAAAGTTCGATATTCTTCACCTAGGACATCTTGCATATCTCGAACAAGCTAGAGCACTTGCTGGAGAGGATGGAGAATTAATAGTAATTATTGCTCTTGATAAAACAATAGAACGGGAGCGTGGTGCTCCACCAGTATTTCCTCAGGAACAGAGGAGAAGACTTGTAGAAGCCTTAGGGTTCGTAGATCAAGCACTCATTGGTCTTGATACAGAAGATCATACCGAAATTGTCATTCAAACTAAACCGGATATTATTGCTCTAGGCTATGATCAATATACCAATTTGGAACGACTTGAACAGCGTATCACAGAAAAAGGACTTCATACTAAGATAGTACGATTGGAGAAGATTGTAGCTGATGGTCTTTGTTCCTCTACTCTTATTCGAGAACGTATTATTGATTTTTACAAAGAGAATGGTAGACCACGATAATCGCTAGATGATGAGTTCTCCTCTCCTCTCCGCAGCACGCAATAGTTCTGCCTTTCGTTCTCGTCTATCAAACTCCCATCGCCAAACCACAAAGGCGACTGCTGCTAGAATCCCAAGGAGAATGAAACCGTAGATCGAACTCCAGTTGTAAGGGAAATGCTCCACGAATTCTGGTATTGGTCCAGAAATCATGTATGGCCAATTTACAACGAGCCCTAGAAGATACAGTAGTCCTATCAAAGCCAACTGTTTCATGTAAGCAACTGCATGCTTATCTGTTTGGAAAAGCAGCACTACTGGACCTAGCCAATAGAGGTACCAAGGCATTACCCATCTGAACATGAAGAAGAGAATGAATGGAAATGAGTAAAGATACAAGGGTATCAATGATACCAACTTTTGCCACGCTGAATTCTCCATAAACTCTTCTTTTGAAGGGAGAAAAATTCTGAATGTAGATAGCATGAAGAATGAGTAAATGACTAGTGGGATAAGGGCAGGAAGCCAAGGATACGTAGCACCCACTGGACTGTCTAGGATAGGAGTACCTATTGTGAGACCTGGGTACATTGGATTCACTATGTACGGACTATAGCTTGATAGATTCAGCATATGCGATACTAGCGAATCAAAACTAGCACCCATGAATACCGGAACCACAGTCAGAAACATGGAAGCTAGAAACCAAACTGACGAAATAGGATTGATGAGGAAAAGAGCAGGGAAAGCAACGATAGGGTAGATCTTGGTCTGAACAGCTAGACCAAGTGTGAACATGGATTTGCCACGCTGATTTTCTTGCCAGAGGACTAATGACATCAAGAACAAACAGTCCACTATGGGTTCGAGTTTTCCACCACCAGCAGACATTACAAGTCCATAGATGAAGTATCCTCCAAAGAACATCCGTGCCCAATGAGTCTTGTAGATTTTTTCTTTAAGCAAAATAGCAATCAAAGCAAGATTCAGATTGAAGACCAGTACAAGTAGAAAATTCAACCACATTGGTTGCAATCCACCCGTACCAGGGAATAACCACGTTGCAATTGCAAAGAATATCAATCCAAAGACAGGATATTCATACTTTACTCCGCCAAGATACGCTGGAAGTGTATGATTCCCGTCATTGAATCCTAAATATTCGAGAGCTGTTGCTAGTTCGGTATCATTCATGTCATAGACACTGAAGCCGTATATCCAGAAAGCTTCACCGTACATTTCATTTCGATTTCTATCTCGTTGGATAATTAGAGTGTCAGCAATTGGGATTGCAATCATAGATACGACTAGAGTAAGCACCAGATACTTTCTGTGCTCATAGATGCTCAGACTAATCGCAGATAGCATTTCTCTAACAACCTACAGGGAGGGCATGGGCCCAGCTTATTATCTTTGCTGGCTATCTTTACATCCGTGCATGACAACGGTAATATACATCATGCTGCACGACGACGTAATATAACTGCTGATTGACGGAGGATTAAAACTTGGAAGAACTTATCAAAAATAATCGATCATTCGCTGTTGCAGCATGGATATTCATGCCAATCATTACTGTTGTGTTTGAGTGGTTATGGATTACCTACATTGCGACAGTGTTAACCGCAGAGATATCGTATGTCATGCGAAATCTGATTCTTTTCTTCCTCCTTATTCTCACAGTCAATGTTGTATTCAAGAAACTAGTACCAAGGTATCGAAGAGGCAGTATGCTTATAGTAGGTCTTCTCTGGGTACTTCTCTTTGTTGTGTTCGATTTTATGTTTCAATACTACATCAATATGATTAACCCTGATGTATTTCTATTGGATTACAACATCTTTGCAGGTAGACTGAGAGGCCTTCTTCTTCTTGTGATGTTCTTTGGTCCCTTTTTCATGGTTCGAACACATATTGGAGACCCTGACTTGTTCAGTATGCCAATTGGAAAAATGGCTACGATAGGACTTCTACCATCCAGTTTGAAGATTGCATATTACCGTCGTAAGGGAGCTGAGATAGGAGAAGGTGTATCAATAGGTCCCTTGGCAATATTAGATTGTAAGAAAATTGTCATCGGAGATCATGTGGATATTGGTATGGCTTGTATAATACGAGCTAATGAGTTCGAAATAGGCAAGTACTCCAAATTGGGTATGCTGGTAATTATTGACACCCACAAAGTCACCATAGGAGAAGAGGTGACCATTCAAGAGCAGGTATACATTGGAGGGCTCAAGACAGACAAATCCACCATTGAAATCGGCGATTTATCAATGATATTCGCTCAGAGTGTAATTAATCCTACACACCCAATCAAGATCGGTAAAAGAGTGGGTATAGGTGGCTCAAACTTCTTGTTTACTCATGGTACCTGGCAACCCATCCTAGATGGTTTTCCTGTAGCTTTTGGACCAATTACTATTGAAGATGGAGTATGGTTCCCATGGAGAGTTTTCGTTCTTCCCAATGTGCATATTGGAAAAGAGGCTACTATAGGGGCAGGTTCTGTAATCAACCGTGATATTCCTGCGCGTAGCCTAGCAGCAGGCGTTCCTGCTAAGGTGCTCAGAAAAGATGAGGAATATATCAAAAAGTACACAGACAAGGAAAAGAGGGATATTCTCAAAGACATGCTAGTTGAACTTGTAGGATATTTACGCATCGAGGACTGGCAGGCAACTGATCCAATATTAGACGATGCCTATGCAAAGACTACTTTCCGAACTCCATTTGGACCTTCATCAAAGCGGGATAACCATATTGTTTTCATGTTCGAAGATAAGAAAGAATACTGGGACATGATACAAGAGAATTCCTTCGTGATTACTCTATTCCCATTGGATATGGAACGAATCTCAAGTTTGGAACAGGCGGGTTCTTGGTGGTTTGATTTAGCAAACAGCACATGGGGAGGCAAAAGAACCAAGGTGAGTCTTGTGATAAACCTCTGGCTCTCAAGATATGGTCATTGGTTGAAGTACTCTTCATAAATAGGTGAATTATCTGTGAAGATTTCTAAGAGTGATTATTACAGGAACGAGATGGACATTCAATATACTCCGCCAGCAGCTATGCAACTTGGAGTGGGCTTGGGTCTAGTCGAGTACATTCCATTTCAGATTCGTGACTCGTTCGTTTCACTTCTTTCAATACTTAGACCCAAACCATCAGCTGGACCTAAGAGACGTAATTTCCCCATTGATGATTTAGCAGATAGATTAGATCCCACAACTGAGGAAAAGAAAGAATTCTGGAAAAAAGACTTTGGAGTTATAATGACTCACGACGTTGATACACGAGAGGGGTATGAATACGGACTTTCAAAATTTGTCGAGATAGAGCGACAAGAAGACATTGTTTCAACATTCAATATCGTGCCAAGTTCCTCGGCATACAATCTAGATCCTGATTTAATCACCAATCTTGTTCGTGATGGGTTTGATATCGGAATGCATGGGTTACACCATGATGGGAAATTTGCATTTCTATCAGATGAAGAGCAGAGAACTCGCATCTTTGAAGCTGCAAAGAGAGCGAAGGAATTGAATTTACCTTCTATTGGTTATAGAGCTCCATGGCTTCACAGAACTAAGAAGATGGTGCAATATCTTACTGAAGCAGGTTTTGAGTGGGATTCTTCATTTCCAGATACAGATGATTCCACACCAGGTTATGCAGTGACAGGTAGCAGAACCGTATTTCCATTTTATCCACTATATCGCGAAGGAGAAACTTGGAAACAGAGTCCTATGCTTGAGATTCCAGTTTCAATGCCTCAGGATTGGACTCTATTATACTACTACAAGCTCTCTGAAGAGAGTATTCTACGTGTTTGGAAGAAGAAGATGGAGTATATCAAATCGAAAGGTGGGGTTGCAGGATTCATTATACATCCAGACCAAGAGGACTTTGGACATCCCAAATATCATAAGGCATACCGTTCAATTCTCAAAATCATCAAAGCTGCAGATCCAGAATTGATAACGTGTAGTGATCTAGCGAAACGATGGAAGAAGAAATTCCCTCCAGCATTCAACTGAGTTCATGCTAGATATGTAGGACAGGGCCAGTTATCACATTCAAGACAGCCAATACACTTCTCCTCATCAACACTAATCTTACCTTCATCCAGATTGAGTGCTCCATGTTCACATTGAGGAACGCATGATCCACATGCTTGGCAGAGTAAGGCCCGTTTAGTAGCACGTTCTAGTTTCTCAGTTAGTTTTTCCACTGCCAGTTCATCAGGTCCACGTACAACAACAGATCCAGAACTAAAAAGAGAGATATGATTCTCTCCAGATACACTTCGGAGGACTCCAAGCTCTTCAGATAGCCTAGTTTTCCCAAAGATTGGCATGATTTTTGAAACTCGATTAAGGTCAAGTCCTGTAGTAAATGCACCTTCTAAGCTAAATCCTGATTTTGTACACGGAGCAATACCCTTAGTTACATTCAACTCAATCTTCTCGCCCGGACTTTGACGAGTTGTTGCAATGTCTAGACCCAATTGGTTGATGAGTTCCATCTGTCCCTGAGGAAGTGTCTTCCAGCGCCAAAATCCGAGTTCATACCATTCATCAGGAAACCCGTACTTTTTAGCCCATTCCTTCATCTTTTGTTCCCATTTTCTATGAAACTCAGGGTGAGTCTGTCGAAGACTCTCCAATTCAGCCAGAGGTGATGCAGGACAGAGAAAACATCCCATTCTGTGGTACCCTCGATTGTATAGCGGATTGAAATCTTCATTCTTCAGGAAAGTATACAACCATACTTCTAGTGCATTCCAATTCTGTATAGGATTCGCTGATATCTGACCAGGTACCCATGGATTCTCTGTGACTCGCGGTTCAATAGACCGTTGAAATGATTCCAATTTTCTTTGACCCATAAATGATAACGTTTCGTTTCCAATCATCTCTGCGATAGATGTCGCAGCTGGACCCAATTTGAGAACCTTACAACACCAGCGAAAGTCTCTTGCAGGAGGACCGAAAATATCAATGGATTCCCAAAATTGGTCACCAGCAACTTCTCCAATGATTTTGACATCACGTTTCTCAGCAAATGACTTGATAAACTGGATAGTTTCTGGAAGTTCTAGACCAGTATCCATGAAGAATACAGGAGGGCTTGATCCGGTTGCTTTTTCAACTACGAGATAAGCAGCAAGAGAATCTTTCCCACCACTGAAACCAACTACCAACGGCAGATCTCCATTCCGTTCAATAACGCGATTGACAAAAGACGCAGCTTCCTGCTCTAAATCTTCGAGATCTCTCTCATTTGCTCGGACTGCATCGTCCCAACTTGCTTGTTTTTCATTCAATTCAGGTTCTGTGGATCCAGATACTTCTCGGATTTTCACTGCAAATCCTTTCGAGCCTTGAGCCATTTCTTCTCCGCTCATCCTTGCAATTCCAGAACCTACGACTGCTCCCTCTGAATTAATAATCCAAATATCATCATTCACTTCAATTCCAGAGTCGCACCCTTGAATTCCAGGTAGCATTAAGTTTGCACCATCCTTCAAATATTGAAGAACTCCATCATGAATTGAGACCCATTTCTGTTTACTCAGCTTGCCAATTCTGCGTGCACCTTCACGAGATAACAGGAAGGTGTACCCTCGCTTAGGAATATCAAAACGGAGGCGACCTATCATATATCCATCAACGATAATCTCATACATTGCATCGAGCGATGATACTTTATTCAGCACTATTGTCTTTGAGGGGGGGAGTAAAGCCTGACCAACACCCGCTCCAAATTGCGCGTCTATTGCAAGAATGGCACGCTGGAGATGTCCTTCCATTGCAGGAAAAGGATCTCCTGGAGGGGATAGGTCTACTTTTCGAGCTTTAGTACCGCAGATACTGCATTCAGTTTCTGCAATTCTAGGAACATTGCAGGTATCACACCAGAAGAATCTAATCTTAGCTAGATATGGAGCGTGTCCTCTACGGAACTTTTTGTGTGTATGTTTACCTCTAGCCAGTTGGAGCATCTCCTAATGTTCTAGTTGAAATCTGCTGATGTCCCCATTTTCACCTTTCGATAGGGATGTGTAACTCTTTCAGTAACTTTGGAGTTGGATTCCCTTCCGTATCCCATCCTCGTAAAGCGTAGTACTCTGGAAGCATTTCCTCAGCATGAGATACTCGTTTCCTAGAACCCCCTTCAGGAAGAGGAGTTGAAAATCTAGATGGAAGCAAGTCATCCTTCTTAGTGAATCCTTCCCGTATATTGAATAATCGCTCTAGATTCCAGATACGTGATCCAATTCT
>SDNZ01000090.1 GCA_004524565.1 Candidatus Thorarchaeota archaeon
TCATCAAAGTGAGGGATCTATCAGACAAAATGGAGGAACGAAGGAAACAGGGTAGAGTCGCTCCTACTCGCCCAGAAACACTTGATGAACCAGATATTGAAGAATGGGTGAAAGACAGATTTTCTCTTGATTACAAATCTGAATAGTTGGTGCTTTCTATGCTTGAGAAGCCTGATTATACAAATAGTATTGTGAATCTGACGAGTTCCATAGGACGAGCATCAGGAGTGACAGGTCCATATTCTCCTCTCGAATTTGATTCACTAAGTAAACTACAAGATACTAAGAATATCGTACTTCTCATAGTAGATGGATTAGGTTACAACTACCTCCGTGAATTCGGGGGTGACAGTATTCTTAAGAAGAATCTCAAGGAATCAATTTCCTCTGTTTACTTACCAACAACTGGTTCTGCAATCACTTCTGTGATGACCGGGGTTGCTCCTCAACAACACGCTGTAACAGGCTGGTTCGTATATCTGAGGGAATTTGGACTTATATCGAGGATTCTTCCATATAGTAACACCATAGACTACAACAATCTTGGTGTGGATATCTCTAATGTGGTGGATGTGCAATCCATTCTTGCGGGATTAGATCGGGACTATTCTCTTGTCTTAACAAAGACTATTGTTGATTCTGTCTTTACCAAGAATCTCACAGGGCGTGCAAATCGTCTAGAGTATTCAGGTATCGACCAGTTCTTTTCTCAGATCAAAAACGCGATTGCAAACTCATCGAATAAGAGCTATACCTATGGCTACTGGCCTGACTTTGATGCAGTAAGTCATATACTCGGATCAAGAAGCCCAGATGCTCAAGGTCAATTCCATGAATTTGATATGCATCTAAACCACTTCGTAGAATCTATTGAAGGGACTGATACAACAATCATTGTGACAGGCGACCATGGATTTGATGACGTGGATCCAGTGCAGGTCATTTATACCCAGGATTATCCCGAACTCAACGATTATCTGATTATGCCATTCTGCGGCGACACTCGAAGTGTCTATGCCTATGTAAGATCACGAAAGTCTGAGCAATTCGAGCGATTTGTTGAAAGTACATTTGGTGATGCATGTGACATTTTCCCTAGTTACGAATTGGTTGATGAAGGATGGTTTGGTTTATTCAAACCACATCCACGATTACACGATCGCATCGGTGACTACACATTAATCATGAAAGATGGTCATGCAATGATGAACTGCTTCCCTGGACTGGAACCACTGAAAATGTTAGGACATCATGGCGGCGCAAGTGCTGATGAGATGTATGTCCCACTTTGCGTAATTGATTGCTAGCTTGATTATTCAGGTTAATACTTATACTTCAATGAAGACTCAATCAATTGTATCTGGTGACTATCAGATGGTTTCAATTGATGATATCAAACAAGCACGTGACCGTATCAAAGAATACATCAAGATGACTCCCCTGCGAGCTTCTCCTTTTCTAAGTAAACTTACTGGGGCCTCGGTGTTCTTGAAGTTGGAGAGTGAACAGGTCACTGGATCTTTCAAAGTTAGGGGAGCTTTGAATCGATTGATGACCCTATCTAAAGAAGATGCAGAAAAAGGCGTGATTACTGCTTCTACTGGTAATCATGGATTGGGAGTTGCTTTTGCTGCGCAGAAACTTGGAGTACGTGCCAAAGTTGTATTTCCTATTGGGGCTTCGGTGGTAAAACGAGCTCGAATGATAGAGTCTGCTGTGGAAGTCATTCAAGATGTCGGATATGAGGATATAGAACCATATGCTCGTAAATTAGCTGAAGAGCGTGGGTTCACCTATGTTAGTCCCTATAACGACCCTGAGATTGTAGCTGGCGCTGGAACCTCAGGTCTTGAGATTATCGAGCAGCTGGATGCGATTGATGCAGTCCTTGTCCCTATTGGTGGTGGAGGATTAATTTCTGGCATTGCTACAGTTATCAAAGCGATGAAACCAGAAACTCAGGTCATTGGTGTTCAATCAGAAGTTTCTCCCGAAGTGCATGATTCATGGGTGGCTGGTCATTGGGTCGATGCTGAAGAATCTGACTCTCTTGCTCAAGGTCTCATGGGTGGAGTGGAATCTGATTCTATCACTCTTAGCATCATAAATGATCATGTAGATAGAATAATCCTAGTGAGTGAAGATTCTATTAAACGAGCAATGCGTTTCCTATATGAACAAGAATCCCTGCTAATTGAAGGTGCGGGTGCAGTCACAACTGCTGCGCTCATGGAGAATAAATCTGAGTTTGTCGGAAAGAAAGTTGTATTGACACTTAGTGGTGGAAATATCTCAAAGGATGACCTTCTCTCTCAAATTTCTTAATTCACGAATTGAATGCATTATACATTCCAATCTATTTCATAAACCGCCATATCATCGGTACCACAGACGATATTATCATCTAAGTGGACTCTGAATAGCTCTATTATATTGCCTCCCTCTAGATTTACTCCATACTCCACATATCTTATCCATTGAACGTAATACAGAACATATCTACAATTTACTGACTTCAAGAATGTTGCTTGAGATATGCTATTGTTATAATTGTACAACAGAACAGGTGTCACAAGTCCATAGAGATCAAGGACTGGTCCCTTGGCAAAGTATCCAATTGCACCTACATCATATGTAGCTATGTACTCGTTATCGGGGAGATTTTCACGAATCCATAGTGATAATGTAACTTGCATTTCTTCAATATTCTTCGCTTGATTGGCATGGATATCTGTATACATAATTGAACTAGCAATCGAAGGCAAAAACAAGCACAATGTGATTAATACTGTTAGAATCTTCCGTTCATTTGTATCCAACCTAATTCTTTCGTGCGGGACCATAGCTACCTTCTCAACAATCAATGCAATTCCACAAACAAAAGCTATGCCCATGATGTTGAATAGTGGTACAAGGTACCTTGCTGCGAATAGTAAGGACATACCTGGCATTGTCAATCTGTAGAGTGTATAGAGTGAACCAATCAATAGCAATTCGTATGGTCGATGCTTTCTTGCAAGAATCACCAGACCTCCAATAAAACTTAGAATCAAATATGGCTCAAATGGGAGCCACACTCTGAACCAGTAGTAATCCCATAAATCAATACCTTCCTGCGAGATTCCAAATCTGGTTTTGGAGTAATAAGAATCTGGCAAGGGATTTCCTGTCGTATTCAAACAGTGTAGTATCCAAGGTGTAACGACTAAGACCGCCGCTACAAACATTAGTAGAATTGTGAAGATACGTTTCGATTTAATTTTACTACGATATAATACAGTAAGCGCCCGTACTGGAAGTAGGATTGCGGCAATGAGAACAAACTCTGGCCGACAGAGGTAAGCCAGACCTGCCACAACTCCTAGGATCATATCATATTTCCATTCAGGTCTTGGCAATATGAGTAACGCAAGAAGAATCAACATCATCCCAAGAGGAGTTTCCATTCCCGATAGCATCAATCCCGCATTTCTAGGGACTAGGACAAAGACAATTTGTGCAATGACTCCATATTCCCATATTTCAGTATGTTGCTTAACAATTTCACCAACGAGAAACACATTGACGATATAGAGTAGCCCTGCTATCGTAAGGACTGATGTTACAATGACATCATGATCGTATCCGAAGAGGAATACTGGGGCTAAGACAACAGACCATAGAGGCCCCGAGGAGCCAGTACTTGGGATACCTGTAGCATATTGCCATGCATTCCCCTCAAATATAGTCCTGGCATATTGCACGTGGATCCAGGAATCATCAAATGAAAAACCATAGATTCCCCAATTTGTCATCACTGTTTGTACATAGGTTATTGACACAAGGGTGATTGCGACAGCTGTTAGAAAAGAAAACTGCCATGAATTCAATTCTATGATTCGATCACTCGTTTTAGTAGGTCCTTCAGGAGTTGAAATTCGTGCTTCATCATCCTCTGTCATCAATTACTCTCCCAGTAAATGGGCGAATAATACACGAGGTTCCTATTAATGTTCGCTCAGATAATTCTAATCCGAAGCCATTCTTTGTGAACCTGCATAATCTCAAGGGTTTTCGCATATTCTCCACTCAATTTACTATTATTAGACCAACCATCATATCACCTGAATCCAAATCCGCGTTTCTGAAGGACTAACATTATTCAGGATTTCGTTCTTCTTCACTACAAATGACGGTGGTATGATTCTTTAAACGACCTATGATCCATTGATCTCAAGAAGGATTTTCCTCCTGATATCATCGAGGATTTCAGTATCTTTAACCACCCGAATCACTCTCATACAATCATGAATCTTGCTAAATCCCCTCTGTAAATTGAATAAATACTAGCTAATGTACCAATATACAAGATTATAAGAATTAACGTAATACTATTACGTGGATAACAGATATAAGTATCGGTGTACCATATATACATAGAGCAATATGGAGTTACGAAAATGTCCGGAAAAGAGAAATCTAGTAAAACAGAAACGACACAGATGAGTTTGAGGGAACAATTGCTTGGTCGTTTAGCTGATGATGATGCAACCTCCGGAAAGAAACGAGAAGTATCTGTGATGACACGAATGAGTGGGGAAATTGTGGAAATACTTGATGCTCTAGTCGAGCTGGATATTTTCAAGAGTCGCTCGGAAGCTGTTTCTGCTTTTGTTGAACAAGCAATTTCTGCTCGAGGACCTATGTTTGACGAAATTAAGACGCAGGCTAGTGAGATTAGGAAACTCCGTGATTCAGCAAAGAAACATGCTTTTGTTGCATTTCAAGAAGATTCAAAGTAGCTTTTTCTAGATTTGGTAATGGTTATTATCTAGAACGAATGACAAAAGAAAATTTTGGGGGAGCAAGCGCATCCCCCAATTGTTGTCCAGATATTGGAGTTCTGGAATGTATACATAAAGGGTCTAATATGGTAGAAGGACGATAAACCCTCTATCGATTCCTTTCCAGTCGCCAGAATCATGCTCAATTGGCTCTCCTTTGAGCGCCAAATCAGGATCATCCTGTGATTGGCGATAATCTGCTACTCTAACACTTTCATCTGCATAGCTTGCATCAGTATCGTCCATCATGATGCCAGAATTAACGCACGTGAAGCATGTGTAGAGAATTGATCCAAAGACAGCTATTGAAAGGACAAAAAACAGTCCAATAGCCATTTTGTTAGCTCTTTTTGATGTATTCAATTATATCTCTCCTCGCTCAAATGAAGGCTTCAGACACCGTTGTTGTCAAGGGAGGTCACCCATCACACCAGGTGACGCTCCCGATTCTTTGCAATCCCGCGAACGCCTTGTAATAGTATTACATGAAATAGGTAATAAAGATTATGTAAGTGTGAATATGCAATAAAATACACCGAAACAGATAATTGTTATACATTTATTCCCCCCCACCCTGTAATTAAGGTGCACTATAATTAATATTTGAAAAATAAGGTTAGACTATTCTTCCAATTATGATACCTTGATTCAAAATAAGAATAATTTGAAAGAGTGTTTAAATACCAGCCAACTGGGCCAAAATACAATTTTCCACGTACTCTAGTGCACTTTCAGTTTTACTTTTGGAAGATGACACTTTCCAAGAGTACCTAATATACCATCTGAAACTTACCCGCTCGCAGAGGTATCTTTGACAAAAGGTATTCTGCTTTGGAGCGAGAGAAATGAAGAGAGTACGTATCTACCTTCTTGGTATGATGTTGCTCTGTGGAATGCTTGTGGCAATGGTTCCACTTGGAATATCAGTTAACTATGACCGAAGTCTAGTTGTCGAAACAGATTCCTCTAACCTTGTAGTTTCTGATTATTATTTAGAAACTTCTCAAGATGTCAGTCAAAAACCTAGACATTATGCTGTCATTGTAGGAATTAGTGATTACAAGGCAATTGGTGATCTTAATTTCTGTGATGAAGATGCGAATGATTGGTATAGCTTTCTTGCAGCAATGGGTTACGATGAAATTATTGTTCTCGGTGATGACACGAACTCCTATCTGAAATATGACGGAATAGCCACTGAACACAATGCGAAACTAGCTCTGCTTGATCTAGTAAGCAAGGCTGGTCCTAAGGATACAATTGCATTCATATCCTCTGGACATGGCTCGGGTGACAGTCGGGGGAGTAGTCTGTTATGTATGTGGGATATTACAGCAGGTGAAGATGGTGAGGATGGATACTTCTGGGATACTGAGGTTGCAGCAATACTAAAACTTGCAGTAGCTGATCAGATATTCGTCTTTCTTGACCACTGTTTTGCTGGTGGATTTGGAGAAGAATTGATGAATATGCCAAATTCTAGCAATGTCTACTTTGCATCTACGTGCGATATAATGGGAATGGGTTGGGATGTTGGCGAATATCAGAATGGGATGTGGACCTATTTCTTCTTGGAGTACACACTCATTGGAATCTTTGGCTCTGAACCACGAACAGCTATGGAATCTGTCTTTGATATTGCTCAAGCTGTCTATCCATATCCTAAGGGTGCACATCATCCTCAGGAATATGATGGCGATTTGAACAACACGTTTCTCCTATGGTGAGAGTATTCTCACCATTCTTTTTTTTCAGATCAGACATATGTGATTGACCAAGGTTTAGCCAGGTTCGATTTTTCATAGCAATAGTCAGGGTGATCAACATTGAAGACAATCACTTCCCATCTCCCTTTCTGAACATTTTTGATATCAAAAAATGCAATCCCATATGTGTTGGTTTCATTCTTGAGTGAGAATTTGGTGCCATCTGGAGAATCTACAACCAATTCAACATCGCTTTCAAAGACAGGGTATCCAGCTAAGTCAGTAATAGATACAGCCAATTTGAGATGCTGCTGATCGTCTTTGTAGGAAGTCACAACATCCAAAGCATCAACATGCAATTTTTTGTTGCTTCTACCTAGAGCTAATTCAGATTTCAGGCAAGACTCGTCATACATTCCCATCTGACACCAATGATACATGAGTAAAAACTATATATAAGGTTTATTTACAATTATACCAAGGTATTAGCGTAAACTATCTATAATGACTGTTTACCAAATTACCATAAAACTATTAATGGGGAAAACAACTCTTCGAGATGATTCAAATGAAACCAATTAGTAAGAGAATCTTGACTATCATCATGGCCATGATGGTTCTATCCTTCTTCACTGGAGAAGTGCAGGCTACTGACTATGGCGATTCGGGTGATTCACTGATTGTGTCAATAGAATCTGCGGACTATTTGGACCTTGACGCGGACCAAATTGAAGATGACATTCTCACTGAGTTTACAATAACTGTTCCCCTAGGGAATTGGAACTTTCGATATACCTACATCTATTGCGAATTGGTATTGCCATCTGGATACTACTTCAACTGTTTGATATTGTTGATTGGAACATACAACAGCGTATCAATAGATCTTGCCTGGTACAATACTGCTATAGAGTCAGGATGGTATGACTTCACAGTTTGTGCATGGGGCGAAGGATATCGCGCACCAGATATGGGCTGGGATACAGTTACCTTCGATCCACCAACTCTTGGTGATGAGGGAGACCCATTCATAGATATAATTCAAATAATAGCAAAGTAATATCTATCCACCAGAGGATGATTTGAGGTAAGAGATGTGAGTAGTCTGAGTGGGGCACATTTGTCCTTGCTAATGGCATTGCAAGAAAACCCCCTAGCAACAGTTACAGAATTAGTTGAGAGAGTTGAAGGCTCGAAGCCAACGATAATTAAGAGATTATCTTTTCTCAAAAAACATCGATACTTCAATGTGAAAGCTCTATTGAATGAGCATAACATGGGTTTCGATGCAGTAGATGTATTTCTTGATGCATCAAATCTCAAATTCGTAGAACGCTTAGAACGTATGGCAACTCATCATCCATACACTGGCTATAGAAGTAGATGTTTTGGTGCTCATAATGGTCTATATCTTCAATTTAGACCTCCATTTGGTAGTAGAGATATGATTGAAGAGGTCATTAAGATTCTAAGGGATGAAGGCGCTGTTGAGGATTACCAGATATTATCAGTGGTTGGAGAACCCACAATCAATTCCTCAATGAGACTTGATGCATGGAATCCCAAAAGCATGAGTTGGACCTTTGATTGGCTCAAGTGGTTTGAAGCAGATTTTGATCCAGTCAAAACTGTGAAACCAAAAACTCCATCTGGTAATGTATTAGACTGGATAACTAAGAACGATCTTTACATACTTCAACAACTCATGTATGGTTCAAATCGAAGTAATACCGAAATGATTCGTGAAATTAAGAAGATTGGAGTCTCTTTTACTCCTCAAACTTTTGGGCGACGTTTGAAAATGGTTGATGAAGGGTGTGTTGAACGATATCGTGTTGGTTTCAATCCAATATCATTTGACATTCTCTCGAACATTCTAATCAATGGTAAAGGAAAGAAGAAGTATCTTGGAGAATTATTTTCGAAGATGAGTAATAATCCAATCCCCTTTGCATCTACCATGAGAGTTTCTGATTCGGACATCTTCTGGTATGTCAGGATGCCTTCAACACATTTGTCTTCATTGCTTTCAAATCTACATCACAATCTTGAGCATATGACTGTAACAATCATCGATTATCCTAATTCATTCATATATTCAATTTGGCCAGAAATCATTGATGAGGAGAATCGAACTTGGCGAAAAGATAGGGAATTCATGATCGACCAAGCATTGAAGTGATACTCCTTTCCGTTACTACAATATTCAAGTGCACTATTCGTTTTCAGATGTTTCATGACTTTCTCAATTGTTGCTGCTGATACAGAAAAGAATGAAGTCGGATTTGCTATTGCATCATGCTTCTGGGACGCTGGACAAATGGGTCTTGCATTCGCAGGAAAAGGTGCTATTGTTTCTCAAGCTCAGGGTAACTGGGAATTTATCCCCATCTTTTTTGAAAAATTAGACGATGGTCTACCACTGAAAGAAATCCTTGAAATATTCCGAAGTAGTGACGAAAATTTTGAGAACCGGCAGATTGGAATGGTATCATTTCAAGGCGAGTCGTTAGCTTTTACTGGCGGGAGTGTCTTCTCAGCTCACCAAAGGATCGGTAAGAATTATGCGTGTCAAGGAAATATTCTGACTAGCCCTGCAACCGTCGATAGAATGGCAGAGGTGTTCGAAGCTACTGAGGGAACACTTACACGGAAGTTGTACGAAGCTCTCCAAGCTGGTGATGATGCAGGTGGTGAAATGAGGGGAAAGATGAGTGCTCGTGTCTATGTGGTTCGTGTCCGAGACAATCCCCTTCCAGTGAATGATTATCGAATCGAGGACCACCAAGAGCCAGTACGAGAAATTGGCCGATTGATTACACTCAAGAATGACATCATCACTGCATGGGAATTAACGGAGGAGGCTTCCAAAATCGTGGGATCGGATAAACAACACGCAATTAGAACTCTTGAAACCTTCTTGATTGGAAAAGAAGATCGAGCATTTCTTGATTTCCATGAAACACTAGCTAGTATCTATCTCAGCGAAGGAAACAAAGAAAAAGCGATTGAGCGATATAGGATTTATGCGAAGATCAGTCCAAATATGGTTTCAACCTTTGATGATGACTTGAAGAAGGAAATCTTAGCTGAACAAATCACATAACACAGTTATTGATATTGAAAATATGGTTTGTGAGTACTATAAGATTCATGGCTGGGAATTGAGAAGCAAGCAGACAATGCCAAACTTGCCTCATCTCGTCTCAGCGCAAGGAGATGCAATAGGGTAGTGAATCTTATTCACGTTCTCTATATCTCTCACTAGGATGCATTGATGTCTGAATCGTAATGTAGTCAATTTGTGGAGTCTGCTCATGAAAGATCCAATCGTCTTCGGCATCTTCGCGAATCTCAGAAGATGTCGTTGATAATCTATCGAGTCTAATTTCTATATCCTCGGAAGGGGGGATAATTGTTGCTCCCGACCCATTCCACGTAACAAACATATCAAGGCAGTAGTGATCAGCACCTGTGTCTGCATGAGCAGTATCGCCCACTGTTGCATTGATCAATTTGTCGGTAAAGAATTCGTTGACGATGATGTAATCTATTCGTCCCAGATATGCAGCATATTGGTGTCCGTATGTGTAACCAAGTTCAGAAGGGTATAATGCTCGATAAACATCTGTGAAGTTGTGGATCTCTGAGGAAAAATTACCAAAGACTGGATCATCCGGTTCAATGAGCATCGTCAGCGGACCATATCCGTAATCGTTGTCAACAGTTATAGTATCCTCTGGAGAGTATGAATTCAGGTCACCAATATAGATGATAGGTACTTCTCCTAGACCATCCATATAGTTGATTATCCCCTCATTCTCTAAATTTCGGCGATCCTTGTTTGTTTCACCTCCACCTGCCTTAAGATGTGCTCCTATGAAGTGGACACTCGTTCCATTGATATCTATGACTGCATCAATAAAATCGTGAGTGACATCATATCCTGCTTCATTATCGAGAATGACATTTGGTATTTGATAGAATGCCAAGACTGGATATCGACTTAGGACTGCTTCGCCGCTGGTGGAGAAAGCAATGCCCTGTGCAGTGAATCCAGAGTAGGGTGCTTCGTCAACAAAGTAATCATTGAACTCATCAATAACCTGCAACAATTGCGTGTTTCCATTGTCATCAAAATTTCCGGTCTCAACGAGTATCAATATATCTGGATTCTCTTCTTTCACAACTTCTTTCCAGTCTGCATTAATTCCTGACTCCTCGATGTTGTATGTCATTATCTTGAAGATATTAGAGAATTCATACTCTGGGATTTCGCTGTTATCTACTGTGACAGTGATAGATGCCTCTCCCCAGTTTACAGCTTGGTCCCTTGCTCTAAACGTGATGGTATGAATCCCATCTGATGCTCCCATTGTATTCCAGTTGTATGCTTGTTGAACAGTAACAATCGTATCATCTATGTAGATCTCGTATCGCGCAATCGTGTTGTCATCCGTTGCAGTGAAACTTAGAGAGACTGCACCAAAGACTTCAGATTGGTTTCCCGGACTTGTAACTGTGATAACTGGTGCTGTTGTATCTCCAGTATTCTCCGGAGGCGATTCGGGTAATGTTAGTAGCACAATAGATACTGATGTAACTATCAATGCTACAATTACTATTACAACGATAACTCTCTTCGTTTCCATCTTTTCTTCCTCTGTTGTAATTTATCTATACACAAGGTGAATTTAGAACTTCCCACATGGCCCATTTGTATTTCCTTTATAGAAGCCAAAAAACTCTTTTACAAGGTTGACTAAAGGATACCACTTTCTCTAATCCAAGGGATGCGAGTATGAAACCGATTGGAACCATAACTGCATGTTATCCTTATGTTGATGAAGCAACAAGAGATATCCTTCAGTCGGTTATGGATAAAGCAAAAGACTACAACGATTTTGCAGAACGTCTTTGTGAGAAAGCATTGAATGAATCTCTACCTGAGTTGGCTATTTACTTTGCTTATTATCACTGCTATAACCAGGGCAAGTATGATTTTCTTAAACGGCTTATAGATGCAAATATCTCAACAGAACTTACCCCTCTGTTTGGCCTAGTAGCCGCGCAGAGAAGGGGCGAAGTTGTTGATTGGAGTACGTATCAGAAAGCCATGTTTTCTGCACTGAAACATGTTGAGAACGATTGGATGGCTTGTCATATATACATCGCTTGGCGTGTAATGATCGAGATTTTTCAAATGCCTGAAGCAGCGATAGATAATGAATCCTTGAGCATTTTGACTTCGAAGATTCAGAACGATGAAGAGTATGGTTTCTTCCTCTCACAAGTTCACAGAATCACAGCTAAACGTTTGGACACAGAAGGCAATCTCAAAGAAGCAATCAAATATTTTGACATGGCCATCTCTCAGGCAAAGAAATATGATGATCGAGAGGCGCTTTGTTGGCTTCTCATTGAGAAGGCCAATAAGCTAAAACAATTTAACTTCCATGAAGCTCTTAGTTTACTAGAAATCGCGAAGGAAATAGTTGATGAACTAGGACTGCTAAATGGCAGATGGGGCTATGTGCATGAACTAGGTCATATTGCCATGGCAAAAGGGGAGTTTGAGAAAGCAATTGAATATCAGAATCAATGTGTAGCGAATCGATTGGAGACTGGGCTTCCAGTAGGTTTTATGAAATGTGTCATAGCCTTCATTTACAATCAGAAGGGAGACGGAAAGACAGCTCTGAAATTGATAGATGAGGGTCGAAGTGACCAAGTGATAGAATCAATATGGCTTTGCCAAATACAAGAAGCGTGGGCCTATATGCTCATCGACAGGATTGATGAAGCTAAGCAGAAACTGGAAAAGGTCAGTGCATCTTCACTAAAATCTGGTGTTGAAACAAATCTTGCTTTCACACACTTTCTTGAAGGTCTGCTAGCAATAAGACAAGGCGACCTATCCACAGCGATTTTCTACTTGAAGAAGGCTTTTGAGATTTTTGAGCGTTCTCAAGGTTTAGCATATATCCACTTTACACTTATCGAAATGGTCGATGTAGAGATTGAGATGACTGCTCCTAAGAAGGACAGTGAGAGTCTAGAAGTCTCTGGGCCTTGGATGCAAAAGTTGCTTGATCATGTTGAGGAGCGAGACCTCCCTGGGATTGAAGCACAGGCAAAGCTCCTTCTTGCTAAATTTAGATTCAAACAAGGTAGACTAACAGATTCGAAAATATTAATAAATGAAGTACTAGAAATTTCGGAGACTTCTGGAATGCTCTATCTGAGAGAGAAAGCAGAATTACTTCTTCCGGATATGACTATCAGTTAAAATGTCCAATGCTCCTAAAATCAATATTTCTGTAATTCGTTTATCCTAATTGAATTAATATACATCAAAAGAGATTCATTGGTGATTTGAGGTTATAATCATGGGTCAGGATTTTGATAAACTTCGGAAAACAGTCATCGAAAAGATGCAAAAAGGAAAATCTGGCGACGTTGGAAACGAATTAAGAAAAGTATTCGAAAAAATCGATTCTTCCGAGTTTCAGATTTTTGGTGAGATTATGAAGGAGGCTATTTTGATTGATCCTGCATTGTTCTCTGAAAAAGCATACATACTCTTCGATAAGATGTTGCGTGCAAGGAAAGCAGATAAACTAGCTGAGTTCGAGAGATTCTTCGTCCAGAACTTTTGCAAACTGCCTGGTGAGGAATTTGCAGTAATTTGTGATGGCTGGGTCGAGACTGGCAAGTCCGTCATTAAGGGCCAGGTCTTCGTTTCGGACCTTCGTATTATCGCTACTGGTGTGCAAGAAGCCAAGGCTGCAAGAGTGAGTGGAGGCGGTGTCTTCGCATTCCTAAGTCTGATTCAGTTGGGTAGCTACATGTATAACAAGTCCATCATGGAGCAGATAACGAAGGGAATCACAGATGGCTCGTTCCAAATGGTGAACTATGGAGTCCTATACCCGATCAGGGGTGGTTACAACATCGAACAGGAAGCCAAGGGATTCAGGGCAAAGCAAAATGATAGAGTCAATTTCCAAGTTGATGTACCTTACACAAACAAGAAGGGTCAGCAAGAGATTGCAGACATTGACGTTTCAGTTGTTGTCAACATCAAGGATCCTGAAATACAAGCCAAACTCGATACGGTCGAAGCGATTGTTCGTGCTCACGCAAAACCTGTATAATTCTCTACTATAGACTAATCCAAGCATGCACTCCCGATGAGGGGTTGCATGCATTGGACTTCTTTGTTTTTCTTTTGAAA
>SDNZ01000091.1 GCA_004524565.1 Candidatus Thorarchaeota archaeon
CCCTACAATCGGGCAGCATATGATAAGGCAACAACTCGAGAAGAGAAGATGAGAGCTTACTGTTTCTGCCCAATGATAAAACACAATCTGGAAGAAGTCAGTGGCTCATTCTGTTATTGCGGTGCTGGTTGGTCAAGAAGACTCTGGGAAGGGATCTTAGAAAAACCTGTGAAAGTAGAGATTGTTAGATCACTAACACGAGATGATGATGAATGCACATTCGCAGTCTATCTACCAGTGTAATGGGATTCATCCACTATATCTCTGGTTTGTATCCTTCTTCCAGTTTCTTACGAACACGTTGTGCTAGGAAGGTTTCTGCAGCTTCATAATTCTTGAACTCACGACAACCTGTAGTTCCAGGCGTACCAACTGTTCCAAAATGAATCGTAACTGAATTTCCCTTCACTTCAGCTTTCCAGAATTTCTGACTACCATTCCCAGGGTCACCTAGTATAAGTCTGCCAGTTTTTCTGAAAATTACACCCATAGAAAATCAAGTCCCTAGAACTAATCATCACCTATTCTCAGATAGTGATATACATTGTGTTCTGTTCATTCATAGAGAGGTAATTACTTTTTCTCGATTTGAATTCCCCTTAGCAATTGTTATAATCAAATACTAATTACGTTTTGTAACCCAAAAGAGGTCACAATCTATGTCTCCTGAAACCCAAGGCACTATGATGTTTAAGCTAGTGCTGATTGGGGATGGAGCGGTCGGTAAGACATCAGTTCGTCGAAAATACTTGGGCAAGGGATTCATCTCCAGTCATATCGCGACTATCGGGGTCGATTTTGCCCAAAAGTACGTTCAAGTAAATGGAACTACTTGTCGATTAGTTATTTGGGACCTAGCTGGCCAGACAGGATTCGAACGTGTAAGAAAGCACTACTATCAGGGGTGCAGTGCCTTGGTTCTTGTATATGACATTACAAGTCGTGAAACATTTGACAATGCCACTCGCTGGTTAGCTGAGGCATATACCTATGCAGGTGAAATTCCACCAACCGCGATTTTGGGTAATAAGGTCGATCTGCGAACGTCTAACGATCGAAGTGAGTTTGTTCAACCAGAAGAGGGCCAAGCATTTATGGAATTGTTCACAAAGAAACTTGGGATTCCTTCAATTTTTTACGAAACCTCTGCAAAAAATGGCGAGAACATTGAAGAAACATTTTCTAGTTTGACTCGTTTAATGATTAATCAAGAAGCAAAGCGTAAGGGAAAGAAAAAGTAGTGTATTCTTTTTCTCCATAAGTCGTCTTTTTTTAATATCTGAGGAACTATTTTATGTCATTAGGATAGATATGTTATATTGCGTGGAGGTGAATAGGACTGTCTTCAAAAGCACTCAGTACTCTAATGTTCAAAGCTGTTCTAATTGGAGATGCTGCAGTAGGTAAGACATCTATTAGACGTCGGTATTTGGGTAAAGGATTCATCTCCAGCCATATAGCAACTATTGGAGTAGACTTCGCTCAGAAGACAGTTAGAATCGATGATCGCCCCATACAGTTGGTCATTTGGGATCTTGCAGGTCAAGAGGGATATCAGCGGGTTAGAAGACACTACTATCAGGGATGTAGTGCAATGATTTTGGTATATGATATCACTAACAGAGAATCTTTTGAAAATGCTTCTGCATGGCTAGCTGAATCGTTCAAACATGTAGATGAATTTCCCCCAGTCGCAATTCTAGCAAACAAGATAGACCTTCGTACTTCTGATAATACTGCAAATTATGTTACAGCGGAAGAAGGTGAAGCTTTTGCAAAATCATTGAGTGAGAAACTGGAAATTCAGACCATCTTCTTTGAAACATCTGCAAAGAATGGTGAGAATATTCAGGAATCTTTTACACAACTCGGACGTATCCTGATTGAAAATCATGAATTGGAGCAGATTAGAAAGAAGCGATAATTGATGCTCAATCTTACATGTGATTTAATAGAATGTACTATATTTGTGAAAGACCTTGTGTAGGTAGTTTCAGGTCGTGCATCGATTTGGTCTATGATATTGTCATTAAAAACGGTACAGTCATTGATGGTACTGGTGAACAAAGATACACTGCGGACATTGCAATATCCGAGGGCAAGATTGTGAAAATCGATCGACAAATGAAAGAGAAACCACTTGAAATAATCGATGCATCTGACCACATCGTCTGTCCGGGTTTTATCGATATTCATAGTCACTCTGATATGGCATTACCTTTTGGAAACAGGTTAGAATCGACTATTCATCAGGGAATCACCACCACGGTGATTGGAAATTGCGGCTTTTCACTTGCTCCAGTAAACGAAGACCGAATTGATCTGATAAAGAAGGAGTTTGAAATCCATTCTCCCCCTGGGGAGTCCATTGATATAACATGGAGAACATTTGCTGAATATTTGGATACCATTGAGCATGCTAAGATTTCATCTAATATCGCATCCCTTGTTGGTTTTGGTGCCATTCGTATTGCAGGAGGTCCAGCTTATGATGACAGACCTCCAACAGATTCAGAGAAAGAAATGATGAGGTATTACGTAACTGAAGCTATGGAGGCTGGAGCGTTCGGAATGAGCACAGGGCTGATCTATCCTCCTCAGGTATATGCAACGACTGGGGAAATAGTTGCATTAGCAGAAGTTGTTGCTGAATACAAAGGTCTCTATTTCTCCCATATTCGAGGTGAAGGTGAAACGGTGCTTGAAGCTGTGAAAGAAGTGATAGAGATTGTTGAACGTTCTGGATGTGTAGGTGGACAGATTGCTCATCATAAGGTTGCAGGTCGACATCTATGGGGACTCAGCAAACAAACACTACATCTCATTCATGAAGCCAATAAACGAGGTATCAGTGTGACCTGTGATCAATATCCTTACGATAGAGGTAGCACATCTCTTATCTCACTGCTCCCCCCATGGGTTCACGTTGGAGGTGTAAATGAATTACTTTGCAGATTGAGGTCTCCTGAAGCTTGTGAAAAGATTAGAGCTGCTATGGAAAATACGAAATCTGATTGGGAGAACATACGAGTAGAAGCAGGTTGGGATAACATCTTCATAGCATCTGTAAAGACTGAGAAGTGGAAAGATATCGAGGGTCTGAATCTTTCAGAGATAACTAAACTCAAGGGATATTCAGATACATATGCTGCTCTCTTTGAATTATTATTAGATGAGAATGCAGAAGTTACCATGACAATGAAGAGCATGGGTGATGAGGACATTGAGCGTATCATGAAGAGTGAATATGTGATGGTTGGTACTGATGGAGGGGGTGTAGCACCTGAAGGAGTTCTCAGTCATGGAAAACCACATCCTCGTCACTATGGCACCTATCCTCGAATCTTAGGACGATATGTACGGAAGAAAGGTATACTCACACTTGAAAATGCAATCTACAAGATGTCAGGTTTTCCTGCAAAAAGATTGGGTTTGACTGATAGAGGAAATCTGCAAGAAGGAAATTGGGCAGACATAGTGATATTCAATCCAGAAACCATTCTTGATAATGCAACCTATCTTGAACCTCATCAATTTCCAACTGGAATACCACATGTAATAGTGAATGGTACAATTGTAGTGAAAGAAGGTATTCAAGGAGAGGAATTACCTGGCATGGTCCTTCGCAAATCTAATTCTCTTCACTAAATACACACCTTTAGAATCGCATATATGACACGAAATTATCTGCTGGCCACAGGGCCTCAAGTTTTTGTGCGGTGTCAATTGAACAGCTAATCTCATTCAATCCATGAAGACGGGTTGCAGGAGTGATTCCAGAAATTACCTGCGAAAGCTGGAATGCATTCAGATTTATATCAGGCTCCCGTTCGGATTTCTCAACTTGCAAATTTCCTTTGTTAGGAATGAGTGTGTATATCCCTGTATTCCATGGACAGTACACATCATCCAGTTTGATAGTTACCCATTCTGAAGCTATTTTTGGAACTGAGACTTTACTACAGTAGTTTTCGAAATCGATAACACGCATCATCATCGAACCTAGTAAATGTGATTCAGTTGTACTGTAACTATCGAAGAAATGTCTAACTGGGACTTCATAATCAGTATACCAAGTTATCTGCGAGCTGTTCACAGCATATTTACTCACCAGCTCAACGATGGATGGAAACACATCATCGTACTTGTAACGTGTATTTCCGACAGTTAACTTGTAACCTGGATGTCCTGCATCAAACATTATGCGTACAGTTCCTACAGGTTCAGTTCCTTTTTCTAAGATGAAAAAATTGCCTTTATTTACGGGACCTTTCAGTTCTTTTTCAAACCCAAAAAATCTTGAACCAAAACGTGACATTGACCTTTCTACTTCAACAATTTTGGGTATGTCTTCAGATCCAGTAGCTTCACGAACTGATATGTCTCTTCTAGTTTTTCCAACTCGAAGATCTTCTTTCTTGAAAATATGTCTAGCTCTTTTTTCTCCTAGCGCATAATCGAATTTCTCATAGAATGCTCTATAAAATGGATCAAGAATTGAGAGTACAGCTCCTTCTTTCTTCATTCTCGGAAAGGCTTCCTTGAAAATATCTCGAATTAGACCTTGCTTTCTATAAACGGGATCAGTAGCTACAGCCCACACACCAGCAAAAGGCATCGGTTTACCTCGAATAATGGTATTCTGTTCATTGATAAAGAATGAAAGAGTTGCAACCACCTTATCTTCATCAGCTGCAATATAGGCCCAATCTTTTTCCTGTGGTCTGTTCCATTTACCAAGCCAATCATCTTTTTCTACTTCTTCTATGGTTCTACTAGCCTCGAAGGCTTTCCATAGAACTCTTGCTACTGATGGACGGTCTTCTTCTCGACCTTCCCTAATCCGAATCATAAAGACACGAGCGAAATAAATTGTACATGAGGGTTTCGTTTTACACTCGAAATTGATATTACCTAAAACTGATAAGCTATTGAGTACAGAGTCTTGTTAGGTGGTCCATTTTGGAGTGGAAAAAATATTCAAAGAAAATTTCAGAGCTACAAAAATCTAACACAGAGATTGACATGAAAGTAAGAAACCGACTTGACACGATGATTGAAGAAATAATTGACAAAGATATCGCAGTTTCTTTAGATTTTCTAATTGATTACCTACATTTGGATAAGGACAAGGATGATGCAATCCAAGAATTGAACTTGCACATCAGTTTGATTGAGGATAATGACTATGGTGTAATTGTCGATGATAATGACCAATCCGTGTATATCTTCTTCAAGACGCGAGGAAAAACTAAAGAATAAAATCAATATAGGGGTAGTAAAAGAAAAGGAGAGAGGGCTCTTGCCCTCTTTTGAATTATATTGTTTCTTCAAACATCTTGACAAATTCTGAGAACTGGTCAATACCCTTTTGCCAGAACTCCTCAGTTGTGACGTCGAAACCAATATCTGCTGCAAGGTCTCGCGGAGACCTACTAGAACCCGCTGCAAGTAATGCCTTGAGTTTTGGCACAAATTCCTTCCCTTGCTCCTTGTATAATCTATACATAGCATAGACAAAGAGCTGAGCATAGACATACGGGTAGTTGTAGTACCTGTAGTTGGGCATGTAGAAATGAAGTTTCATGGTCCACCACCATTTCATTTCTGGAAGCCATTCGACTGAATCTCCGTACATCTTTTCGCGAGCTTTTAACCACAGTTCCGAAATCTTCTCTCCATCGAGGAATTTACCTTTCCCGATTGCTTCATAGAGCATAGTTTCAAACCAAACCCTTGTTGTAACTTGATATCCAGCCCCACCAAATCCATCCAAGATAGCGGCTAGTACAGCCTGTTTCTCTTCATTAGTGCCTTCCTTTCCAAGAAGTTTCTCAGCTAGGAGTAATTCACCAAAGATTGAACCAGTCTCAGCAATGCAACTACCAATTTCGTAATTGTGAGGCTTCTGAGCTCGTGTACCTAGATATGCATGCATCGCGTGTCCCAACTCGTGTGCCTGTGTGAATAGGTCTCCCATGATTCCATTAAAACTCTGTAGAATATATGCACTCTGACCTGCGTGCCATGTTGCACAGAAAGCCCCAGATCTTTTACCATTTCTAACCACACCATCAATGTGGCGGCGTTCATACATCTCATCCATCCAATTCCCGACTTCTGGATCGAAATCTGAATAGGCTTCAACTATCATTTCTCTGGCGTCTTCCCAAGTGTACTTTTTATCAGGACTATTTGGTAGAGGTGCATCGATATCCCAATTGCCCAGCTTTTTCAAACCCATAACTTTCGCTTTGAGTTTAAGGTAGTCTTGATAGACTCCAACATTTTTCTCCATAGTATTCAGAAGAGCGATAATAGTTTCTTCATCGACATCATTGGAGATGAAGCTTTGAGTCATTGGAGAATCCCACTTTCTCAACTTGACCATTGTCAAGTGATCTGCAAATACTGAGCGCAATGCTGAAGCCCAGACGATATGATCTTTGCCAAGACCATCATAGACAACTTCGTGGGCACGTTTTCTGAGGTCTCTATCAGGATGTTCATAGAGACCAATAATTTCACCATAGGGGAGCGTTTTCATTTCTCCATCAATCTCTATATCAAAAGTGCGTGAAGCTAGCCAGTCACCCTGAAGCATTGACCATGCTCTGATTCCATTCGTATCTTTTGCAATGACCGCTTGTTCTTCTAACTCAGTGAGCATGTGAGGTGTGCGGCGTTGAATCTTCTCCAAACTGTGTTTGTATTCAGTGAGGATTGTATCATTAACTAGCTCTGGTCTCTTAGCAAGTAAAGCACCTAGTTCAAGATCAAGAAAGGCTACAGCTTGCATAAGCAGAGAATAGGCTGTTCTGAATTTATCGTACAGACGTGACGCAACTTCATCATTCATATTAGCAGTATACATCAATCTCGAATAGTTAATTGGACCCTCATATTGAAGTTCTAGTTCGTTGAGAGACTCATACATATCAAAGACTTCCTTTGCACCAAAGGACTCAATCTTCCCTCTGTACTTGTCTCGAAATTCTTCAGCTGCTTTTACCAGCGCTGTAAGTCTTTCTTCAATATATCCTGGATCATCGAATTCAACCATTTGGGAGAGATCCCAAGTCATTTTTTCCGATTCAGTCATTGTAATCGTACCAAGAAATTTTCTTCTAAAACATCTTAAGAGTGCTATGTCAGAGGCATAAACATTAACAATCGCTCATTCATATGTGAAATATCGCTCATGAAGGGTGAGGGAGATATCATGATTTCGTTCCTTTAACCAATCAACTGAATCATACATGTGAGTAAACTCTGGTTGATGGATACACATCAGAAGATTACTTCCCTGTTCTCTGGCTAATTCTAAATTCTTAGACAAGCCAGAAAGGAATGCATCTTCATTTGTTGCATAAAGTGTAAAACACCATTCAGGTACGTAACTTGAAGATTCTATTCCACCTATGGAAAATACTACTCCAATATCTGATTGTCCAAAGTGGTAAGAAGAATGCTTAGCGAGGTCCTCTATATTTTCGTCAGTTGTTTCATATAAATCCCAATGACGAAGAATAGAATGTGAAAATGGATTCGGATTGTCGGGCATTGCAATTAATTCTGGGAATTCCTTTAATTTACCCTTGACTTCATTTGGTTGAATTTCAGAAATCTGAATCCCATCAAATCTCCATTCTACCTCACGAACGTCCTTCCAAAATACTTTCCAAGTATGGATTTGGTTCATTCCTATGGAATCAGCTAATCGTTGCGGTGCTTCACTCTCAAGTGACCTCACTAACCGAATTCGTTGCACTCTGAGTTGTTTTGCGACAATGAAAAGATGGTCAGTTAGTTGCTTTGCAAAACCTTGGTTTCTTGCTTTTTCATGAACTCGAAGACCCTCTAGCCATCCTGTCATGCCATCATCAATAATCCGGATATTGGCAACTCCAATCACTTCATTTTTAGAGACTAAAACATACGGGTGACAACAAATATTCTCTATCCATTCATCGATTATATTTGGAAGATGATCGTGTCCTCCCCATGTTGTTTTTGAAATTTCAACAATAGCAGAAATATCTTCTTTCTTCAGAGTACGTATCTCTGGTTCCATGTGTGATATCTCCTTAGGTAAGGGGGAGTGGTTGCACTCCAGCAGTCACAAATAGATACCAGAGTAATATCAAAGCAGCGACTAGAAGCACAATTTTAGCAATTAGTTTCAATGTATCCATATATATCACCTCAGACATAGTTCTGAAGCCATTCCATAACTCTACTATATCCTTTGATTTTATTGTTTAGTTTTGCGAGACCATGTCCTTCATCTGC
Source organism: Candidatus Thorarchaeota archaeon (assembly GCA_004524565.1). Taxonomy (GTDB): domain Archaea; phylum Asgardarchaeota; class Thorarchaeia; order Thorarchaeales; family Thorarchaeaceae; genus SMTZ1-45. Next base: position 8,293 of record SDNZ01000091.1, read on the forward strand.
AAAACGCATCAATTCGACCTCCAGCCCTTTCTCTTTCAACTTCTCATACATCTGAATTGATTCAGAAAGCGGGACACGCTCATCGTTGTCCCCTTGAATGATCAAGAGTGGAGCAGCTATTTTATCGATTTTGTGAATAGGGCTTATCTTCTCCAAGATTGCTAAGTCGTGTTCTAGGCTCCCATATTCAGCTTCTCTTAGAGTTCTTCTCCATGCCGCAGTGTTCTTTAGGAATGTAACAAAGTTAGAAATTCCTACAATGTCAACTCCTGCCTTCCAAAGATCGGGATGTTCAGTCATCGCAGAGAGAACAGCAAATCCACCATATGAACCACCCAAGATAGCTAAGCGATCTCCATCAATTTTCTTGTCTGATACTTTGAGATGGAGCGCAAGATATCGAATATCCATTATTGAATCCAAACGTTTCTCGACATTATCTAAGTCAAGGTATTTTCTACCATACCCAGTACTGCCTCGAATGTTAGGTGTGATTATTGCGAATCCACCTGAAAGGTAGAATTGGATAACTGGATTGAAATCAGGTCTCGCTTGTGCCTCAGGTCCACCGTGAATCAGAAGAACCGCAGGCCAACCGTTCTCAGGCTTTTCTCCGTTTGGAATATACCTAAAGTATGGCACACTTAAACCATCGAAACTATCGAATCGATGAAGTGAGGGTTCCACGAAATCAATGGGGTCAAGTCCGGAGGTGTGCCCAACGCTCGCCGGCCAAGCGTACATATCATTTAGGTCAAGTATCCAGACGTTATACGGTTGTTTTCCATTGCACACTGATAGAGCAAGCATTTGCTCATCATTAGACAGGCACATTGCATTACTCCAAGATCTTGCATCACCTGAAAGAACTGCACTTTTCACTGGGAACGGAAGTGATTCAAAATCTGTATATCCAAATCGAGAGAATATCGCTCTATGGACAATACAGTATCCTTCTTGATTCTCGATGAAATAAGTCCAGACTGAATCTTTAGAGTGAGTGAAATTTCCTTCGATTTCAAACTTGATTGTTTCACTCAAATCACCTAATGGTTTGAATTCTCCAGAAGTACTCAAAATTCCTAATCGCTTGTAATCTGACTTGTGGTCTGTATTCACCAGAATATACTCATCATCTATCCAACGTACAACTTCCCATCTTGTTGGATTGGCTCCACTAACTTTCTCAACGAGGTCCTCTGTTTCTCCAGTATTCATATCAAGGAGAAGAAGGTGATGATGCATATTCCCAAAAAATTGCATCATGAGGATCTTATCATCATACCGCGAGGTTCCTTTTACTTCTATAACTCCTGCATCTGGTTGAAATATCAGTTCTGGCTCATTCTCTCTAAGAGGTATCTTCCAACGATAGACATCAAGCCGTGCTTTGTCGATTATGTTCGCACTGAAATAGAGGTAGGAATCCGATATGTAACCAATTCGATGTTTTACACTATGGTCGTTAGTTAGCCAATATTGAGTGTCAGTCGTATCAAATAAGCCAATTTGGAAGTTCTCGTCACCACCTCTGTCACGAGTAAAAATTAAGGTCCCATCAGGTAGGTATCGTGGGTCTGTACATCTATCACTTGAGGAAGTCAGTTGTTTTCTACTGTAAGTTACACCTCGTGAAATCTCACATGAATAGATTTGATAATCACCCGTTGAATTTGAAACAAAGGCAATCTGATTTCCATCTGGGTGCCAAGTAGCTCCGCCTATGGTTTCAACTGAGAGGTACCTTGTAAACTGATAACCAGAATTCATAAGTTGAGAGAGATAAAATCTCGTTTTGAGTATTTTCTTTCGTTTGCTAAAGAGCTGGATATATGAAACGAATAACAAATCTATCGTTGAAGTAATAAACTAAGAATGGGATTGACTCAATCCATCATCGAGATTTGTAAGGTTTGTCACTGTAGCAACGTTTGGATTTGACTTTAGATAGATTCTCAAATCGCTTGGTCGTCGGTCTCATCATTTATGCTTGCGACGCACAGGAGGTAGTAGCTTTCCAGAGTGTTCCATATACTCTCGATATTCATCACCAAATTCATCTATCATCATTTGTTCCTCATCGGGAATCCTGCGATAATTGACCCAAATTGAAAAACCAAAGAAGAGAAAGACCAAGATATCTGCTGAAATGAAAATCAATCCTATTGTATAGATGAAAATACCAAGATACATCGGATGTCGTACTTTCTTGTATGGACCTGTTTTAATCAATTTGTGATCTTCTTGTAATTCCAATGCAATTGACCATTGAGTATCGAGATGTCTATGTACCCAAATCAGGTAGAAAATTGGAGGAATTGCAACGAATATTCCAAGCCATTGAAACCACTCTCCTAAAGGAAGATATGTCCATGTCCACCATGGTGGTGCAAGTAAGTACAGGATAAGACCTACCCCCCCAACAACTGTAATCACACCAGTGAGAATCTTGAATGCTGTACTCATATCTCTCTCTGCAGCTTTCAGTTTCTCTGTGACTCCTGAAAGACTTTCATGAGTCTTAGTCTTTCGAGCATAGTACCCTCTTACCACACCAAAGGTTGCCCACAACATCAAAAACGAAATACGAAAGAAGAGGCTCGATACCATTGCTTTCACTACCTATTAGAAACCGGACTATTTGTAGTATCTCAAATCTTAGACGTGTCTAACTTTAATAAGCCTGTTGAAATAAGTACGAAAGATGTAGGATGTATAACCATTGAAATTTCAGTTCTTGGAGGGTAAACTACCCCCCAAGTAATGTAGTATCAAATGTAAGATTCAAAGCACGAGATTTATTCAAAGTTCAATCAGTGTGCCGCTACTTGTGGGACTACATTCAACTGAACCACCAACAGTCACATTCTCAAGTCTAACAAAGAAAGTACCTGTAGATACTTGACAAGTCAGGTCACCATATACAGTAGAATTTGTCAGGTAAATCCCGTTATTACCAGGACAATTTATTCCATGATGGAAATAGATATCGCTGAAGGTTGCGTTGGTTCCAGTCATATTGATATTTCCATGTCCCGCTGACGCTTCGATATTGATAGTATATGCACTATTGATGGTTACATTGACAGTTGCTTCTGCATCCCCTTTGTTCAACGCACAGACATCAGCTGGATTTTCTTTCAGTATCTGAATACTAACATACTGATCATTCCCATTATGTTGAACTTGGAGATTGGTGTTTTTCCCCTTTGCTCCATCAACCAGTACAGTGAGTTTGTAATTTATCCGAATCATGAACCCCGGATTATCGACCACATTGAATGTCGCATTATGAAAACAAACATCGTAATATATCGAGATATTCTCAGCACTTGCATAGGTCTCTTCATCTATGGTCACAGTCTCATCATAGTCTACTAACGGGGTCTGTGTCAGTAGGACATATGCCACTCCAATAACGAGCGCACTCAATAATAGTCCCACAAAGCAGATACCCATAGATCTTTTTCTCATAATAACCACGCTATGGATATTGTATTTGATAATACCGTCCCATATCTAATCATTTGAGGTTATCTTGGTTGTAAATATCATTTACATTGAACTAGTTAGAAGGGTTAACAAGCTAATCTCAACTTTCCGAATCAAAGTACTTGAAGTATTTTTAAGCTTGAAATGTCATTTTCGATGAAGCAACATGCAGAAATTGCAATTCAATCATCGGATTATGAATGGAAGAAGAGATTAAGAAGTTAGCATAGATTCAACAGAGAGGAATTTGAGATGCCCAGTAAGAGAAGAAGTAGTGGAATCTGCTTATTTCTTATAATCATAATAGTGATTGGACTCTGGTGGTTAAATTTTAACCCTGATTCGAATTTGAACCTTCCATATCAGATGCATGGGCAATTAACAGGACAGGATGCTACAGTAGACTCTACTATTTTTGGAGTGGGTGGAACTGACTTGGGGATAATTGTCAAACACGGAACAGAATTCTTCTACTTTTTCGGAGACACATTTTCATCGACTGATTCGATGACTGGAAATTGGCGCAGTAACACTTTAGCAATATCCAATGATACTATACCATCGGATGGAATCTCACTGGATGATTGGATCGTGGATCCTACAACGGGACTTGCAAAGGAACTAATCTCAAGTCTGAAGATTGATAATATTGAGATGACCTGTATTCCAACTGCAGCAATTAGTCTAAACGGTATCCTCTACGTTTACTACATGTCTGTACGTCACTGGTCGAGTACGGGTGGAATGTGGACATGTAATAATGCATCTATCGCAGTATCTGTTGATGATGGACAGAACTTTTCCAAAATGACTAATATTTCATGGGATGGAGATAGTAACTTCGTATTGTTTAGTGCTGCTCAGCCATATGATGAATCCGATGAATACCTGTATTTACTCAGTACGCCCTCAGGACGTTTTGGTGCATGTTATCTGAGTAGAGTTGATCCATTACAGATACTCGATAAATCTGCCTACAGATATTTCTCAGGACTATCATCGACCAATGATACCATGTGGAGTACTGAAACATCTGATGCGGTTCCAATTTTTCCTTCACCTGTAGGAGAAGTATCAGTAATGTGGAATGACTATCTCAATAAGTGGACTGCATTCTACTTGGATAGCATGACCTTCTCAATTGACCTCCGAACAGCAGACAATCTTTGGGGAACCTGGAGTGATCCAATAACTATCGTAAGTGGAAGCGAATATCCATCACTCTATGGCTCATATGTACACCCAGAATTTGTTGAGGATAATGGTGAGGTCGTGTATTTCATCATGAGTATATTCTCCCAATACAATACCTTTGTGATGTCTGTGAATGTCAGCTCGTTGGTTACATGAACATCCTTACCGCTTCAAACATTCAAAGATAATGAAGTGAGTCCATCTATCAGCATCAAAGGCAAGCCATCCAGGATTTTGCTGTATGTCTTCCATCGTTGGTTGCGGCTCTATGATTTCAGATATGACAAATCCAGCCTCCTTCAATGCCTTGCTGTATTCCTCAAGTGTTCGTCTAATTTGCCAAGTTGGTGAAGTCATCCATTCTATGAGTTCGCCACCTGAGTCGAAATAACGATCTATCATTTTGAGATATCTTGATTCATTTCTCTTCGAGTCATTTGGAATCTTGATATCAACAGCATTAGCTGCACTACCGAATACAGGATGTATATTGGACCAAATGAATCGTCCATCATCTTTCATTACTCTTGCGATTTCCTTGAATGCAGCTTTGTAATCAAGAACATCCACCATAACCACATTGGAAACAACCAAGTCAAAGCTCTTGGATTCTAGATCATTCATATCGGTGAGTGATAATTCAAAAAATCTACAACCCTGTTTCATGTTCCCCTCAATTTTCTTGCAGTACTCGATGAATGTTTTGGAGTAATCCACACCAACAGC
>SDNZ01000216.1 GCA_004524565.1 Candidatus Thorarchaeota archaeon
CGAACCTTCAGGAAACCGTGTTCCAAGGCAGGAGTTGCATCGCCATTCACCAGATTCACAGAATGAGTCAAATACATACTGAACGTTATCCGTTGACCCACATACTCCACACTGCTTGGTCATATTCAAACCTCGGATTCAATCAAAGGCATGAAAAACCGTAGAAATCGAAGAACTTGAGATGTTATGTTCTCTCAGTGATACAGACTTACCTATCGAAGTCCTTAATTCTAGGAATTATCATTGTATCTTTGTGATGTAACCATGAAGCTTGCAAGATCATTGTGTTGTAAAGAAATGAAGAAAGCAGATGTTGTTGACTCATCAGGTAACAAGGTTGGACATGTTGGTGATATGACATTCACATTTGATAAAGAATTAAAATTTTCAAAATTCATTCTAGCAGGACCTCGCTTCGAGGAATTTCTTGAATCTATCAAGATAAAGCCAGATAAGGATCCAGTCTTTGATAGTTCGTTGATAACAAAGATCGATGAAAAGGTTCACCTTGGTACAAGCGTGAACAGTTTCAAGACTACTCTTGATAAAGATGCAATTGGAGAGGGAGAGATTAGACTTTCCAATCTAGAGAAGATGGATATTGTTGATAGCAAAGGAAAGAAGATTGGTCGCGCAATTGACGTAGACTTCGATATAGATGGTTCTGTTTCAATGATTGTTGGTGGGGGCCTGATTGAGGAAAAACTGGAAGCGGCAGGACTCAAAGCAGATGTGGACATTATCGTTCCAGGTAGTGTAATTTCATCTATTTCTGACAAAATCTGCCTTAACGTTAGTAAGGGAGAATTAGCAACAACCATGGAAGATGCTTTGAAGTCAGCTGATGTCAAGAAAGTTAGAGAAACTAAGGCAGTATATCAAGAAGTGACAAAAGTGCGTCTTTTTTCACAGCGACCAATGTAAACTTGGAAGTAAAAAAATAGCGAGGATGAGATATTTCTCATCCTATGCTCGCTTTCTCCTTACCACTAAGAGGATGATGACCGCAACGACAGCAACCACTGCTACTGTTGTAATCATCAATATGCTTGGTACTTGAGGTAGAAACCAGCTATTCCAAGGATCGTTCTCAGTATCTATCTGATAACTGAGTAACACATCTGTTCTATTTGCATCATTGGGATAGTCATACTGAACAGCACCCACATTAGGAGCATACCAAACCCAGAAGCTGATCTGACCATCTGGCGTAGTTTCCTCTTCGTGAATCTTGATGCAATCTTCGAATGTTCCAGCAGGAACTACGACGGTCTCAATTGCTTCAATTGTATAATTCGCAGCAAATGGAACTCCACTCATTACAGTACCATCACCTTTCAAAGTAAGAGCACCAGTTGTTGAACCTCTATGAACTGCACCTGCGATAACTGGTTCAGTAACATAGTTTAACGGGCTTGAGCAAACAATCTTTGCGTTTGCATCCTCAAACCCCCACCAGAGGAGCGTATCTGCGGTTTTGGATAACCACATGTGATTAATCCAAGTGTAGTCAGTTTCGTCGGGCATCATATGGGCTTCTGCCCACCGGATGGTGAATGTGCCATATGGACCACCAAGAAATTCCCATTCCTGGTCAACATATCGCTTCGTCATCCAATCTCCAGCATCACTTGTGGAATTATAGAAGAGAGAAGCACCTGGTGCGAGAGGAAAGTATTCCATCTCTAAAGCACTTGTTGAGGGAATAGGTGCAGTGACCATAAGTGCAATCACGCATCCTGCGATAATCAAAGATAGTTGTTTACGATTCATGACGCACTCATCCAAAACAGCTCGAGTTAAATCGATAAAAAAAGGTTAGTCTGATAGCGTTCAATTTTACTAGAAAAAAAGAAAAAAAGGTCAATTTTAATTTTGAATCTAGATTCAGAGAGTTAAAATATAATAATGTGTATTGTAGAAATGTAGTCATTTCGCCTTGGGGTGGAATAATGACCAATCTGAATGATAGTGCAAAAATACTATCTGAATTTGGACTTACGCCATATGAGTCCAAAATCTATCTCGCAATTTTTCGACAGGGACTAACTACAGCTGGGGATATTGCAAAAGTAGCTGGGATTCGTAGAGAAGAAGTATACAGGACTTTACCTAAATTAGAAAAATCAGGTTTGATTGAGAGGGTGCTCGGTAGACCTGCAAGGGTAAGGGCGTTGCCAATTGATGATGCGTTATCAATTCTAATCAATCGTAAAGAAGAAGAAGCAAATCAAGTAATCAGAAACCTGCTTGTAAAGAGGATTGAATTACTAGCGATGTTTCAGGCAATCGAACCTGATATTAATGAGGACACAGAAAAAGCTCATTTTGCATTGGTTTCTGAAAAAGATGCGATTGAGAAAAGGATATCATTCTTAATTAAACAAGCAGCTAAAACAATTGATTATGTTGACACTTTTGATAATGCATTCAGATTCGTTCTTACATTTACTGAAGATCTCATCAGGGCGAGAAAAAGGGATGTTGATATCAGAATAATAACAGAATACACTGATAAAACCGAATTGATTCCCGAAGCACTCAATAAACACGTAGAGGCTAAATCGTTCGATATCAGGTATTGTGATGAACTGCCGGGAAATTACATTATTTTTGATGGAAACCAAGCAATGATTGCAACAGCGATTGGTAGTTCTGTATCCAATGGGGGAACACTATGGACAGATGATTCAAGACTCATCAGAATTGTTCAGACAGATTTTGATAATCAACTCCAGGATTCAGTAGACTGGAAGGAGCTCAACGTTACCTCTGAGGAGCGACTTAAACGAATTCTTAGGAATCTTAGACCAAGAGATCATGTAATTCTATTTTACGAATCGCAAGAGGTAAAGCGAAAAACGCTCTTCTCGTATATCGATAAAGGTCTAAGAGAAGGAAATGCAGGAATCTACATATGTTCAGAGGAGAATCCTATTGAAATAAGAAATGCAATGATTGAATTTGGTATTGCAGTAGAAGAATATGAAGAAACTGGGGCGTTACAAATATTCCCATATACAGAAATCTACATCAGAGACGGAGTGTTTGACCTTGATGCTGTAATGGATATTTGGAATAACAGGTATAATGATGTCATGAAGAAGGGTTTTAGTGGTTTGAGAGTTACAGGAGAGATGAGTTGTTTTATTGATCATAATCTCGTAGAAGAGTTGATAGAATATGAAA
>SDNZ01000217.1 GCA_004524565.1 Candidatus Thorarchaeota archaeon
GGCAACTTCATGACTCAGTAGGAATTGGTTTGTTTGACCTAGCTTCCGAAAAAATCGAATGGCTAGCTGTTCCAGGTGTTGAAGAACCATTTGATCGGGTTGCTGTACCAAGATACAGCAATCATATTTTAATGATTCAAGAGAGAGAGGGTAGAAACAAGTGTTTCATCTATGACCTTATACATGAGAAATTAACAAACACAACACCACTACGCGGTAACATTATTCCGATTAGTCCACTCTCTCAGACTCAGTGGTTAGGACTCTACTACAGCTCTACAAATCCAATGAACCTGATTAAATTCAATCCATTCACTCCGAATATAGACGACTTCCAATATCTTACAGATATGATAAGTGGAAGTGGTGTTTCAAAAGAAGAACTTACTCCTGCAACTGACTACCGTTGGATATCTGTAGATAACACTATGATTCATGGCTGGCTTTACACTCCTAAAGAATCCAATGGCCGAACTATAGTGAATATACATGGAGGACCCACCTATCACTCACGAGATCAACTTGATGTTGATATTCAATATCTCTGCTCATTAGGCTACAATGTTCTAGATCCGAATTACCGTGGATCTACTGGGTACGGTGTAAACTTTCGCGAATTGATTAAGAAAGATGGTTGGGGTGGCAACGATAAAGAGGATGTACGAACTGGTATCCAATCTCTAATAGAAAAAGGGATAGCATCTCCTGGTAAGATTGGGATCTTCGGAACAAGTTATGGAGGTTATATGAGCTGGAATGCAATCGTTCATTTTCCAGTTGATATTATTGCAGCCGCCGCACCTATATGCGGAATGACAGACCTGATTGTAGACTATGAAACAACACGACCTGATCTACGTCCATACTCCGAAGAAATGCTTGGTGGGTCTCCAACCGAAGTTCCTGATATCTATCATGAACGCTCTCCTATTAACTATGTTCAGAATATCAAAGGAGCTCTCCTCATCGTTCAGGGATTGCGAGATCCTAATGTGACAAAAGCCAATGTTGCAGAAGTTGAGAAGAGGCTGGAAATGCAGAAGATCAAGTATGAAAAACTGGTTTTTGATGATGAAGGGCATGGTATAATTCGTGAAGAGAATCAGAAGGTTCTATTGAAACGACTTGCTGAATTCTTTGGAGAGGCTTTGGAGTGAGACTTCAACGAAAGAGATCTTTACTTTCTTCACGAAGAATCTCGTGGGCTGTACCTGTGCTCTGAGTGTAGGATATCCCTCTAACAATAGCAATTGGAATCTTCTCATCTGCTTGTCCCATAACAAGCTCAGCACTTGCTGCAATTTCATCAGCGATACAAACAAGAGATGATTGGAGTGTCTTGCCATAGATATCTTTTCTACCCTTATTGATGACAAATGGAGACATTCCTGCTACACCAATAGCAAGGTTGATTGCTCCTTGTCTCCAAGGCCGTCCTTGGGTATCGGTGATGATGACTGGAACGCCAAATCCTACCCTTTTTGAGATTGCATTACAAATATTCTCTGCAGATGCATCAGGATCATCAGGTAAGCCTATTAGCATTCCTGGGGGTGCATTGCTCTCATCGACTCCTGAGAAATCAGTAATCAGACCATGTATCGTTCTTGTAATGAGAATTGGCGTTTCTCGAATGACCTCTCTTGCTTCTTTAATTGCGATTTCTGTTCTATTGTCCTTCTTACCATCGGATGAGTTCACCTTGAATAGTTTATTTTCCGCTACGGATACGATAGAGTGGGTGACGACAACGATATCACCCTCTCGAATCAATTCTTCGAGATGTTCGGATATTAGAGCAGGTAGGTCTACTCCTGGTGTGATTATGGGCAGTCCATGTAAAGGAATTAGTTCAATCATTGTCTGATGATAATTCAGACTCATCCTCTGATATTTCTTCGTATATTCTATCTCCATCATAGCCATATTTACCAAGTCGACCTTCTATCAGTAGATTTTCTGGGATGATTATGAATATCAGAATTCCAATGAGGACATTCACAATTGCCTGAATAAAATTGGGAAGAACGAATGATGCTGAGAGTGCAAGTGCAACCTCAGGAGGAGCCATGTACAGCCATTGAATAAGGAAGATGTTTGAAACGTACATTAGTACTACTCTGAACACGACCCCGAAGGCTACATAGGTTGGCAGAGCAACTTTCCAATCATATGATCGCTTCTTGAGAATCATTTTTGCGACTATGAGTCCCAACAAAGTATAGAATTCTGCAAATCCCTTAAAGATCGACCCAATCAAATTGCGATATGCAATAGAGATCCACATAATCGGAATGAGAATCAGTCCAAAGACGCTCCCTAGCATCAGGAAAATCAGTGTGATTGGAATCCCCGTTGGATCAAACGTGAAGCCTGCAAAGAGTGGAATATCTGTCAGTAGGGGTATGGGTATAATCTCGAGTGCAATAACCATGGCTGCGAATATTGCTAGTAATGCTATACTTCTAGAGTCAATTCTGATATTCAATATCATCTCTCCTCCTATATATACAGAACTAGATTTCAGCTTGATAGTAAGTCGTTAAAAGGTGATTGCATATGATTCGTGATTAGAAAGAATGGATTCCCTGACACCGTGATGCCAAGGACAGTCAATGATGTGGGATTCTTTTCCCATCTCTTCTGGATGGTTATCCATGGCATGTTCTTTTTTTAATTTTCACTACACGCAAGTATCTATTATATTCGTTTAATTTTGATAAGAAGTCTAGGTGAGGATGTGCAATGTCGCGCATTGATAAAAAGACACTTCTAGGCCTGTTAATTGTTGCAGCAATGACTTTCAGCTTGCTAGTCACACCTGCTTCAGCGGCACAGGTCACAATCACGGATGAAACCTTCGAACGTGTGTTCGAAGCTGATGAAAACGGGCATACATACTTGTATGCAGAACCCACAGTATTTGATCTAATTACGAGTGAATATGTATCTCCAGACGAAGATTTGGATTATGAGAAATACGTAAACGGTAACAATGGATGGGACCGAGGCACAGGTACTTGGTCAATTCCGGGTCAATCTTCAGTTAACTGGCACGATCACGACGCATTGACAACTGATGGTGTTTGGGGCGAAGACACAATACTACCGACCTTCTGGGACCTCCA
>SDNZ01000218.1 GCA_004524565.1 Candidatus Thorarchaeota archaeon
AGGAACTGCATGGATGAAATCTATTACTCAGTAACAGATGCTCACGAACAAATCTGGTTTGATTGAGTTTGAAATACTATGCTCCACCGTATTGGCGAAGTCTCGCCATATTTTCTGCGTAGTTTTCAGATTCACCATCAAAGAATGCCGCGTCATGCATTTTTGACATGCGTAATTTGTCGGAACTTGTCATTTTTTCTCCAGGTTCACTGTGGAATCGTCCAGACATACCTCCATACCGTGCATATGCATAGAGAAAGATTCCTCCAAAAAATAACACCATAGTTACAATTGTCCAGAACATTTGTTACACTCCCAAATTAGTTACGAATAATATTAAGCATAATAACAATATACACTTTTTCATTCACTAAGAACAATTTACATTACAAACTCATATTTTACGTGCTCTTCAAGTCCTTCAATACGTTTCCTGATGACATCGATTGAGGATTCAGAATCATCGCATAACACCCATCTTCGATTCAAATTTGCAGCTACGACTGCTGTTGTCCCTGATCCTGCAAAGAAATCACCAACGAGGTCTCCCTCTTCTGTTGATGATCTGATGACTCGGTCCAATAGTGCCTCTGGTTTTTGAGTTAGAAATCCTGTGTTTTCTTTTGATGCTCCCTGTACAGGAGCAATATCATGCCACAGGTCAGACACCAGCAATCCTGGAGAATCGTTGAGGTATTGTTTCTTTGTATATCTTCCATTTCGACTTCGATAAATCAGTCCTGTTTCCCACCAGTTATCAAGAGTTGCTCTCTTGTACAAATAAGGTGCAGTTCTTCCTTTCCATTCGTATTGTTTTCTCTCCTGGGTTCTTTGAATTCCTTGAGCTTCAATCTCAATAAGTCTGAACCTTCCTTTGTCATCCTTATAGCTATATGGTTTCAATGATTTAGTATCATGATCTCTGTACATAGGTTGTATCTGAAAACCGTCAGGTTCTACCGCATAGAGAAGGATGACATCATGCTGAGTTCCAAAACCTTTGCTTTGCGCTTTTGGGCTGTTTGTTCTCTTCCATATAATCTCGTTGACAAAATGATTGTATCCAAATATCTCATCGAGAATCAGTTTCACATAGTGCGATACATGCCAATCCAGATGTACCCAAAGACTTCCATTATTGGAAAGCAAATCCTTCATAGCTTTAAGACGTGGTTTCATAAATGAGAGATATTCATCGAGTCCATCCCACTTGTCACTATAGGTTGCGGTCTCTAAAAGGGTACCTGCGTTCTCTGCATCTCCAGGTGTTTTCTGCTTCACACTATATTGGGTTCCAGATAGAAATGGTGGGTCGATATAGATCAGTCTGAACTTACCTTTGAAACCTTCAAGCTTGTTTTGGATGATCTCAAGACAATCGCCCTTGAATAGCAAGTTCTCGTGGGGACCCATACTATGGTCATTGATTCTCTCCCTTAAGACTTCTTTCTGAGCAGGAAATCGTCATGTGGCATATCTACTCATCTTTGGAAAAGAATGCTGATGATATGACAGTTACATTTCAGTGTCAACTTCGGTGAATTCTTCACCAGGTTCAGCTGCTTCAAATGCTTCACGCGCAACACCAATCTTGATCAATCCAACAAGATAACCTGCAATTCTGTTGCGAACCTTCTTTGACTCAGTATCAGTTAATTGTTCAACCAATCTTTTATTGGTTTCAAAATCATCTGTAAAACTATCTGGATAGAGGGCTAAGAGATTCTTAGCTGCGTTCTTAATGTATCGAGGTCTTACACTACCCAATTTTTTCTCACCGTACTTAGTCAGTGAACAGCAGTGCGCTTGGCTGTGTTTATAAAGCATATGGTTAGCCACTAAATTAGGGAGTGCAAATCTATGCGTTATCTTAAGCTTGCGCAAGCATATGATGAGATTGAATCAACATCCGGAACCTTAGACAAGATTCAGATCTATTCAGATATGCTCAAAGAAGCTCAATCTAAAGATGTCGATAAGATAGTTGCTTTGACCATGGGTAAACTCCATCCTGATTGGAAAAATGAACCTGAGATTGGACTTGCTGAAAAGATGGCAGTTCAGGTTATAGCTGCAGCCGCTTCAGTACCCGAAAATACTGTACTGGATATTCTGAGAGAAACTGGAGACATTGGTAGCACTGGAGAGTCACTCCTTCGTGAGGGTGCCCAAGCTACCCTATTCGCAGAGGAGCTAACTGTTTCCAAAGTATTTAGCACATTAGATGAAATAGCCCAAATTAGTGGGTCTGGGAGTAACAAGACGAAGATTTCGAAACTAGCAGGTCTATTGACTGATGCTGACCCAATAGAGGCAAGATACATTTTGAGAACTGTAACTGGGTCTTTACGACTTGGTCTTGGGGATATGGGCATCATCGATGGTCTCTCAACAGCATTCACAGGAAATAGGGATGTGCGTAGTGATATTGAGGCTGCATTTAATGTATGTAGTGATCTTGGACGAGTTGCATGTGTTTTAGCTGAGAACGGAATTGATGCCGTTCGAGCTATTCACACTGAAGTTGGGATTCCAATTCGTATGATGGCTGCAAAGAAACTCTCCGATGCAGAAGAAATTATGGAGAAGATTGGGAAGAAAGCCTTTGTCGAATTCAAGTATGATGGTGAGCGTGTTCAGGCACACAAGAATGGAGCTGACGTGACACTATATTCTCGAAGACAGGAAGTCATCACTCATCAGTACCCTGATGTGGTACAACTCATTCTGAAGAACGTAAAAGCGGCCACCTGTGTACTTGAGGGCGAATGTGTTGCAATTGATCCAGAAACTGGGAAGATGAAACCCTTCCAGGAACTTATGCGAAGGAGAAGAAAGACCGATATAAAAAGCATGCAAGAGGAAGTTCCTGTTGCCCTCTTTGTTTTTGATATATTGTATCTCAATGGTGAAGATGTGACTTCTAGACCGATGCTTGAACGTCGAAAACTTATGGAAGATACAATTGAAGTAAATGACCGAGTAAGTCTAACCATTGGAGAATTGACTGAAGCACCAGAACGACTGTATGAGATCTTTGAGGATGCGATCAATACTGGATATGAAGGAGTCATTGCCAAAGCGATTCACGAAAA
>SDNZ01000006.1 GCA_004524565.1 Candidatus Thorarchaeota archaeon
AGGTCAATAGAAATGAGGTTCGAACATCTCCTCTCTCTAGCTTCAAGGTTGCTCAAGACATTGCAGCATACCTAAAGGGTTTGATTACAAAGAAGGACTTCTTCCTCACTGAAGCAGTCACTCCACTGTCTTCCAAAGATATCGCATATCCTCTGAGACCAAGGAAGAATGCTGGCCTCACTACTATCGTTTCAGTAGTTTCAGATCAATTCATGCACAGGAATGCTGACCTCTGCATTCATTGTGGTCTCTGTGTTCCTTATTGCAAAGCAGGAGTATTCCAGCAAGACAGTGACTGGACTGTGCGTGATGATCAAAGTCTCTGTGTAGAGTGTGGTGAGTGCCGTGACATCTGCCCCCAGAGGGCGATCACGGTTCGGAGTTGAGGTGATGAATCATGAAACGACATCATCTCCAAATTGGCGAGACCATTGCCACAGTGATAGTGGATGACAGGTACGTTCCTCTTGCTGAGGTAGTGGTTCGAGAAACGCGGAAGCAGATTGAGACCTACATCACCCAACATCCCTCTTTTGGAACAAGTCATGAACCCGTTGAAGTCGAACGGGATGCTCCAACAATAATCCAGCGAATGGCTACAGCAGGTCAGCAGGTTGGAGTAGGTCCGATGGCATCAGTAGCAGGAGCAATTGCTGAGTATGTCGTCGAATGGCTCGTTGCTGCTGGAGCTCCTCATGTCATCTTTGACAACGGTGGAGATATTGCAATGTATCTGGAACATCCAATTATTGCAGGTATTTACACTGGCTCACGTGGTCCGAACGGGTTTGGACTCAAAATTACACAAACAAAAACTATGCTAGGTCTCTGTACTTCATCAGCCACTGTAGGTCACTCTCTAAGCTATGGGAAAACTGATGCATCGATCATTTACTCAGAAGACGTAACACTTGCTGATGCAGCAGCAACTGCACTTGGGAATTGGGTCTCTGAAAAAGATACACGCCTGATCGAATTATCTTTGAACAAAATCATGATTGATGGTATTAAAGGTGCCATGGTGACTATAGAGGACACCATTGGAGTATGTGGACACCTACCAGAGCTTGTTCGGGCAAATATCGACTTCGATCTGATTTCGAAAGGAGGGAGAATAAGTGGGTAAACTACAAGCCTGTGTTCTTGGTTCAACAGGAATTGTTGGACAGCACTTCATCAGAATCCTTGAGAATCATCCCAACTTCGAAGTGACCACAGTGACAGCGTCTCAACGCTCACAGGGCAAGGAGTACAGAGATGCAACTGACTGGATTGTTTCCAGTATGATTCCAGAATCTGTTAAACACTTAGAGGTCTTAACAACAGATTCCGATGCGATACTCAAGCAGGATGTTGACATTGTCTTTAGTGCACTCCCTAGTAGCACTGCTTTCGATATTGAAGCCCGTCTTGCAATGGCAGGTCTCCCCATCTTTTCCAATGCAGGTGCACATAGAATGGACGATGATGTTCCAATTCTGATTCCAGAGATCAATCCCGATCATCTAGAGTTAGTGAGAGGACAGAACTATGGCGATGGATTCATTATAACAAATTCCAACTGCTCAACATCAGGATTGGTGTTTGGACTAAAGCCTTTGCAGAAGTATGGAATCAAAGCAGTTACCGTAACAACTTACCAGGCAGTATCTGGGGCAGGTCGAAAAGGAATCTCATCAATAGACATTCTTGGAAATGTAATTCCTTTCATCCCCAATGAGGAGGAGAAGATGGTCTCTGAGACCAAGGAGATACTCGGAGACCTCTGCGATGGAAAGGTGATCCCTGCTGATTTCGATGTGAATGCTAGTTGTGTTCGAGTTCCTGTTCAGGATGGACATTTGGAGAGTATAGTCATAGATGTAGAAGAGCAGGTCGAAGTTGAGCAGATTATTGACATGCTCAATAATTTCTCAGGAGAACCGCAGTCACTGCGATTACCCACCGCTCCTATACATCCCATAGTCGTGCTGAATGAATCCAATCGCCCTCAGCCTATGAGAGACCTCTCTCTTAAAGAAGGAGACCTTGGAATGACTGTGAAGATAGGTAGACTTCGGAGAAACGGGTCTCGATTGAACATGTTTCTCTTGGTCCATAATACGATTCGTGGGGCTGCTGGTGCATCAGTACTAAATGCTGAATTTGCTCTTGCTAAGGGGGTGTTTGAATGAGGGTGGCAAAGTTTGGCGGTGGGTGTCTTCGAGAACCTGATGATTTCATCAACATTGCAACTATTCTGAAGGAGGGTCAACCTGAGTCGACCGTTATTGTTGCATCTGCAATATATGGTGTAACAGATCTACTCCATAATAGTACAATTTTTGCTTTGAAATCGGAAGGTAGCGTTTCGCTATCAATAGCGAATATTCGTACAAGACATCTTGAGATTATTGAGCAGGCCATAGAGAACCCCTCTATTCGTGATAGAGTCAGGATATCGATTGAACGTAGATTACAGAAACTAGAAAGACTGCTCTACGGAGTTGCTTACATTGGTGAGGTAACTGAGTCGGTCTGGGTATTAATCCTGAGTCAGGGTGAACGCTTAGCAGTAGACATTCTTGTAGGTGTGCTTATTAACCAAGGACTGAGTGCTGAGGCTCTGGAGTCTGAAGAGATTGGTCTCATAACTGATTGCGTATTTGAGAACGCAACGGTCAATATGCCCAAAACCAGGAGTAACCTGCAGGAGCATCTCCTTCCTCTCCTTGATGAGGACATCATCCCAGTAATTACTGGGTTCTTTGGTTGTAATGATTCAGGTCAACCAACATCCTTTGGTAGGAATGGGTCTGACTACAGTGCAGCAATCGTTGCCCATTGTCTAAATGCTCCTGCTCTTGATATCTGGAAGGATGTTACTGGGTTCATGACCACTGATCCAGAGTTTACGGAATCCGCTGCACCTATTGCGCATCTCTCCTATGATGAAGCAGCTGAGTTGTCTTATTTCGGAGCAAAGATTCTCCACCCAAGGACTGTTGAGCCACTCAGAGGATCTAATATCGAGATTCGAATACGAAATATCCGTGACCCTTATGGATTCTGTACTACGATTCTACCAGATGGTTTTGCCAAAGAAGATGTCATCAAGAGTGTAGCCTTTAGTAGCGACATCTCTGTCCTGAAAGTTCGTGGTGCTGGGGTTGGTTTCACGTCAGGTATAATTGGTGAGATAGGCAACCGGCTGTCTGGGACTAATATCAACATCTACTCAGTCATTACCTCGCAGACCTGTATCAATCTCCTTGTTGATGCGAAAGATGCTATAAAGAGTAGACAGACTCTTGAACCACTTATTGGTGGTGTCATTGAACGAATTGATGTGAGTGATGATGTTGCTCTTATTGCTATAGTAGGTGAAGGAGTGATTACCACCAAGGGTCTCGCTGCTCGTGTCTTCTCTGCAGTCGCTGATGTAGGAGTGAATGTAGAGATGTTCTCTGCTGGTGCATCTGATGTTGCATATTATTTCATAGTGCAACAAGATGACATGGAAATAGCAATTCGGGCAGTCCATCGGAGTTTCTTTGAAGTCCTACAATAGAGATAGTTACAAACTGGGATGGCGTACCTGTCATCCCTTCTCTCTTTATTCTCAACAGTTTTTACAGGGTGTCACTCTCATTCTCACGACTGATATGTTTAGGAAGACAATCGACTACGATAAGGTCTCTACGGTGTATGACCAAGTACGTGAAGGCAATCCTGAGATGGTACTCCAGCTCCTTGAAGAGGTCATACTATCTGATTCTTCTCTTGTTTTGGATGTGGGTTGTGGAACAGGGAATAATACTGTCATCCTCGCCTCTATTATACCCGCACGTATTGCGGGACTTGATATCTCATATGGAATGCTTCAGAAAGCAGGTGAAAAAGGAATCCAAGTTCCTCTTGTACAGGCTCCTGCTGATAACATCCCCTTTGCATCAGATTCATTCGATTTTGTCTATATGACTGAAGTTCTCCACCATCTCCCTGATATCACAATGACCTTTCAAGAAATTCATCGGGTTCTGAAGAAAACAGGACTCCTCTGTATTGTCACGCAATCCCATAATCAGATAGACAAACGTATGACTTCTCGCTTCTTTCCTGGGACTGCTGTGGTCGATAAGGAGCGCTATCCAGACATTGATGTCATTGAGGCGCAGCTCTCAAAAGCTGGATTCAGTGTCATCAATCCAAAGGAGTACATCTATAGACCTGTACGCCTTGGTCCTGAATACCTAGTAACAATTGAGAAGCGAGGTTTCTCCATGCTCCATAAAATCAGTAAGGAAGACTACGAGAGAGGTCTTGAAGATCTGAGAGCAGCATTTCAGAAGGATGAGGAATTACTGTACTTTGCAGAATACTCCTTTGTCTGGGCAACCAAATGATCACGACTTCACAATCACAGTGATCGTACATGAACTCTCCACTTCAAATCGAAACAGGATATTGATCTTGAGAGTTGTTCCACCTGCTTTCAATGCTTTGAAGAACCATTTCCCTCTCTCAGCGTCTCCTCCAGTCCAGCCTGGTTTTTTCATGTGTTCAGGATGGAGGTACTCGGTCTCAGTATTTGTGTGGGCTATGATTGAGTCATCCTCTATCGTAAATTCTGCATCTTCGCCAACAGATCCATGTCGATGGAACTGGTAGTAGAACTCATCACCAACAGAGAGTTTCAATACAGTATCTTCATCTTTACATTCGACTTTGATAATCTCATTCTCTGGAGGTTTCATTGTTACTATTCTCCTAGTTTCTGAACCACTGGTTTCTTACTTCTATACCCTAGGTACACCACAATGGATACTATGAAACATACTACTGCGGCAATTGAGATGATGAGGATAGTTGGTGTTTGAAGGCTCCCTTCAACAACAGTTGGCATACCCGGATGCCAATTGACAATAATAATATCAATTAAGTCAGTACCTAAAGTCGAATATCTGTGTCGCAAGTAATTCAGGGTTCCATTCTCTTTCTCGAATCTGAGATCAATAGTGATAGTTACAACACTACCATCACCTACCAAGAATGAACCAACACCTGTACTACCCCACTCTTCTGCTGTATCTACCAGAGAAATCCCTTCCAACCCGGTAAGGTTGGTCATCTGGTTGATAAACTCCCAGTCACCAATAGGAATTACAAAATTCAGCAGTTCTGTACCGACTAACAGAGAATCATTCGTTCTCTCAAGATCACATGTTGATTTTGGCATCTGTGAAGACTCATTGATTAGCGTTGGAATCTCATCAAGTTCTGTTACTTTGAGTGTGTATTTTTCTCCAACTGTCATATTTGAAACGAATGGCAAATCCACAGAAACGACTTGAACATAGCTTGGATCCGCAAAATATGCCCTCTGCATAACATAGGTGAACTCCTCATCAACGTCTACTCCCCATTCTAGAGAATGACTTTGCGCCTCTGCGGTCAGTGGAATTGATGAGTAAATCAAGACTAACGCTAGTACCACTGAAAGAACTTTCAGTTTCAACACTGTTCACCCTAATGTCCGCAATCAATATTCCTCATAATGAAGCTATTCATCTAAGAACTTCCAATAGATCTGCAATATGGTCAATGACTATCGTATCAGTTGTAATCTTGTCAACTTCCTGTGGGTCTACCCATGACAGGAGAATTGGAATCATCTCCGCACGTTCTGCAGCTACACAATCATACTCGACGATATTACCCACATAAGCACATTTTCGTGGATTGATTCCCAGCTGTTCAGCGACACGAAGGAGCAAGTAAGGTGAAGGCTTGATGTACCCCGGCACTCCACTGAATTCCACGCTTCCGAATAAATCATAGATTGAATCAGTTTGCAGTACTTGTTTTGGATCACCGTATCTATTGGATGCAATACCCAGAGCAAAATCTCTTTGTTGAAGACCCTTAAGGGTCTCACGAACTCCTTGAATCAGGACAGGTTTTACGTTATCGAAGAATTGGTCCCATCGCTCTTGATACTGTTCTGCTAGGCTCTCGATATTATCTTTAACTCCAAGACCTTTGAGGAGAACTTTATCGTACTCTATCCATTCTTTTGTACTTGGCTCCCAGTGCACGGGAACATTGTGATCTATCATGTATGTCTGGAGCCATTTGTTCGCATCAACTAATGCATCTTTGATATGTTCATCAGTGATGACAGTCGATTCATCTGCTCCAACATCTTCCATGAATTGTAGGGTCAGGTTACAGATGTCCGAGGCTGGTTCATAGAGGGTTCCTCCAAGATCGAAAATGACTGCCTCAATCCCTTTGATATTCATTGTACGATTAAGAATACATCACTGCACTTGTATCCTTCGAAGGCACAACTCAACTCTTTTGAGGGGTTGATTCTATAATGAGATTGAACAGCCATGGAGAACTCTGAAGACTCCCTAGCAAGTGTAGAAGCATATTTACGAGAGAATCCGCAGGACGCTTCCGCATGGAATGTGAAGGGTGTTTTCCATGCACAGAGAAATGAATTTGGTGAGGCACTTCGGTGTCTTGACCAAGCACTTCAACTTGATTCTGAACTAGCTGCCGCCCACTCTAACAGGGGCCGAGTTCTACTTACACTGGGTCCTGAGAAAGCAGGTGAAGCCCTCAAGTCGTTCGATAGAGCATTGAAACTCAAACCTGATGAGATTGATACACTGCGAGACAAGGCACTAGCTCTCAGAGCATTGGGTAAAGCTGAAGATGAACTCAAAATCTACAAAAAGATGAGCGAGCTAGCCAAAGAGGAGTGGGGGATCTGGCTCCGATTGGGCGACCTACAGCTTGAGGTTGGTGACATCAAAGGTGCAATTTCAAGTTATGAAGAGTCGCTGAAGCTCAAAGATGACCTTGTCCCTGCCTATATTCGAAGAGCTATCGCACTTGCTCTTGAAGGGCAGTTTGATGAAGCGCTCAAGTCTGCTGAGACTGCTACCAAGTTAGAGCCAGATAATCCAGAAGCTTGGCTTATTCGAGGCGATGTGAATCTACGAGCTGGTAAACACAAATCTGCAATGAAGTCCCTGAAGAAAGCCTCCGAACTGGATCCTACTGATGCTAGTGTTGAGAATACCATGGGTATGGTCTCTTACAAGGATGGTAATTTGTCTGATGCAGTCAGACATCTTAAGCGAGCAATCATTCGCAGAAAGAAATACCCCACTGCGATGCGTAATCTTGGTCTGATTCTCATGGAACAAGAAGAGTGGGAAGAAGCTAGTAGGGTCTTGGCTGAACTTACTACTATTGTCACGAATGACCCAGATGCCTTTGATGCGTTAGCTACATCGTATGTTAGAGTAGATGATTTTTGTAATGCGGAAGAAGCATGGGAGAAAGCCAGAAAGCTCTACAAGAAAATTGGGGATAAAAAAGAAGCTGAGCGAGTCACAGCTCTTCATCGCGCAGCACGGATTAACTGCAACAGAATGAGGAAAGCGGCAAAGGCAGCACGAGAACAAGAGAAATTGACTAGGACCTTCTCAAGCCGTCACGAAGGAAAGAAAAAGAAAAAGCGTTAGGTTTTATGAACTAGCATAGCGATATGCTTCTGCTGCACCTTCATGGTCTCCTAATTTTGTGAGTACATCACCCATTTTTTCCCATGCTTCTGAGTAATTAGGTGACAGAGTAACAGCTTTCTTGAGTGCGTCGTATGCTTCAAGCAAGTGCCCTTTTCCTTCGAGTAATGTGCCATAATAGCACCACCCGTTATAGTCATCTGGTCTGGATTGGACTAGATGTCCAATTATATCTACCATGATTGCTCGATAATTGACTACAACTAGACCAACTAGAAAGACCAATAATCCTGCGGCAATAAGCGGCACCATAATAGTACATTCACTTTTCCACTATTCAATAATTGGTTATGGTATCTTATGGCTCTACTTTATCAAAGAGAAGTGATTTGAGGAAGAAGTCAATTCCGAACCGATCTTTCGTCATCTCTAGATACCAAGGACCATCTAGACCAAGTACATCTTGGATTTCTTCAATAGACTTGCCATCTTCGTGTAAGACTCGAGCTTCTTTTTCTATCATGTTGATGTAGTCAATCCTCAATTGGATATGCTCTCGTGGATTATCTATCGGTCCTTTATGCGAATCAAACAGAATTTCAATATCCATGTCGCGAATCTTTTTCATTGTTGCTACCATTTGAGGAATGTTCTCTTCAGGCATGGCAATTTTCTTTTTGGATGGTAAAGGAACTGCATCAAATGAAAAGAACCACCGTTTATCAGGTTCGTAATAACCCACCATATCCGCAGCATGACCCGGTAAGGGAATCACCTCAAAGGATAGGTCTCCAATTGAGAATGTACTCGGCATTGTCGTTATCTCAGACACAGGCTTTGGTTGTCCCCATACAAAATCAAAGAATTCTCCTATTGTTTGTGGCTCTCTCAAAGCCTGCTCAGTCATCTTATTCGCATAGATCTTCGCTTTTCCATCAAAGATATGCAGACAACCTACATGATCTTCATGTGAGTGAGAGATGTAGACATGATTGATTTCCCTCGTGCTGACAAACTCCTGAAATTTACTGATTGCATTTCCACACCCTGCATCAAACAACGTATCTCTAATGAGATATGAATACACAAACATAATCGCCTGTCCATCTTGTTCAGTTGCAGTCTTGATACAAGTTATGTCATCATTATAGGGAACAATCTCAATCATAGTGATTTGTACCTGTAAAAGGATGAAATGAGTTCTTTGGTTCAACTATGCTGTAACTAGGTCCTTCCTTAATATTGGCGGAGCGAACTCGCGCAATCGCTTGAGCCCTAGTATCTTTTCTCTTCGCCCCATCTTAGCATCGTTTATGGTCTGTTCCATAAACTCGATTGCTCTATCATAATCCTTTCTAGGAACTGGAAACGGAACCCCATCTTTCCCACCAAATGCAAAACACATACGGACTGGATCAGACCAAGATGGCGGAGTTCCAAATATCATCTCGGAGATAAGTGAGAGACCTCGAATGGTGGCAGGCCCAAATCCATCAGTAAGTAGCAATTTCTCATAACTATCTGGAGGTGATTCATATGCCCGACGAACTGCCTTCCACTCCATCCTAGAAGGTACAACTTTGTACGATGGAAGAACAATATCTTGTTCATCCTCCATCCATGGGATTAGAGTTGTTTCACCATATGCCTTAACGTCCTCAAAATATCGTTTAACCCTAGCTGGGTCTTCTTTGATGATATCCATACTGACCTTGCGGCACTCATCAGATAACTTGGATGTCATATCGAGGGTAGTGTCTCGCACCTCGCCAGATATTAGGCCAGTATGAGGTTCGTCAATGAAGCTCTTTGTTTCTTCTGCTGTCCAATGATATCTTCGAGCATCATTACTCTTGAAATCCATCCCTTGTTGAACCACAGTCCAATTCTCTTCAGCATCTACAAAGAATAGATGTTGGTAGAGTTGATATCCATCTTGGACACCAGCGTTGTCAACTTTAGCGACTGCTTTGCTGATATCGACCAGACCTGCTCCATCAAGTCCATAGTCTTCGAGTGCACGAAGTTGTTCAGGTACTTTCTTGGATGCTATCCCCTTTCCTCCGATTCCGACCATATTGTGTGTTTCAAAAGATAGAGCGGATTTCAGTACACCACAAGTAACAGTTGTTGATCCTGAACTGTCCCAGTCATATCCAAGAACATTAGAGAGTGCTTGGAACCAAACTGGATCTGCTAACCTTCTGAGCAGCTCTGCAGTACCATACTCATCCACAATGACCTTGCATAAGGCATCTGCCATTGGTATCATTCGTTTGACTAACCAATGTGGAGCCTTACCTGGATGTAGTTTGAGATCTGCTATCCCTGCTCGCTTCATTGCTTCTACTCCAATCTATTTCCAAATAAACTACTCAATAGGTCTCTATAATGCTGCACGCATATTGTCTAATTTCTGTCGTAGCTCATCTCCAGCATGAGCTAGCCATCCTTCAAGAATGTCACACCCATAATCATCACAGTGAGCACATGTCTTCACGCCTCTCTTACTTGCACATGCTTTCACAGCACAAGCTGCACAGAACTTGAACTTGGGAGCCTCTTCTACTTTGCATCCAACACAGTTGATTTCTGAAGCTTCGATTGGATACTCAGGACTTCCCCATACTCCTGCTTGTTTCTCTCTCAATTCATTATCATCGTTTTTCCAAGCTAGGTGTGCAGGACAAACCGCACAATCAAGCCCACAGTAAGCTATCATATTATCGGCCATGATTATCTATAGTATATTAGAGGAATAAAAGTTCGACAGATACCCGAAACTACTCCATGTGCACTGAACAATCCTTTTATTCGTTCTCGAAGTATAGATATCTTGTTGGGTTCACCCAAAAGAATTCTTTCACACATTTAGAGTTGATAAACATGGCTGAGAATTTAGAGTGGGATACAGCAATAACCTACAAAGATTTCCTGAAAAAAGCACGAGAACACGTGGAATTGATGAAGGCTCGTTACAACGATTTACAGATAAATGAGACCGATATAGCCACTCTTGGAAGCATTCAGAATGATATCAAAATACTAGTGATAGGCACAGATCGTTGCAGTGATTCGATAGGCACTATTCCAATCCTAGCTAAGATTGATTCTATTGCAAAAAAAATAGAGTTACGTATTCTTGATAGTGATGCCAATGCGCGATATCACCAGCAGTTCAAAGTTAATGGTAAGCGAAAAACTCCTGTAGTTCTTTTCCTCAACAAAGAACTTGAAGAATTATGCAGATGGGTTGAACGACCAAATGCTGCATACAAATTCATCAATGAGGCCACCAATCCATCTTCTGAAGGTCGGCAAAAAGCACTGATGAAATTATATAGTGACCCTGAAATTCAACAGCAATGTCTAAACGAATTCATGAGGTTAGTACTAAGATCAGACTTCATTCTTGGCAGAAAATGAAATGAACGAACTAGCCTTTTGTGATATGCCACCTTTGTAGTAGAACATAAGAAGGGAACAAGAATATAGAAAATGAAGGATTCAGGATTTGCATGTCATCTAATCGTAAAAAGTCACCATGGGCATATAACGAAGCTGGACTAAAATGTCCAAATTGTCAGAGTATCAGAGTGAATCGGATATTGGACAATTGGGCTATGCGAAGAGGAATCCAGATGTTCAAATGTGCAGTGTGTGGAAAGAAGTTCTATGATCGGGATGTGGATGATTATCAACCTACCTTTAACAGGTAGTAAAATAATTCGGAGGGCTTAGTATGTCGAGCTTCATTCAACCATTGAAGTACTCATTTTCACAGGAAGCAAGACACACATCCCAAAAATACGCTCGAGACCTCGGAGCGCTTGTTGATTTTCTAGAACGCCCGGATAACCTCTATATTATCGAAGCAGCTGAGAAGCGGGTCTACTCTGCACTCACTCGCGAAGAGATCGAGTTGCCTGATTTACGTGATGAGAGAGATGTCCTAATCTACCCAACAGCACGGCTTATTGTAGAAGAGATTGGAAATCCACAGCTTCGAGCTAGGCAGGCTGAGGCTGAATCAAAATCAGTCAATAAACAATTAGCCAATGAAGAGGACCAATTTGTGATTGATCTCTGTAGAAGTGCTTTTGGCTGGGAAGTTAAATCTGTAGGAGATCTCAATGAACGAGCAAAACTCCCCATTCAGACTAAGACTTTTGATATGAAAATTCACTTCACGGACTTTCTAGAGGTCGCTCCTGATTTCCATGCTGAAGAGTGGAAGCTGGTAAATCGTTATGTGGACAATGGGTGGGCTCTTATCAGAAGACGTGAACTGAATCGCTTGGTTTCTGGAAAGTATAAACAAATAATCCAGTTTGGAAGACTCGATATTCCCAGGTTACCAGCCCGTTTAGCTGAAGCAGTTCAACGGATTGAAACGGAAATGAAGGGTCACATTCAACAAGCCACACCGTTCAAAATTGATGGGCAAATAAATTCTGCATTTCCACCATGTATACAAAAAATGTATGACGATTCAATAAGTGGCCAAGTTAACCTCTCACATGATGCTCGATTCGCACTCGCAGCATTTCTCCTGCGGATTGGTATGAGCGAAGAAGATGTCAACCAGGTTTTTGGTCATGCTCCTGACAAAGATAATCGATTAATCGAGTATCAGGTAGATCATATCGCATCTAAGCGGTCAATGACAACCGAGGTTCAAGGATATTTCCCAACTGGGTGTAAGAAACTTCAAACAAACAATCTGTGTCCTGTATATGCTGGAACGACATTTGATCCTCTCTGTGAATATGTTCTCAATCCGCTGGGATTCTATAGTACTCGTGCTTGGGAGGTATCCAAGAATATTACGAATCATTCATGGTATGCACAGAAGAAGGACAAGAAACAATTTTTCTCGTAGGCTATTCATACACCATTGCATCTTGAGTAATAATAGAGATATTCCTGTGCATATCCTGCATATCGACCGAAGTATTTCCTAGCAGCATCTGCTCTTTTTTGGTATGTCTTTCCCTCTGTTTCAAAGACTGGATAATGCTCTTGGATTACTTTCTCAATCCAAACATCAATTGGAAATGCCTCAAGAAATCCTAGTGAGAACAAACACACGCAGTCTGCTACCTTATCACCAACTCCATGAAGATTCTTCAAAGTTTCTTGAGCTTCGGAGTATGTTAACGTCTTGAGGTGTTCCTCAGTTACATCTCCCCTGTTCATTGATTCAATAATCTTCACAAAGAACTTAGATCGATACCCCGCATTGAGACCTTCAAAGTCTGAGATACAAGCGCCAGAGAGGTCTTCAAGAGAGGGGAATCCATAGTATATCCTTTCTCTGAATTCGTAAGTTGGTCCCCACTTTTCCCTGATGCTGTTCATGAGTGTTTGAATTGCTGGAATGTTTTTCTGAATTGAACTGATGAAAGAGAACAGACAAGGAACCAATGGGTCGCTGATAATTCTGAGATTAGGAGCAAAGTCAATACTCTCTTGCATGTAGCCTCGACGCGTAATCTCTGCTTGAATTTCATCAAGAGGATCATTGAGTCGGAAGATTCTGCCTAGATCCACCGGGTGAGATGAACATTCATAGAATAATCTACTATCTTTCTGTTCTACATAGATGACCTGTCCCAAATCTGCATTCACATACCCATTTCCCTCACGAATCCAAGTAAATGTCTGACCACTCTCTATTGTATCAAAAAGACTGAATCTATTGACAGTGAGGGATTTCATCAAGTCCCATCTTACGGATATCATGATGAGTGTTGTGTTTCTGGCTTAATGTCTCATTTGACAAGACTATTATCCTGAAGGTCTATTGATTTTAATGCGGCAGTGATGAACTCCTTTATGAGATTATGAACTTATGATCGACCTTAGGGGTAGCTGAGCCCACGACCCGATTTTCAATATCGGGTCACCTTTTCTTTGTTCTTGGAAGGTGCTTATATCGGACAAATCAAAGGACATATTGAGGATTTGTTTGAAATAGCAATCCTTCTTGGAGTATTACCCAGTGCCGTTTCTGGGTGGACAGCACTCTGACCAAGATTGTCCATAAAACAATGAACGGTAGCTGAGCCGCTCCAATGAGAGCGGCTATACATTCAGATTATCCAAATCTATTGCTTCTTTCATGATGATTGACACAATCTGTTGAATATCATCCGATTCCAAAATCGGGATACTATACTTATCTTCCACCTCTGCTGCATCCCAACTAATGATTGCCTTGACGTTAATAGGAATTGTATCACCTATTGGGGCATTTCCGATACACCACAATTTCGGGATTGGGCTGGTCTTCATTCCCTCTACCAGAAGAAAGTCTGATACTAAAGAACCTACGATTTCTTTGAGAGACTTTTCTCTATTTGTTGGTCCTCTGAAGAAACTCTCAATAGCACCAGCTGTCTGATGTTTATCGGTGTCTGTTCCTTCTCCTTTCCGTGGGTCATGTTGCGAGCTCTTGATAGTGATAACAGAATATCCCTGTGTATCTAATTCTCTTATTATGGACTCTACAAGGGTTGTTTTACCCGTGCCTGAGAATCCTGAGATTGAAAATACTCGCATATTGATTCAGTGCTTCTTTTGAAACTTATATGGCATTTTCGTTTCACATTGTTAACAAGTATCTCTCAAACTGCTCAATCCATTTCCCTTAAAACGGGGACATGTTTCTTCCGGAATCTGGTGAATCACCATTGGCAGATGAAAAGCAGGCCGCAGTAGAGTGTATAGATGTTCGAAGAGAATTCCAAGATGGCTCTCGAGTTATCAAAGTGCTACAGGGAACCAATCTCACCGTTTATCGAGGTGAATTTGTAGCCATCGTTGGAGCCAGTGGCTCTGGGAAAACTACACTCCTGAACCTAATAGGTGGCCTAGATACACCAACTTCTGGTACTATTCTTGTTGACGGAAAAAACATCACCAAACTGAATGACGATGAGATGTCCAAAGTCCGCCGTCATAATATTGGTGTACTTTTCCAAGACCAACATCTGCTTCCGATTTTCACAGCTATAGAAAATGTAGAGGTCCCAATGCTTCTTGACGATGTTCCTGCTGAAGAACGCAGGACTAGAGCTATGGCTCTCCTGAAGACTGTTCTAGTGGATCATCGTGCTGATCATATGCCTCATGAACTATCTGGTGGCATGCGCTCACGTGTTGCTCTTGCACGAAGTCTTGCTAATGATCCTGCTGTGTTATTGTGTGATGAACCCACAGGAGATCTTGATCACAAGACCGGTGGTGAAATCATCAATCTCATGAGGAACTTAGCCAGAAATCAGAATCGTGCAGTTATCGCAGCAACACACGATCCCGAAACTGCACGAATGGCTGATAGAATTCTACTCCTGAGGGATGGAGTGCTTGTAGATGAAATGGTTGGAGACTTCTTCAAGGCAAGCAAGGTTGATGTTGCGACTAAGAAACGCGGGACCGCAGATGAAGAAACATCTACATAGGAGAGATTTGATTGGCTGCACCTCGAAAAACAACGAAACTCAAATCTCAAGGGAACAATGCTTATGGTCTCTCTTATGCCCTAAGCTCACTTAGAGCAAATCCATTCCGTGCATTCAGTCTAGCTCTCACTCTCAGTCTTGGCATCAGTCTGTTTGCATCAACAATGGTCTGGGGCGATACAGGTGTATACGTAAGTATCTATGAACATCTTGAGGATAACGCATTTCAATTACAGATTCAGTCAGATATCGGTTCTACTACCATACTTAACCAAGCAGAAGCGTATATGATGCAGAGCCCATTTATTGAGAATTCAAATAGGGTCAATTCAACTGTTGGCATACTTGCAGGGTGGAGTAATGAAACGTATAGTGTGAATATTAGTCATCCCGATACTAAAATGTATAATATTCTAGGTCCCATGTATACTGAAGGTATTAAGGACTGTAGAACAGTTTTCGTAGACAACGATTTCCTCGATATTATCGAACGTGACTTCTGGATTCAGGGATCTTTTGAGCTTCATGAAGGAGAGGTTCTTGTTTCAAGCTATTTCATCTATCTTGCTGAATACATTCTTGATTACACACTACAATTAGGTGACACAATTGATTTGGATATCCTAATGGGTAATGACCCTGGAGTCCCTGCAACACTCGCATCTCTCGGGCGAACCACACGTAATGACCTTACAATTGTTGGCATCTATGATCTCTCATCTACTGATTCAATGATTGAGCGAGCCATGCCCTCCAGGAGTAGAGCTAACTTAGCTCAGACCAATCTTAGGTACCCCGTCTTAGGATTGCGAGATAGTATCATGATTCTCCAAAACACTGTTCCTATTGAGTCATTACCTGAGAATGGTTTCTTCGCTTCATCATCTCTGTTTCGAGTCTCATCAACTGCACTTGCTGCAGCTGGTCCTGAAAATATCGTGAGCAATCTCTTCTCACTCGTATTTCAGACTCAGGAGATGTACAACATTACATGGGACGGTGCAGACCAAGTATGGGATATGCAATATGCTGTCAATGCATATATTGAATCTCTTTCTCTCTCCATTCTTGCTCTTCCTGTGATACTCCTTGCACTATTCTTCTCAGTATTCGCTGCTGACACGTTTATGGCTCCGCGAACGGTAGAGGTTGGTATCATCCGTTCAAAAGGAGCAAGCTATTCACAAGTATCTACGGTGTTTCTCTGGGAGACTTTGATAATTTCTACCATGGCTGTAGTTATGGGTGTGATTTTTAGTATTCTATTTGCACCACTCATTCCTGCAACCACCGCCTTCATGGTCTTCGATTGGAGTGTCTATACATATTACATTTCAAATACAGTTCTTACTGGTGGGACCACCCTTCGAGCAATTGCACTGACAGTTCTTCCAAGTATGCTATTCATTCTCTATCTTGCTAGAAAGGCCGCGCAGACTGAGATTGGTCTTACTCTGATGGAAGCAATGGACGACCCAACTGAACACGTTGAAAGTCATGGATTTACTATTGGTGCTTCTATCACTTTACTAGTTATTGTAGTACTACTCATGTACCTTCTACCAAAGGATCCCACATTCTACTTGATGGAACTCGGACTTGGAACTGCCGCATGGTTCTTCATTGCGTATAATGGTTCGAGAATTTCCCGGGTTGGATTGGCTAATATATCCAAGAGGCTTTCGTTTATTATGGGGCAGAAGAATCTCATCTCTGCAGGCTATTTGAGGATGAGGAAGGGAAGAATCATTCCTCTTATGGTGGTCTTGGCCCTTACCATGTCCACTACAATAGCTTTCGCAGTTCAATCTGAAAGTCTTAGAGTTGATCTAGGTCGAGAAGTAACATATGCTGTTGGTGCAGATCTTAGAATTTCATGTACTAATCGAGAGTTCTCATTCAATGACACTCTTGGAGCAGTAGAGGGTGTGGAACAAGTTACACCTGTGTTACGTACTTGGGCAAGATTGCCGGGGCAGGAAATACAGTTACAGGCGTTGTATCCTTCCATTTATGCCGCGATTGGTAATTTCGATCAATCTAGTTTTGGCGAGGCAGACCCTGTAGAAGTACTTACAGCCCTTGCAGAAACACCGAATGGCATCATTTTGAGTGAGCATCATGCTACTTTTTTGAATAAGACTGCTGGTGACTCGATTACGCTTGAGATGAGTGGTGTTGGAGAAACACAACTTGTGTCATTCACCATTGTTGGTGTAGTTTATAGTGCTCCTGGGTTTGGGTATGCCTCGGTCACTGATATTCCGCCATCAGCTCAAGGAGCTGGTTTTGGAAATCAAGTCTATGCAGCTTCTGGATTTGCATTCACTAATCTAAACTTCACAGCTGAAACAATAGAGGCAGGGACCACGAATCTGTTTCTCGCAAGTCTTGCTGAGGATACAAATCAAACTCAGTTATCCGCAACTCTTCAGGCACTTCCTGGTGTCTACTCGGTAACTCCAGAGACCTTTAACCTAAAAGACCAATCATTGCAAACCTCACTCTTTCTGAACACTGTCGAAGGTTTATTCTCAATCGGTTTTGTGATGTCACTTACCCTGAGTATATTTGCTCTGTCAATCTCCCTTGGCTCTGTTGTACGAGAGCGACGGAAAGAATATGCTGTAATGCGAGCAATTGGTGGTTCAAAGCGTCAGATTGTGAGTATGGTATTCTCAGAATTCACTGGCGTTGTGTTAGCATCACTTGTTCTTAGTATTCTTCTGGGAATGGTATTTGGTTTCATTATGGGTTTTCTACTCAATAATATGATGCCCTTTTCAAGAACACTTGTTGGAACTACATCCATCCCCTGGAACTTCCTTTCAATTGTCCTGATAATAGAGCTAATCACTATGGTGATTGGAGCTTATCTACCTGCTCGAGAGGCATCAAGAACAGAGCCTGCAGTTGTGCTTAGAAATATGTGAGGTGAGAAGACGATGGCCAAGAAAGACAAAACCCTGATGAAAGGAAACCGAATGTGGGCTGGTGGCTACGCACTCACTTCATTGAAGACCTACAAGGTACGAAATATGGGAATAGCTTTGATCCTTGCCATCAGTATAGCCATTCCAACAACTGTCTTTGCATGGACCGAAACCGGTACAAGATTGGCTGTTGAGGATTACTTCAACAATAATGCATACCAGTTTAGTGTTCAGAATGTTCCTGGTAATCCCGACTTTTCTCATCTATTTGATGCACAGGAAACCTTTCAGGAAAACCCGTATGTTGAGTACGCTCATATTACACCGAGTACGGTTGGTATACTACGAATAGATGGTGTGACATCAGAATGGGAAGCGTATCGTCGAACGGGTTTGAACTATCTCCTTGGAATCAAAGATGCAAGAGTCATAATAGTAACACCTGATATCATTGATGTCTGGTCAACCGAACTGACATACACAGGTGACTTCTCTTTAATGCCTGGCCAGATTCTAGTTGGACAGCGCTTCATTGACACAACTGAAGAGGTCACAGGCATTGCACTTGAGATAGGATCGACCATCGGAGTAGATGTTCTTCGTGATTTCTACGAACCACGTGCAGCTTTACCCTTTGATCCTTTAGAGCTAAATCGCCAGATTGTTCGTAATCTTACAATAGTGGGAATATTCGATGTTGTACGACCTACAGTAGTTGCCCAATCATACCCCAGTACTTTCCGTAACAACTGGGATCCTTTAGGCGCCCCCACAGGTGTGTTAGGGCTTACTGATTCCATTCTCATGCTCACCGATGACCTTGGTGAAGAGAGTGTAGATACAATTACCAATAGGGGATTCTTCTCTCCTGTTGGGTTTATTCGGGGTTCTGCTCAAGCTTTGAATGATGCAGGAGCTGCCAGTGCAGCATATAACATGCTTTCCGTCAAGAATCAGGTTCAAGAAAGTGACGATCAACTCTCTGTCGTCGGTCTGGACAACATAGCAAATCTGCAAGCTCACATCGCTACTTATCTTGCCAGTCAGGTTTTAATTATCCTTGCCCTACCAATCATGGTCATGAGCCTGATGCTTACTATATTTACATCTGAAACATCGGTCTCTCAGAAAAAAGGCGAGATTAGTGCTCTACGAGCCAAAGGTGCATCGTTCAACCAGATATTTGCTTCATTTATCTGGGAGTCGTTAGTCCTCTCTTTGGTGGGTCTGGGGCTAGGTATTGGTCTTACGGTTCTTATGGCTCCTTTGATGGGGTCCTCGATTGGTCTCCTTACGTTCGATATTGTAGCATATGGAGAATTCCTGAGTAAATTAGTAATCCCTGTTCAATCAATGGCCTTAGCAACAGCTATTGCAATGTTTCTACCTGCTGCATATCTATTCCATGTTTCAAGAAGAATCGATGTTACAGAGATTGGTCAACCCTCAACGAAAATGAACTATGAAATTCCAGAGGAAGTTTCCTACAGATACTATGCTCTTGGTTTGGCTTCTGTACTTGCTGTTCTAGTAATCATGCCAATTATTATTGTTCCAAGTGGGCAGACCGCACTATTTGAAATCATGATATTCACACTGATTCTCTTTGGTGCTTCATACCTGGGTTCACGAGCTATGCGTCTAGTGACCGCTGATGTATCAGAAAGAGTAACTCGACTCTTGGGTGAGAAGAAGCTCTATATGACACAGAGTCTACGTCGCCGTAAGGGGCAGTTTATACCACTATTGGTGATTCTGACTCTTACACTCACTACGACAACGATGATGTTGATTCAAACAGCAAGCTTCCAGGACACACTCACAAATGAAGCAAATTATGCAATTGGATCTGATGTTAGAATCGAAAGTGACGAAATGCCTTTTGATTGGATTGATTCTTTCACTGCCTATACTGGTGTGGAAGCTGCCACACCGGTTGTGAAGTCACTCTCTTACATTGAAGATGAAGCGTTCTATGTCGAAGCATTAAACGCCACAGCGTACAGAGATATTGGGCATTTCAAAGAAACAAGCTTCGTAGGAGCAACGTCTGATGAAATACTAACAAATCTGGACGCTACACCTAATGGTATCATAATCAGTGAGTACTATGGGACTTTCTGGAATGTTTCAGTTGGAGATGCTTTGGAAATTCGATGTACCGGTGGATCTTCTCCTGTATATGTTGACTTTGTGATTGTAGGATTCATGAGAAGTGCACCTGGTTTTGGAATGGCCTCAACTCGTGACCTGTTAGGAACCCCGTACGGTGCATATTTTGATTTTCATCCTGGAAGAGGTGGATTCGCTCTAGCAAATCTCGAATTCTTCGAAGACGAAACTGGGATTGATACAACTCGGCTATTCTTTGCTGGAGTCACATCACTCGACGAGGCATCTGAGTTTATTCAGTTCTTAGAAGATCGCGCTTGGACTGATGTTTATACAGAAGAGTTCATCGAGTTCGGACCTGATACAATAACTGGGTTGTTTCTGGCTGGACTGCAAGGACTCACCATGATTAGTTTCATCATGTGTGCAGCGATGGGAATTGCGTCTATCGCACTGTTCCTTGGTTCTGCAGTATCAGAACGAGAACCTGAGTATGCACTATTCCGTGCCATAGGTGGTACTAAGAAACAAGTAATTTCCTTGGTCTTCGGAGAGTTTGCAGGTAGTGTAATGGCTGCAGTATTAGTGAGTCTTGCATTGGGAGTTGTGTTTGGATATACCGCAACACTTCTGACCTTTGGAATCTCATCAATTTGGCCAATACTAGGGAAAGTATTGACATACCCACTCTTAGTGATGTTCTTCACAATTGCTCTTGAGTGCGTAGTAATGGTGATTGCGTGCTACTATCCAGCACGTAGAGCAGGCAACACAAACCCTGCTGAGGTATTGAGAAATATGTGAGGTAGTTACAATGAATACAATAGAAGTAGAAGAAGAACTGGACCTATACAGCGACTTGCCAGACGATGTTGTAGTTAGCGTGAATGACTGCTACAAGATATACAAAGCGCAGGAGCTGGAGGTTGTTGCCCTTAGCGGTGTGTCCCTACAAATTCTTGAAGGGAAAATCATGGCTGTTGTTGGGCCTTCAGGATCTGGAAAAACAACTCTGATTAACACAATCGGCGGAATTACTAAAGCAACGGTTGGTAAGGTCTACTGGGCTAATCTAAGAACTGATATCACAAAACTCAGTGAGCGAGTTCTTACGGAGGCACGACGCAATTTCATCGGGTTCCACTTTCAATTGAATAACCTGCTACCTCACTTGAACGCTTGGCAGAATGTGGAGCTTGCTGCACGAATTGCTGGAGTCCCACGAGCAATCAGGAAAGATCGTGTTGATAGACTCATCAAAATGGTTGGTCTTGAGGAACGTAAACGCAACAAGGCTACGACCTTGAGTGGTGGAGAGAAATCCCGTGTTGCTATCGCAAGTGCACTGGTCAATCTCATTGATACAGAAGGGAAGGGACTGGTACTTTGTGACGAACCTACTGGAGACCTCGACCCAGAAACTGGTGAGCGAATTCTTGAACTCTTCCAGGAGCTCAATGAGACCATTGGTACTTCGTTCTTCATCGTCACTCACAGCCAGCAAGTTGCATCAAAAGCTGATGTGACTGTGGAAATTCGTGATGGTGTTATCTCTGGATTCCATCAGGCAGGTATCGATCTTGATGAGCTAGATACCACTCGTATTGTGCGACTTGATGATAAGCACAGGCTCCCGATGCCAACTGACCTGCTTGACTTAGCAGGAGATCCACGTGAGTTCAGAATTACATACGTGGATAAGAGATTCATTCTCGAACCACAGACAGGTGATGTCATAGATGCGATGCGACTGAAAAAATCAAGAACCTGCAGAGTTTGTGGTTCTGAAATTCCTGGTGGTAAATTCATCTGTCCCAACTGTGGAAGTCAGGTCACAGTATAGTTTCAAGATGTTAGTGACTCACTTCAGGTGAGTCACTCCTCTTGAATAGGGATGATAGTTCCTCAATACATCTCCATGGACCCATGAGTTTTCTAATCATACGTCGTTCTCGCTTCAGTACTTTAACACGCCTTAACTCCAGTTCAGTTTCAATGAATCTACAGATTTCCTTTCCTTTTTTATCAAAATCAGTCAGAATGAGAACTTGCCCTTTATCTCCAGCTGTAATTGCTATTTTCTCAGCTGTATCTATTCTTGAAAGTCGAGATTGAGTCCTTATCTTCGGCGCTTTAACTCCAAGATTTTCGAGAACACTGATATCCCTCTTTCCCTCTACAACAATAAGAAGATCGTCATAATTGGAATCTAGGCCTTGGATGATCTCTAAAAGTTGACGTTCATTCTCTTGCAGTTTCCCCCAACCCTGCAAATCTTTGACTCGTGTCTTGAAAATATCCACTTTCTTACTGGGTGGTTCCGGTTCTTTTTTCTCCAAATATCACACCTGCTGTAATCATGGTGAAATTGCTACCTTCATGGTCTCACCCTTACTCATCATTTCAAGAGCTTGATTGATATTCTTTAACGGCATATCATGTGAAATCAAGAGATTTGGGTCTACATCACCAGCAATGATGAGTTCAAGTGCTTGTTCAACATGTTTGGGTTTTAGATGAAACACGCCCTTGAGTGTGAGTTGCCCGTAATGGAATCTCACAGTATCCACTTCGAACTTGGTTCCTGAAGCTGCGCCTCCAAAGAGTACCGTGGTTCCAGCATCTCTTGTCATGTCTATAGCTTGTTCCCAGAGCTGTGGGAGTCCTACAGCTTCAATGACTACATCAGCTCCTCGACCATCTGTCTCTTCTTTTACTCGAGTGACAGGATCATCTTTTGTAGGATCAATAGCAATATCTGCCCCTGCTTTTATTGCAATCTCTCGTCTCAGTGGGGATAGATCAGATGTAATCACGGTTGATGCACCACTCTTCTTAGCAAGCATGATCATCATCTGTCCTATTGGTCCTGCTCCAATAACAACTGCAGTATCTCCTAATGCGATATTTGATTCTTCTATTCCGTGAACAACACAAGCAAGGGGCTCAGTAAGCGCGGCATCTCTAAAAGATAGAGTATCAGGAATCGGATGTGTATTCCATTGGACTACTGGTTCGGGAACGCGTATGTATTCTGCAAAGGCTCCATTCACAAGAGAGTCCTTCAGACTCGGACACAAATTTGGCATATCTCTCTTACAATAGAAGCACGTTCCACATGGTGCTGAGTTAGTTGCTACAACCCGCATTCCTGCAGAGAAATTCCTCACCCCATCTCCCACTGCTTCAATGATTCCTGCGTATTCATGGCCAAATAGAGCTGGAGTGTGTTTGATCAGAAGCGGATGTCCTCTCTTGTAGGTCTTAACATCAGTTCCGCAGGTTAGTGCTGTACCTACTTTGATGAGTAACTCACCTGGACCAATCTCTGGAATATCGGTTTCTTCGTAACGAACATCACCAATTCCATAGTACATTGCTGCTTGCATTCTCCGAGACATAAGTAATCCCACAAGTAGCTCACATTGCGCAATTAAAATTCTTGCTGAATACGAGCTTCTCCCGACCACAAGCCTTAATCTAACGTAATTATTGAATTGATCTGGTCGACGAGTATGAAGATTAAGACAAAATATCCTGAGAAGATGGAGTACATTGCACACACTGAATGGGATGGAAAGACCGGTGGGACAGCTAAACTAAGGGATACGGAACTGATCTTCGATACTCCTGAAGTCTATGGTGGAAGAGGTCAGGGATTATGTCCATACAGACTATTCATCGCTGGTGTCTTAGGGTGTATAAACAACACATTTCTCGATATACAACGAATGTCAAATTTGGACCTAATCTCCTTCAAGCTCAGTGGAAAGCTCATTGTCCAATTTGATGGTGAGGGTTATTCCATCACCAAGTTCCTAATCACAGGTGAAGTTGTAGTGGCTGAAGATGATCTCTTTCTTGGCGAACGATGCATAGAGCAAGCAAAGAAATACTGCCCTCTTACCCGATCAACCAAGGATTGTATTCCCATCATTTATGAAATTGAACTTACTGGAGAAGAGCGTTAGAAGTTATCCATTAGTTCTTGAATTCACATTCTTGAAATAGAATTGGTTTCCATTCGAATACGATATTTCGGTTCGTGAAGAGTGAATTTAATTCTTCATTTCTTCCATTAGTTCTCCAATTCTTATCATGTATTCGTCGATATTTAGCCACTGTCCTCCCTTGAAGAACACACTCTTACAATACTTGCAATACCAGAACTCATTGTAGTAGTCATACGTTTTATCCAAGACAAGAGATTTGATCCGCTCTTTTTCCTCGTCACTAATATACTCTAGAGTTCCATTGCACTTGGTGCATCTAGATATCGAGGCATCAGCAAATGGTTCTATGTCATACTTCAGAAAAACACTAGCCACCTCTTCATCTACCGATCCTCGAACCAACATTGTTTCCGCATTGGCATCTATAGCACGGTGATAGAGCTCTTCATCTGATGTCAATAGGACTCTTCCGGTATCTATTGCAATTCGAAGAAATTCGTCATCATGTATTTTGGTGGAGTACATGGTGTCCTGACCTGTCAGTCGTAGCCATGTTGCCAGTTTACCAAGCATTGCGTCAACAATGAACGTCTTCATGGAAAATCCAATCTCGTTTTCTTCTATCTCATAGGAACGGTTAAAGTTTCTCACTCTTCACACACGGATTCGGTCAGTTGCCTTGCGTAGAAGGTCAATAGTTTCTACAGGCGTTACAATCTCTCCCAGCGCATAATGCCCTTCGTCACCGTGATAGTCACTTCCTCCAGTTGCAATAAGCCCTAGTTCTTCGGTGACTTTTCTGATATCCTCCACCCTGTCCAATAACTCCGGTTCTTGATAGCCATAATCGACCTCCACCCCTTCAAGCCCATGTGACTTCAGTAGTTGAATCAACGACTTCAAATCGATGTCTTCAATAAGTAAAGGGTGTGCAAGAACAGGTACAGCTCCAGAATCCCGTAGCAATCCAATGATTTCGGTTGTACTAATTTTCGGACGAGCAACGTATGCAGGTTTTCCTGTTGCTAAAAATTTTGAAAAAGCCTCATCGATGTCATTGACCACCCCACTATCAATCAGAATTCTTGCTAAGTGAGGTCTCCCTGGTGAATCTACCTCTCTCAACACCTTCTGAACTGCGATTTCATCTACCTCAATACCAAGGGCTCTTAGCTTATCAACCATCTTTGGAAAGCGCGTCTGTCTTGATTCTCTAATGCTTTGGAGTTTGAGCTCAAGAGGAGTATCTCCTGCTGTGACAAAATACCCAAGTAGATGTAGCTCATGTCCATTGTACTTTGTACTTACCTCTACACCTGGCACTCGCTGGATAGCAGTTGATGTAGGAGCACTCAAGAATTCGTGTAAACCTTCAAGTGTATCATGGTCTGTAAGTGCGATACCACCAAGCTCTTTTTCTTCAGCAAACTTGACAAGCTCCTGGGGCGAGTAGAGCCCGTCTGAGCAGTCCGAATGCAGATGCAAGTCAGCAAGGGCTTTCATTATGGGATGCCTCTCTTCGTAAGGTCTCTACAAGTCTACGGACTTTGTGACAGACTTTCCTGATCTCTTCTCTGCTTACCGTTTCTGCTGAGGGACAGTCTGAGTCAAGCACGCACTTTCGTTTTCGAGCATCATAGATTATAGGATAGTATTTACAGCCTTCAGGTCGGTTTTTGTAAATTATGCATTCTTTTGAATCAGGATTGTAGAAGTAACAGTGTCCATCGACATTCTTCAGTTCACAAAATCCAGCCATCACTCGCACTAGGAAATCTTTCTTATCATATCCAAGTGCTTCGATACGTTCCGCATCTTCACGAGTCAGGGTCATTTCAGTTTCGGTGCAACACAGACGAACCTCTTCGCACGATCCATCATGGTTGCAGACGAATGGACTCAATATTATACATTCTCCAGTTTTCATAGGATGGTAGATCGGTCAGATTGCGGTTTAATGATCATCACGCTTGATAGGTCGCTCACATCCCTACTTCATCATCATCCCGACAAGAAGTACGGAGTATATGTAGCTAAAAATCCTTTCTTAGCAATCTTCGGGATGGAGAAAGGGAATCGGTCAAATCTTCAGCACCTGTCTTTGATAAGGATGTAGTAGGAAGTGTCTTCCCAGTTATTTTCAGATAGGTGCTTGCTCGAACTGCATAGAGGTGGCTCATAATATCATTGGGTTGAGTTGTAGCCCCAATCAGAAGTGCGCGTCTTCTGCCAAAAATGTCAAAGAAGCGTTCTAGTATTTTCATCTTGCTCTATCCAATAGAAAGCTTGACGGGATTGCACAAAAGGCTTTCCAACTAGACATATTTTCCAGCATTTATATCATCAAGCCAAAGCGCTAAATAGTCACACTCAGCAACCCCGTACTGCTCTTCGACAGGTGTTGAACATCAAATGCGTATTGCCATTTTAGACAAGGAACGTTGCAGACCAAAGGACTGCTCACATGAGTGTCAGAGATTCTGTCCGCGTGTACGTACAGGTGATGAAACAGTGGTCTTTGAAGAAGGACCAGATAAGCCACCAACCATAGTAGAAGCACTTTGTTCTGGTGAAGCTATCTGTGTCAAAAAATGTCCTTATCATTGTATCACTATTGTAAATCTACCTGAAGAGCTCGAGTCAGATACAAGTCATCGATACAGCATAAATGGATTCAAGCTGTTCCGAATGCCAATCCCCAAAGAAGGGCAAGTTCTTGGATTAATAGGCCCAAATGGCGTCGGTAAGACAACTGCCATCCAGATGCTTGCAGGAGAATTGAAACCAAATCTTGGTCGTGTGGAAGATCCCCCTGAATGGGATGAAATCATCAGAGAATATCGTGGTTCTGAACTTCAACCGTTCTTTGAGAAGATACAGTCTGGTACTATTGTTCCAATCCATAAACCCCAGACTATTACCAACTTGCCAAAGATAGCAAGTATTGCTGATAAACCAATTAGCGACCTATTAGAAAATGCAGATACTTCTGGCCGTCTAAAAGAATTGAAAGATGACATGAATCTAACCAGCATCTGGGATAGACCTGTCAAATTCCTCTCTGGTGGGGAGTTGCAACGTGTGGCAATGACTGCTGCAATTGTGCGTGAAGGCGATATTTACTTCTTTGATGAACCTACAGCCTATCTTGATGTTCGTGAACGTCTTCGTGTTGGTCGTGCAATTAGACAATTATCTGACCTTGGTAAAACTGTAATTGTTGTTGAACACGATCTCTCAATTCTCGATTATGTTTCAGACCTTGTTTGTATGTTCTATGGACAACCTGGTGTTTATGGAATTGTATCCCATCCTCATGGGACCAGAGTCGGGGTGAATATTTTCCTAGACGGTTTCATTCCTGATGAGAACATGAGATTTCGGGACACCTCAATTTCATTCAAAGGCATGAGTGCAGAAGATGAGGAATTCACCTCTGGAGAGACCCTCTTAGAGTATGGTGATATGCGAAAAGAATTCGAAGATTTCACTCTAGAAGCAAAAGGTGGTAGAGTTTCAAAGGGCCAAGTCATTGGAATCTTGGGCCCGAATGGAATTGGAAAAACTACTTTCGTGCGAATGCTTGCAGGTGAACTGAAACCGGAAGCAGGAGAAGTTCCAACAAAGACAATGACCGGTCTTGACTTGAAGATTAGTTACAAACCTCAATACATTCCGGCTGACTTTGAGGGGACCCTTAGAATGTACCTTAGAGAAGCAGGTGGTAGTACCATCGATTCTGCTGATTTTAGAACCTCGGTAATCAAGAAGCTAGATCTTGAACACCTCCTAGAACACCAGGTCCAAGATCTAAGTGGTGGAGAATTGCAACGTGCTGCTATTACTGCCTGTCTTGCTCGAGAAGCTGATATCTATCTACTCGACGAACCCTCTGCATTTCTTGACATTGAACAGCGACTCGCAAGTTCACGCGCTATTCGTAGGCTCGTGAGAAACAACTTGAAGACTGCCTTCATTGTTGAGCACTCAATCCTCATGGCAGACTATCTCAGCGACAGTATGATTGTCTTTGAAGGAGTTCCG
This sequence comes from Candidatus Thorarchaeota archaeon, assembly GCA_004524565.1. Lineage (GTDB taxonomy): Archaea > Asgardarchaeota > Thorarchaeia > Thorarchaeales > Thorarchaeaceae > SMTZ1-45. The sequence goes on from SDNZ01000006.1 coordinate 28,032, forward strand.
GGTAAGAGTGGTAAGGCATCATCCATCCGAACACTAAGAAGTGGAATGAACAAATTCCTAAAGGATATGGGTGTGACTTTCAGACGCGATCCCCAGACTGGTAGACCTCGAGTAAACAAGGACGGTTCTCAGCTTGATAAACAACAGAAAGCATCTGGTGATTATTATTACGTAGGAAAAGGGAAGTAAATTCTGTTTACAAGATAGGTCTGATTATCACGAGATTGCAGTTGATACATCGTTTTGCCTTAACCTTTGCCCATCCTTTGACACTCCTGTCAAGCTGGATATTTCCTCCTCTTCCAGTAATCAAAACCTTTGGTTTTTCTCTGGTCCACCAGACTGCTCCATTTCCAACAATATACCCATTTTGCATTGGACTCTCACAGTCTGGACAGGTACTAGAATCCCTCATAGATGCCTACTCCAATATTTCCTCCCATCTTTCTCTTTATCCATATCTGCTAGAATCTTTACTGCCTCATTTCCAATTTTTATGACATCCGCTTCTCCCTTGACAGCAAACTCATCTCGGACCCTGTTTGCGTATACTGCACATGCAGCTCCCGTTCGAAATCCAAAGATATTCCCTAGGGTGAAAAGAGTTGCAGCCTCCATTTCGAAGTTCGCAACATTGGCTTTGGTCAGGTCCTTAATCAGAGTTTCACTCATACTCTGTGTGTATCCACCAAATCCAGGTCTTGATTGACCAAGATAGAATGAATCTGTTGAAGCAGATATTCCCAGATGATATGTGAGACCTAAGGTCTCTGCAGCCTCGACGAATGCTAGTACTACTTCATAGGACGCTGATGCGGGATACTCCGGACGCACATACTGCTTACTTGTCCCATCAAGTCTGACTGCAGCTGTAGAAATAATGATATCACCAATCTCGATGTCTTCTTTCAATGTAGCACAGGAACCTATCCGAAGAAATGTTTCCGCTCCTACATTAGCAAGTTCCTCGACTACTATTGCAGTCCCAGGTCCTCCAATTCCTGTAGAGCAGGCTGAAATGTCTACACCTTTGTACTTCCCTGTGTGTGTTACAAATTGCCGATGCTTAGCAACTTCTTTCGATGAGTCCCAGAGAGAACTAATTCTCTGAACTCTCTGAGGATCTCCAGGTATTAGAACCGATTTTGCAACTTCACCCTCTTTTACTTCTAGATGGTATTGCTCTCTATCTTCAGTCACAGGCCGGGTTGCGGAAACCTTTTTGTCAGTCATTATGTCCACTTATTTTCATCTTACACAGAATGATTTACTACTTTCGCATCCGTAAGTTTAACTAAGGAAGCTTACTATTGAAGGCGCTATGATTGAGGATGGATATGATGACAAAGCTTGATGAATTACATCACCTAAACTTGGGAAAACGAGTCCGCCTGCACAGAATGATGTATGAACATGGACCTGGTAATGGTAAACTGATGATTCTCCCAATTGATCAGGGTTTAGAACACGGTCCAGTCGATTTCTTTCCAAATCCTCCTTCTGCAGACCCTGAATTTCAGTTCAAATTAGCAGTGGAAGGTGGATATTCTGGAATTGCACTCCATCTCGGTCTCGCAGAAAAATATGCTCCCAAATATGCAGGGAAGATTCCTATTGTATTGAAAATCAATGGTAAGACTCGAATCCCTTCCGCCAATCAACCCGTTTCACCAATGACGGGTTCAGTTGAAGATGCAGTAAGGATTGGCGCTGATGCTATCGGATATACCCTATATGTTGGAAGTCCGAATCAGTATACTGATTTCACACAATTCAGAAAAGTAAAAGCTGATGCTGAACGCTACGGCATGCCAATAATCATGTGGGCATATCCTCGAGGCGAGGCTATTGATGCTAAGGGTGGTCGAGATTCACTATTTGCTATTGATTATGCTGCTCGTGTTGCAGATGAATTAGGTGCTGATGTTGTCAAGCTTAACGTTCCTGAAGATGACCCTAAGACTAGGTCTCAACAGAGATCTCCTTATGATAAACTCGAATTGAGCTATGAAGAACGGGTACACAAGGTTGTAAAGACCGCAGGGAAATGCTTAGTTCTCTTTTCTGGTGGTGGCATGATAAGTGATGAAGAAGTCGTTCATAGGGCTAAAGCGTGTTTAGAACAGGGTGCAACAGGGCTCATTTTCGGAAGAAATCTATGGCAGCGAGAATGGGATGATGCCTTAGCAATGACCAAGAAGCTAAAGGACATGATGGCACGCCTGTAGTTACATGATGTAACATTTTTAGCACTCTGACTTAATGGTAACTATTATATGGGTAAAGAATAGTCAGAGGACTCAGCGGGGGCAATTATTTCCGCTCTTGCGAAAAAAAAATGATTGAAGGAGCGAAATGCAAATGGTTGAAACTACCATTAGCGTGATCAAAGCAGACATTGGTTCACTAGCTGGACACGTAATAGTTCCCGACTTCCTGATGGAATTAGCACGGAAGTCGATGAAGGAAGCAGTCGAGAAGAAGATTATCAATGACTTCTACGTTGCCAACGCAGGCGACGATCTCGAACTTATCATGACTCACAACAAAGGAGAAGGGTGCGAAGAAGTTCACAAGCTTGCTTGGGATACTTTCATCAAAGGCACTAAACTCGGTCGTGAGAAGAAAATATACGCAGCTGGTCAGGATATTCTTTCAGATACATTCAGTGGCAATGTGAAAGGTATGGGACCCGGTTCTGCTGAGATGACTTTTGAGGAGCGTACATCTGAGCCAATTGCAGTCTTCATGGCTGACAAGACCGAGCCTGGAGCTTACAACTTACCACTCTTCAAAATCTTTGCAGATCCATTCAATACTGCGGGTCTAGTAATCGATCCAAATCTTCACGATGGATTTCGATTTGTTATTCAGGACATTCATAAACAAGTACCTTGTTTCATTGAAATGAAGGCACCAGAAGAAATGTATGATATCCTGGCACTTCTTGGTAGTACTGGTAGGTACACCATCAAGAAGGTCTATCGCTACGATGGTATGATCACAGCTTCTGTCAGTACCGACAAACTACATGCAGTTGCTGGCAAATACGTAGGAAAAGACGACCCCGTTGCCATTGTACGTGCACACTCAGGTTTGCCTGCCATGGGCGAAGTATTAGAAGCATTCACTCTTCCCCATCTAGTTTCTGGATGGATGAGAGGTTCCCACACAGGCCCACTTCTACCAGTAGGTTTGAAGGACTCTCGTTGTACTCGCTTTGACGGACCTCCACGAGTTGTTGCTCTAGGATTCCAAGTCTCTAATGGAATGCTAGTTGGTCCAGTTGATCTGTTTGATGATGTTGCCTTTGACATTAGCCGACAACGCGGCATGGAAATGGCAGACTATCTTCGCAGACATGGTCCATTCCAACCTCACAGACTAAGTGATGACCAGATGGAGTACACAACCCTACCTAAAGTCCTCACTCGCTGTCAAAATCGATTTGTGGAAGAAGAAATAGTACCGAAAGGTAAAGAGAAAGACACTTCAAGCTCTGCTGAGTAAGTGTTCAAGCGGGATCACGAATCCCGCCCTTCACTTTTCCTTTTCTAATTATAATGGACCATATCATCCTGTTCTTTTGATGATATGATATCCAAATTTTGTTTTGACTGGATCCATTGTCATTGCTCCAACATTCAAATTGAATGCTGCCTTTTCGAATTCAGGAACCATTTGCCCCTTCCCAAAAAATCCAAGATCTCCACCCTTTTTCTTAGATGGACAAGAGCTATACTCTCTTGCGATTTTAGCAAAATCCTCACCATCTGCAATCCTGCTGATGAGTGCTTGAGCCTGGCTATGTTTATCCACTAGGATATGACTTGTACGTACCTGTCCCGGTTTTCCTTTTGCCATTAATATCACCTGTATGCATGGTGTTCTAGTGTTTTTGAAAAACCAGACCGTCTTAAACTTGTGCAAATATGATTGTGGTTTGGTCTCAAACCGAGGTTTTATGTCACTCTGCGCATTAACTGCGCTATTAGACTGGTGAAATCAATGAAGGCTACAGTATTCCATAAACATGGAGGTCCGGAAGTTCTTTCATACGAGGATATCGATACTCCTTCTGCCAAAGCTGATCAAGTTTTAGTTAAGGTGAACTATGTTGCACTGAATCATCTTGACCTCTTTGTACGTGGAGGTATTGCAGGACTAAAACTAGAGATGCCACATATTCTTGGTAGTGATATTAGCGGTGAGATTGCTGAGGTAGGAAGCAATGTTAACGATTCATTGAAGATTGGTCAGAAGATTATCATAGATCCAGGAATCTCCTGTGGAGTCTGTGAGTTTTGTATACGTGGGCAAGAATCACTGTGTTCATCATACGGAATAATTGGCGAACACTATCGAGGGGGTTATGCAGAATACATCAGCATTGATGCAAAAAATGCCATACCAATTCCAAAAGAGAGTGGTCTTGACATGGCTGGAGCTGCAGCGATACCACTAACACTCATGACTGCATGGAGGATGCTGATGACCAGAGCTCAGGTTAGAGCAGGTGAGGATGTTCTTATTATTGGGATTGGCGGTGGAGTTGCCTTGGCTGCACTTCAGATTGCAAAAGCTGCTGGAGCAAGAGTGATTGTCACGAGTTCCTCTAATAGAAAATTGGAGAAGGCATACATCTTAGGAGCTGACATGGGTATCAATCATACTGAGACACCCGAATATCACAAGGAGGTTTATCGATTGACAAACAATCGTGGTGTTGACATAGTTGTAGACTCAGTTGGTCAAGCAACATGGGTTAGAAGTATGAAGAGTCTGAGAAAAGGAGGGAAACTTGTAACCTGTGGAGCAACATCTGGACCGATTGCAGAGACCAATGTAAACCTCCTATTTTGGAAGCAACTCGATATTCTTGGCTCAACCATGGGAAGTAGAGATGAACTTCGAACAGCGTTAAAACTGGTCTGGAATCATACCATCCGCCCCACTGTGGATAGGATACTTCCACTCTCAAAGGCTCAAGAGGCTCACGAACTCCTTGAAAAGGGTGAACAGATGGGGAAACTCGTTCTCAAACCTTGAAAAGTAAGTATTACGGGGATACGCATCACAATCAGACACTACTTCATTATGGTGTTTGTTAACAATGTGATTGGTGTACAATGAGAGTCGTTACTATTTGCATGCCTGAATCTTACGTTGATGGCGTCGATGAACTGATAGAACAGAACAAGTATCCTAATCGTTCAGAGGTCATCAGAATAGCAATTCGTGATCTTCTTGTAGATGAGCTATGGGGTGAGCGAAAGACGTCAGGTGGTCTCCCGTTAATTGCCCAACTGGAACAAATGGCCCTTCACAACACACCAAAGTCCAGTCCTCAACCGTGAGGGATACAGCTGAAACACCTTTTTCTATAAACTGGTAAGATTTCTACAAGAGCATAGGATACTAGAGTAGCGCAAATCTGTATCTACGAGCTCAATTCTCAATTAGGAGCGAATCTAAAATGTCAAGATTCTTTCGACGAAAAAAGGGTGACGAAGAAGAAGAAGGGACTGCCGAAGCTGAGTCCATAGAAGATGCTGAGGATGAAACTACTGAAGGCGAAACTGTTGATGCGTCAGACGCTGAAGAAACAGTAACTGAGGAAGTTGCAGAAGGCCGAGGTGACACAATCCCCTATCACTCTGAAATTCAAGATCGCCTGATGTATATGTTCAATCATCCCAGTATTGGTGCAGGAATCGAAGGGACTGATGAGTTCTACATTGAATTCATGGCAATGGGTGAAAGATTCTGGATTGGAAAAGCTCCACTTGGTAGTATTCAGTTGAAGACTGGTGCAATGACCGATCAGGATGCTCATGTGAGAATAGCAAATGATGTTGTTTCGGACCTTCTATCAGCAGTAACCTTTTCTGAATTCTCTAAAATCTATCTTCAGTACTACAAGTCTGCAGAAGCAGGGAAATTCGTCAAGATAGAAGTACGAAAACCGATAACAGACCTGAACCGGCGTGGTTACGCTCGGGTACCAATCATGAAGCTTCTCATTGGTTCAGCTCGATAGACCACTTGTACTATCCCACATCAATGTCCAGTAATAGTTATAATCACGCATGATGCTGCTTGGCATAATCAGGTGGGATATGACCGATGAAAATCAAGACTCCTGTTGTCATTATCAATCTGAAAACATACCCCCAAGCGACTGGTGAGAGGGCAGTTCTTCTTGCTCAAGCTTGCGAACGGGTATCAAATCATTATGATGTACCTATCATCGTTGCACCTCAGATTCCAGATGTGTATCGGGTAGCGAAAGCCGTTGAGATTCCAGTATTCTCTCAGCATATGGATGCTGGAGCGCCTGGAAGATTCACAGGTCATGCTCTTGGAGAGACCTTGGTAGAGGCTGGTTGTGCTGGAACACTCCTGAATCATTCTGAAAACAGGATGCAACTTGCTGATATTGAGGCATCTATAGACAAATCACACAAACTCAATCTGTACGCTGTGGTTTGTACAAACAACATTCTGGTGAGTGTTGCTGCAGCTACTATGAACCCTTGGGCTGTTGCAGTTGAACCACCGGAGCTTATCGGCTCTGGAATTTCAGTCTCCCAGGCTCAACCAGAAATAATCTCGGGTACAGTAGAGAAGATACGTGCTGTAAACAAGGATGTTGTAATCCTCTGCGGTGCTGGTATAAGTAATGGTGATGACGTTAAATCCGCCATTAAACTAGGTGCCCAGGGCGTGCTCCTAGCCTCTGCAGTAGCTACATCACCAAAACCAGAAGACGTTCTCTCAGATCTAGTTACACCTCTTGGAAAATAGTCCCTTCCGTTTCCTTTTTCATTGACTCGGATTGGATTCTGTTCAGGCGAATTAAGATGAAAGTGTCATTAGAGTGTGCACATTGTCTACTTGAACGAGCTATCAATCAGGTTCGATTAGCAACAGATGATGAAGAGCTCCAGATGGATGTCATTACTGCGATGACCAAATTTCTTGGAACGAACTTCAACAGTGAGTCGGTTCCAAGCCACATTGGAACAGATCGAGACCTTATGGTTCAGCGTATGACTGGAAAGGATCCCTATGAGGCGTTGAAACGAGAATCAAATATCATGGCACTCAACATTCTTCCAGAGCTTCTACAACTAGTAGATGAAGCAAGTGATTCACACTCTAAGTTCCGAACAGCCACACTCATTGCAGCTGCAGCAAATGCAATCGAATTCGATGTATCTGGAAGGGAATTCAGTCTTGATGAACTAAGACACATTCTCAGTAACGTAGAATCCGACTTGGCGGTTGATCAAGTAGATGAATTCCGAAAGCTATGTGAAACTGCTAAAGATGTCATCTTCCTTCATGATAATGCTGGAGAAGTTGTTCTTGACATGATTCTCATTCGAGAGATCAAACGTCTTGGACCCAAAGTAACAGCTGTTGTGAAAGGTGGTCCTATATTGAATGATGCCACCATGATCGATGCTGATGAGGTCAAACTGGGAGAGTATGCTGATGAGGTCATTGATACAGGTGCTCCAGCGATTGGTGTTAATCTTGAGCGCAATTCTAAAGAATTTTTAGACCTCTTTTATTCTGCAGAGATAATTGTAGCGAAAGGAATGGGTAATTTTGAGTCCCTGACAGAGTTTGAACCAGGGTCTCCTACAGTTCATATCATGAGAACGAAATGCAATCCTGTAGCAAAACATGTTGGTGTTCCTAAGAACAAGAACGTAGTAATAATTCGATATCCACCAAAGTAACATGGATTTCTAATCTACGCCATTTCCGACTTGTAGGGTTTGAGACCTTGAGCTAACGGAATTGCCTCAATGAAATCAACTTTCAAATCAGGGAACTCAAGACTAACGATATCTCTTAATCGCTTCATTCCAGGATCTTCCGTCATAAACGCACCAAGTTCGAGCGTATTCATACCTTCTTCTTTTGCTAAGAGTCTGATTTCGGGAGATAGTTCACCGGTGACTAGAGTATTGATATCCTGCTTCCTTGCATTGATAATCTCTGGCATATCGATATGATTCCCTGCGCTCACGAGAACATCCCCAACCTCATCGTCGAGGTCTCCTGCGAACATGACCATATTAAGATTCAATTTTGAAGCGATGTAATTTACAAATCCTGAATGATTTTTTACACCCGGTGGTTTACAGACCCTACCTATTGCTGCAATATGTCCATAATCACTCTCTGTTGAGAAATCTCCAATTTTCTCCAGTCCGAGTGCCTCTATGAGTGCATCATTGAGACCATCTCTAGCGCATAACCAACCACTCCCCAAAACATAGGTTGAGATGTAGTTCTTAGCTAGAAGGCGTACTCTCACAAGATCTAAGCCTGATAACCTATCGACTGCATAAGGGAATAACGGACGGTACGTGAGAAGAAGGTTGGACTTATCCTGAGATGCCTTGGTGACCACACGTGCAGATGGATATGTAGCAATAAGCATCCGATTAACAGTCGTATTGGTCTGATCGGTATCTGTCTGTGGACCTATTTCAACTCGGCTTTCCAACCCCTGAATAGTCATCTCTCGTGGTGATAATTCTTGGAAACGCTTGACTAACTGAAGAAGAGTGGTCATAATCCTACCTTCTGCTTAAGTGGTTGACAGACTGCATAGACGAATCCATCAGTCTTATTCTTTTGGATATTCGAGAACTCGATGTTGAACTGTTACTCAGAGGTCTCTTCAACTTCTTCGTCATCAATTTCCTCATCTAGTTCTTCATCATAGGAGTAGAGTTCATCGAGTTCTTCATCAATCTCCTCGATTTCTGGTTCTTCTTCAATGACTTCTAGCTCTGGCTCCTCATCAACGATTTCAAGTTCTGGTTCTTTCACTTTCTTCTTCTTTTCTTTCTCAGGCTTGGATTTTTTAGCAGCTTGCTTGGTGCTTGCTTTCTTTTCAGCAACAACACCCTTTTTCTTCACCTTCCAGAACTCTGTCTTTACAGATCGGATCTTATCCATCTTCTTGTAGTCGATCTGTTGTGGATTCTGGCTCTTTCTGAGTCTGATACGTTCACGCTCAAGGGCTTTCTGTTTGTTAGTCATCGACTGTCACCTATGCGTTCAAAGCGACGTGCCCCTCCTTTGTTTTATAACTGTGTCGTAAGCAACGAACTTGAGTAAAAATCTCGTTGGAACAAATTCTTTAAGAATCACAAGACTTTCCATCTCTTGGGGCCGTAGTCTAGCCAGGATAAGGCACCAGCCTCCGGAGTTGGGTATCCCCGGTTCAAATCCGGGCGGTCCCGCCATTTTCTATTTAAATCGGACTTTATATGCCTCATACATGCAAAAGAGTGTGAATTGAGGTTTGAATCATGAGCATTATTGGAGAACCTACATCTTCGGAAGAAAGAGTTGTGGCTCGATTCACACGCTATCTGAATGGTCCTATGGGTAAGACCGTTCTTGACAATCTCGAAGAGGGCGAGAGTTTTATTCTACAGACCTCTGAACACACTCTTCGCATTACTAAACGACATGGTCGTGCTGTTGTTAAACCACTTCCATTTTCGCTTGCTTAAGTCTGCATATGCATGAATTGCGGATACTTTTACCAGTTTGGTTAATTTATCGAAATGACTATCTAAGGTTAGTTGGTGTTAGGAGTGACTGACCCTAGTAAGTACATAGATAATCGTGGGAAGGAGCTCGCAGAACGTTTTGAAAAGCACCTAAACAGCCCAATGGGAAAAGGAGTTCTCGATAATCTTGATGAAGGTGAAACCTTCACCATCGAAAACCAGGAACATATTTTGAAAATCAGGAAAGAGAATGGCAAATGCCTTGTAGACTTTGTAGGTTACATTCATGACAAAGTCCGATTCTAAGAATTTTTCACCTTCTAGGTTTCTAACGAAGACTCTATTAGGCAAAATTGCCCCCTCGAAAAATGGGGCTATAGTCTAGCTTGGATAAGCTTGACTATGAGGTGAATCTGTAGAAGAAACAAATCGTGGAGTTAGATACTATTGATAGAAACCTTAGCAATATTCATTGTACCTGCATTTGCATCGTTCGTTTCAGAATTTCTTATAAGAAGAAGAGAAATTCAACACGGACAAAGTAAATTGAACTTTGATGGATCTGGTTTCTGGATTGGATTGATTACTTTCTGGAGCATTAACATGCTACTATACGAGTATGTGATACAAATACCTCCAATAGTGTCATTCACTGCTTTTCTACTCATTCCCTTTACCTTTTTCATCCTTGGATACTGTGTAGCTACCTTTTATTATGTAAAACGGAAAAGTTCTCAGAATCATAACCTATGTGAACAATCTGACTCTTGTAAGAATCCTGGAACAACTGGGTAAAGCATCAATTCAATCACTATACTCACTTGTTTCTGATATTTCATAACGAAGACTCTATAAGTCAAATATTGCCCCACGAAGAATGGGGCCGTAGTCTAGCCTGGATAAGGCACCAGCCTGCGGAGTTGGTAATCTCCGGTTCGAATCCGGACGGTCCCGCCACTCGCTCTTATTTTGAATAGAAAACTCTTCGACACGAAGCTTAAATGTGACACCAAGTTCGAAGTGGTATATCATGCAATTCACTCCACAACGTCTTGATCGTGTTTATCGATCAATGCGTCGCGACGAAATCGATGCTCTAGTCATTACAAGACGTCAGGATGTTCAGTACTTGACAGGTTATCGATGCACAGGACAACGAATTCCTGTTGCATGCATTATTTCAGAGAACAATCAACCTCAGTTGATCATTTCCGAATTCAGAGAGGATACATTGGTTGGAGAATCTATTCTTGCAAAGGTTCATACATTTAGTTCAAGCCTTTCTGATGACTGGTATAGAGCACAGGGTCACAGCTACTGGAATGCAATAATTGGTGCTATAAAAGAGTTGAATCTCTCAAAGAAAATGATAGGGCTTCAATTTGATTGGCTCTCGGTACGTGAATTGGATACGCTCAAGAGTAGCCTTCCTGATGCTGGGTTTCGGGATTTCTCTCAGAATATCTGGAAGATACGATACATCAAAGAACCATCTGAAATTGATGCTATCCGACAAGCTGTTAATGTAGCAGAAATCGGTGTTAGAACAGCATTAGAAACAGTTGCCTCTGGAAAGTCTGAAGATCAGGCCTCTCTTGAAATTGAATCTGCGATGAGAGTAGCAGGTGGTCAGCAACGAGGCATTCGTGCAGCAGTGTTGTCTGGAGACCGTGCTAGATATCCTTTTGCAATGCCCGGTCCACACAGAATACGGACTGAGGACTTTGTTGTCCTAGACATAACTGTGAGTCATTCAGGATACTTCGCAGAGATTGCTAGAACATTGCACCTTGGACAACCGACTGACCAACAGAGGAAATTGTTCGATTATGTACTGAATGCGATGAAGATAGCTGAAAAGGTGATGCAACCGGAGCTTACGTTCGAGGATCTTACCAAACAAATCATGAAAAAATCAGGTAAGATTTTCCCATTTAACACTCTCATTCAACCATTAGGAAGCTCTATCGGTTTAGATCTTCGAGAACCTCCTTACATCACATTGGAGAGCCAATTTTCACTCAAAGAAGGAATGGTGTTCACACTTCACCCAACTGGGTTTGTATCTGGTGTAGGGGCAGTCAAGATAGCTGATGTCTTTCTTGTTACTTCTGAAGGAGTAGAAAATCTTGCATCATTAGATCGTGAAACGATGTAGCTAAGTAGGTTGCTGCCAGCGTTTGAGTTTTGCAAAGACCTGTGCAATCGTTTCCGTTCTATCGTTGTGTTTTTCTACCTCTTCTCTTGAGAGCTCACGAATCTGCGCAGCTGGTGCGCCTGAATTTAGACTTCGTGGAGGAATTACAACATTAGCAGGTACGATACTTCCTGGGGCTAGCATTACTCCTTCTCCAAGGGTAGCTCCATCGAAGATAACACATCCTTCACCGATGCTTGCACTATCACCAATATAGACTCCATGGATGACAGCTGCAGTACCAACGAGAACACCATTTCCAATGATTGCTGGATTTTCTTCACTATGTGCATGTATGACTGCACTATCCTGCACGCAGGTTCGTTCCCCAATCCTTACTGAAGCATGGTCTCCGCGTATCACAGCACCAGGCCAGATATTTGCTCTCGGACCAATTTCAACATCACCAACAAGTGTGGCTTGTGGGCTCACAAATGCCTGTGGATCTATCTTGGGATTCTTATCTCCGAATGGTAGTATTGGCACATCTAACACCTCTGCCTATATTCATGCAGTAGTGATATCTAATAAAACATCATGTGCTCAACTAGATTACGGTTCACGGTTTAATAGGGCATTAATCGCATACTCGTAATGCTCTGCAGGTCGTAATCCGATAAGTCGGTCAACAACAGTTACTTTTCCGGGTTCTGATGTCGGTATTTCGAGCTTAGCAGGTTCACCATCCATGAAAATGAGCACACAAGGAATACCATGGATTTGATTATCACGAGAATACTCTCGATGATTATCGGTATTGACCTTCAAGAAACCTACCTGTGGATCATTGCTGTATTTCTCTTCAAGTTCATCAAGAATCGGTCCTAAAGCCTTACACGGGGCACACCAGTCAGCCCAGCAATCAACAAAGAGTAGCTTGGTTGATTTCTTTTCAGCTTCGACATCTGAAGGTGTAACATCTTTTACCATGCGTTTTCCACCGATGCTTTCAGCTTCATGAGCACCTATATCTGTTACCTAAGAGGTAGATGAAAAACGAATCCGCCTACGAGGAAGGTATGTCCTTCCCCGCGGGTCTTCAATAGAATAATTATGCAGGAGTTTCTGCAAGGAGGTTATCTGCAATCTGTTCGTAAACTTCCATTGGCATTACACCAACGAGTTTGTCAGTCTTCTTACCGTGTCCATCGTCAAAGACGACACGTTTGCCCTCTGAATAAACAAGAACGCTTGGAACGCCTGTAATTTGGTTCTCCATGCTGAACTCACGATTGTGATCTACGTCTATTTTGACAACTTTCAGTCCCTTGCCTTCGTACTTATCATTGACTTCCTCGAGCATGGGTCCTAGAGTCCTGCAGGGCATGCACCAGACTGCATGACAGTCCACGAATACTACTTTATTTTCAGAAATAATTTTGTCTAGATCAGTTGAGCTGATATCTTCTACCATTATGATCAAACTCCATCGCTGGTGCGAGTCGGTTGTGCTAATTCCTTGCACTACCGTTATAAGGATTGTGTTGCGACAAGGCTTTGTAATTAGAAATTCATATATCGTATATTACCTCAGAGGATTTTGTGGGTAGGAAATGAGTTCAGCTGAAGATTATAAGATAAGATCCGAGAGAGGGGTTGGAACTGAGGGGAATGGACCTGTCCTTCTTTACTCACTATTTCCTATAATGATAGCCGTTCTTTTATTACCTATAACTTCCATTGAGGGTTTTGGATTTTCCAGTGCACCATTGATAGAGCTAAGTTTGGTTGGTATTTTATTCTGGTTGGTGATCTCTTTTGCAATAGCACTCTCTGCTCAAATTATCTTTCAATTAGTTCTGAGGCATCGTTTTAGAAAACCGTACGCTCACGCAGAATTGGAACAAATCATATCCAAGGCTCGTTCTCGTATGGGATTTACAAAACGCATCGAACTCTGGTCGTATTCGAGTGACAAGCAAGTACTAATTCCTCTGAATGGGCTTATTTCCAGAGCAATAATTATTTCAAAACGGGCAGAGGAAAATCTTCTTGCATGTCCAGAATATGCAGAAATTATTCTTGCCGAGAATCTCAGAGATGTAGAGGGCAAACCTATCCTTAGCACGTGGCTTCCAGTATTCTCATTCGTTATAGTTTCTTCAATACTGGTACACTTGAGTGGAATGCTCCTGATTTTTAATCTAAGTCTTATTTATATAACATACATTTTCTTTGGTTCATCTATTGGAATATGGTCTAAAATTTGCGGTAGAAAGATAACAAAAGATACAATTTCAGCAGAGTATAATACTCATCCCGACTTAGCAAGATATAGTGTATTTGGTAACTCTTTTCCTAGTAATCAAGAAATAGAAATAACCTTTGAAAAATATGGTACTCCTAATCCAAGTTCAAATGATGATGTTAGAGGATTAGTATCATATTTCGCTGCTATCAGTATCACAATTGTATTGGTATCAATCATAACATTGTTGACTCCAAATATCCCGAGCTTTACTGCGCTAATTGGGTCTACAGATTTTTTAAACACTTTATTTACCATATTCTTTGTGAATTTGGGTCAAGTAGTTAGTTTTGTTATTCTATTCTTCTTCATCATGAAAATTGTGTATAGAAACGATGAGTCTATTTTAGAATAATATTCAGTGCCAAAGTTTGATAAGCCGCTACCCTTCGACATCATAGAAATCGGTGTTTATTGTGCCAGTCCTACATTGCCCCAAATGTGGTTCCCGACTTGACTTCAATAAAGTAGATGCAGGTTGGTATGTCAGCTGTTCTACATGCGATGTAGAAATAATGGTGGATGGGAAGAATAAGGACCTCTTTGATGCTTACGAGGGATATAGTGAAGAGATCAAGCATAGTGCATTCGATAGAGAGGATGCAAAATCTGCGATTCGAAGAGAGAAATATCTTGGAACTGGAACAGATGGCCCCAAGAAGAAGAAACGTGCACGAGACAGATTATCACGTATACAATCAGAGGCCGCGATAAAGAAACTAGTAGAGGCGGGTGGTAGAGACCTTGATGCACTCCCTGAAACTCTGCGTGACCTAATTGCATCTGGACGTGATTATCTCGTGAAGTATGAGTACATGCCTGCTACTGATGCTGAATATGGTTCCGCTGTTGCTGATCTGGGAATCCCAAAGCGTCTGGTCGAACGACTTGAAGCAAAGGAGATTACAAAACTCTACAAGTTCCAAGAGGACTCGTACAATGCAATCAACAATGGAGAAGACGTGGTCATCGCAGCTCCGACTGCTCAGGGGAAGACTGAGGGTTTCATTCTTCCAATTATCAGGCAATTACTCATCTCAGTTCAAGAAACCTTTGCAAGACCGGGTGTACGAGCACTTCTCATCTATCCAACCAAGGCGCTTGCTAGAGACCAGTTCGACAAGGTGGAACAACTAGGAAAAGCAGCAGGGCTCAGTGTAGCTATCTTTGATGGAGATGTTACCCAGCAAGAAAGAGGGAAGATATACGAGCGGCCTCCAGATATTCTTTTGACAAATCCTGATATTCTACATTATCACCTTGGATGGATGCAATCCCGACTGGTTCCATTACTTACATCAGTGAAATTCGTTGTCTTGGATGAGATACACCTCTATACAGGTTCAATGGGTACCAATGTTTACTATATCCTGAAACGTCTGGAAATGGAATC
>SDNZ01000007.1 GCA_004524565.1 Candidatus Thorarchaeota archaeon
ATAACATTGTCCTGGTCGTTTTCCCATAATTGGTCACCTTGAAATTTATGGTCTTGAGTGGCTAAACTCAACGCTTCCGCAAGAGGTTTGAATAAAAGGATTATGGCATGGATGAGATTTTTCGCTCGGAAGTGGACACTTCATTGAACGATTTCTGAAAATATGGGATTAAAACCACATAATCAGAAGAATTTGTGCGAAAGAAACTCTTGATTGGGGCTAGGGCTTCGAGTGCGTCCCCATATACAGTGAGTGTTTCTTGATGAGCACCATCTCATGCTTTCACCAAGGCGTTGTGACCTCTTTTGGACCAGCAAAGTGCATCAATAAGCGGCCAATAACATACTGAATGGGAATAGGACCGATGTAGGCAAAGACTTCTCTTGAAATCATAAGTGGCAGAGCGGAAAAGAATGCTATCAATGGAACGACTATTGTCATGGCTCCAACTACAAGTGTCTTTCTTTTGCTAGTTTCACCTCTTATGTAACGTATCACCAGAAACGCAAAGATGATGTTAAAGAATCCAAGTGAAAGTGAACCGGGTAACCAGTAATCATCCAATATCTGGAAGCCGCTCGCAGGAGCCACAGGTGGAAATATCCCCCAAAAGAGTGCAGTTATAGATACGTGGATGCTTTGACCGTCAACCCCGTATAGAATTGTCATAAATGGGGGTACCAGTGTTGCCAATGCCATAATCAATACAGCCCATTTTGATAGGAATCGCCATTCTTTGTTTGACATGATTATCTCCAGCTGTTACATTCTACATTAGTTACAATTGATAGGATTGAAATTTTGATTCTAATTGGTTGGTACACAAGTGTTTCTTGATTACTCCCATGGTTGGTCTGACCGTTGTGGACCGTATTTTCTAACGATTAATAGCTCTACAATCAGCTGAATCGGTTCCCTAAATTGGGAAGTAAAGATCTCTTACTCTCCGACCTGCTAGATATGTCCCTCCTGTTGATGATAACCAAAAGTATGTGTATTTCAATCTGCTCAATATCCTGTAATTGCACCACTCTTGATGCTATGTGATATCATAACATGTACCATTTTCTTTGGGAAGAAGTTCCATCGTAGGGATAGTCCTCGTACGAGTCCGATGATGTGTATTGGTAAATTATCCAGATAGCTCCTATAAGCCCCAGTATCAATAAATAATTTGAACCAAGCAAGTCTAGGACTAACTGAGCAGGTTGAGCTATCTGAGTGGGTTGAGTAGACGTCACAGGTGGGTCAAAAGGGTCCAGTGGATCAAAACCATTATTGTACTCCCAATCATCTGAATAGGTATCCCCATCACTGTCAACAAGAATTGGACTTGTCCCAAGTTCAAATTCAAAGAGATTGTCAAGAGTATCTCCATCTGCATCCTCATGGGCATCATTAGACAGAGGGTCTAGTCCATGTTCTACTTCCCACCCATCAGGTATGGCATCTGAGTCGGAGTCATTACAAAAAGGGTCTGTATGATATATTTCGACCTCAGGTCCGTCCAGCAGATTGTCAAGATCAATATCCGGATTATTGGGGGGAGTTCCAACCTCATACTCACGATGCGAGTAGAGCTCGTCTTGATCACAATCATGCTCAAGTATCCACAATCCATTATCATTGTCAACCAAGTAGATGTAGCCTTCTTGACCCTGAATACCACGAGGACGAAAACCCTCATCGAACGAGCCTACTTGGATAAGGGTACTGAAATTGAATGTGTCATAGATAAGAACTCCATATAATCCCCCTGCAAAGAAAAGAAAATTTCCATCAAAATACATGTCAAAAAAGTATATCCAACTGTATTGCTCGTAGTTTCCAATCTCATGGGGATCAGACGGGTCAGATATATTGAGTACAACTAATCCAGTATAGTGGTATCTCACAAAGAGAATATCATCAAATAAGCACATTCCTCCTGAAGCCCCAA
Source organism: Candidatus Thorarchaeota archaeon (assembly GCA_004524565.1). GTDB lineage: Archaea > Asgardarchaeota > Thorarchaeia > Thorarchaeales > Thorarchaeaceae > SMTZ1-45. Next base: position 1,940 of record SDNZ01000007.1, read on the forward strand.
TAATACCATATCGCCCAAGAATAGTGAAACTACTAGGATTGTGTATATCAACAATCATCAAGCCACCATCATGGCAGAGGTATGCTAAGCCATTCCTGATGTGTATACTTTCTATTTGAAGGTAGGAATAGTATAGCCCTAATTCGTTAGGATTGGTTGGGTCACTAACGTCTACAATCCGCAGACCATCATAACTTCCAAGATATACAAGATTATTTTCAACAAAGATGGTACGAGTATAAGATTCAACGCTGAAGAAACCAATTGATTCAATGTTGTATGGGTCTGTAACATCAAAAATCCAAAAATCACCATCAGTAATTACAACATAGCAATGAGACCCTAACACAAAGATATCAATGACATGACCTGCTATTTCAACCCTATCAGATTCAACTGGAACAAATACATTTCCAATATCAATAACTACCAAATATCCAGGGTCTCCACTAATTCCTACATATGCGGTATCTCCATCAACGATTATTGAGCTACTATTTTCAAGAGCCAGACTTTGAATAACTCTCGTATTTTCATTTGCTTTTTGGAATGTGTTTTCGCTCCGGCTTGATAGAACAGAGTCTGTGGAAAGTGCAACTGGACTAATCACCACTTGTATTGATAGTACTATGATAATAGAAAGAAGTACTATCGAATGATTCTGTCTACCCACTAATGTACCCTCTATGCTATGTTTCTACATAATCAGTTAATAATCTTGACAACTTAGCATTTGAAGCAGGATTGATAACCTTTCAAGTGCATGACTAGTAGAGGGATTCGTCAAGACTCAAAAGGAGTGATAATTTATGGGAAAGAAAGGCGTCGCTGTTGGTGTGTTGACCTTCATAATCGGTCTGGTAATTCTTGTTGATGATCTCCACGACTTTGTAGCGGGTACCGATTTCCTCCATTTTCTACCGGATTTCGACCCATACCTGATAGCGGGATTTCAGTTGCACCATCTCTACATAGGAGCTCTGATAATGTTAGTCGGACTGATTATAGCCACTAAATATGATGAGTAAAAGAGAATCATTACGCTTCAGTCTTCGCCCGAGGATCAGATACTACCTGTATGGGATTCCCCTCTGTATCCTTAAGATTGAAGTATGAGACCATATCAGGGACATCAATGATATCAGATGTATCCACACCTTTTTCAGATAGGTAAGTCTTACACGCATCAAGGTCCCATACATCCATTGTGAGAGTTCCTGAACCCTGTCGATGTTCACCTTCTCGTATCAGATTGATGCCTAATCGTGCACCATCAGCTGGTAATGCAAACTCAGCCCATCCAACTTCTGTTCCACCATCCCAGGTAACCTCAAATCCCATGATTTCAGAATAGAACTTCTTCGCACGATCAAAGTCCTTTACTTGATACTGAAAATACACAGATCCTTTCTTGTAAGGCATTGGCCAGTTAGTATCGCTCATAGCAAACACATGGAGAGATACCAGAATTAATTATTTAACTATTGTGAATTAATACGAGGGAGGCATTTTGATTTGGAGTATTATGTAAGAGGATTAAGAAATCACACCAAGGATTAGCAATGGAAAGATGATAGTGGCATCACCTATGACTGTTTCGAAGTTGGACTCTTTTTGCATCTTCTGCCATGATACACCTTCAACAAGCGGAGCTCCACCAAGACTACCTCCTTCTGGACGGTCCAAGGTGATTTGCACAGCCATATTGAGACCGCCTTTGAGGATAGTCGAACCCATTGTGAAGTGTTTCGTAAGACCGCCCCCAAGCATGATTGCACCAGTTTTCTTGGTCTGGGTCACAATTTCTCCTAAAATTCGCAGATCCTTCACAAAATCAAGTGACATTTTCTTGGTTGTACTGTATGTATAAAGATGAAATCCTAGCATTGAATCCATCAATCCTGGAGAGAAGATAGGGACTCCCTTTTCTGCCGCCTGCTTCAAAATCGATACATCATCATTGATTGTAAGACCAAGTTCAGTTAGAAATTCGCTAGGAGCAAGAGTTGTCATCTTCTCATCAGGAAGATTATCCAGAAACTCATAGATTCCCTTCTCAAATTTTTCAAAGTCCTCTTCCTTCACATAAATATCAGCAATACGACCCATGCCAGCTTCTCTTAGCTCATAGTCATCTTTACCAACTGGGACCCGGTAATGAGCTCCTCCGTATGCTTCAACTAAATCATGTACTATATTTGCACCACTAGTGACTATTGCATCTATTTTTCCAGATTTCACAAGGTGACTGACTACTTTTCGTAATCCTCCTGGAATCATTGGACCAGACAAAGATAGGAAAGTGAAGCATTCAGAGTCTTCAAACATTCTCTTAGTGATTTCCGTAGCTCTGCCCAGACGCCCAGCCCCTAGCACTCCGACTTTACCCATAGTATTCAGAAAACTGCTGAGGTTTCCAATCGCAGTAGGATCGATATGATGAACTCTGTCCATAATAGTCACAATGTTCGAATCATAGATTACGATGATAAGTGATTCTGTAAGAAAAGAAGGGGAGGCGAGTCCAGGTACAATTCCGGGAGGGCAAGACCCGGACCCGCGCAATCCAGAATAAACCCTATGTATTATGACGCTCCAAAGGGGTTCAGGTTTTTCGTGATTCTCTGTTTTCTGGAACGGACATCAGCGTTGTGGGGAGTAATCCGAAAGTATTTCATTATAGCGCTGTTACATATGTTTAAACGAGAAATCTCAAGGGATAACATATGCAGGTCCTCTACAGCCCAGTTTCACTCTTATTCATACTACATGCTTTAGTCCTGCAATCAATTTGGCTCTACGTTGGTAGGATTTCACGAAATAGATACCTGTCAGATATCATGACTTTTCGATCCCCAAGTTCTAGATTATCCAAGTACTATAACTGGCGCGTCACAAGTTTTGGAAATGCATTGTACGAAGGACTTGTTTTTCTTGTAGTGCTTGTAATGTCTCTATACACTCTTGGATATTCGCTATTTCCAGTCAATGATGTCAATGGAGCTTTCTTGATAGTTGTCTTTGTCGTCTTCCTCTCTTTTCTTAGTGCAATGCAACATGCATGGAGAGTCAAGGAAGTGGTTGATAGTGAGGGGCGGATTGATACTGCAATTAAAACATCCACCGACAAGATTGGTGTCGCACGAATGATGGTAGATGACCTCTACCTTCAGGGAGTCATGGGTGATGGAAGAACATGGTTTGCATTATTCAAACTAGCTCAAAGACAGGACCAAGTCGGATGGGTCATCAGGGATGTATTATTAGAGAAGGGCAAAGAAGAAGATGCTCGTTTTTCAAGGCACACAACGGAATCCAGTTCCAATACTGATAGTGGGCCCGATATTAATTAGAAGATGAATGAAAATAAAGTTCATTCAGTAAGTCTTATATCCAATTCCAATGGGCGTTCACCAGAACTCCCATAGGTGGAACTCCGCATGTCGAAGAGCGCAGTAAAAACTGGTCAGAAAGGTGTTGTTAGCAGTTATAGAAGAGGTAAGCACCTACAGCACCCAAATCAAGTAATTCTCGTATTCAGTGAAACAAAGACCAGATCTGAGGCAGCCGCACTAGTTGGCCGGAAAGTGAAATGGACTACACCTGGAGAGAGGGAAATCACAGGAAAAGTGCTTGGACCTCATGGAAATAGTGGTGCAGTTCGAGCAAAATTCAATACAAATCTCCCAGGTCAGGCTATTGGAACCCCAGTTTTCCTCCTGTAGGACAATCACGAAGTTTTATCAGGATAGCATCGGAAGTCAAATCGGCTCCGGTGATGTAATTGGCTATCTGAGGACAGAAATGTCCAGCGAAGAGTCATAGTTAAGCTGAGGGGCCACTATAGCAATTCTATCTGTTTCTTGATGGTGAATATGAATGATTGAGTGGGTGGCGTATTTCTCAGGCTATCTTCTTGCAGGATTAACCCTGAAGATTGGCGATGATTTGCTTGATGAATTAGAAAGACCAGATCTTTCTTGGGTGCCGCTTGCTCTTGCAGGGGTTCTTTTTGGATTCATAATGACTGTATCAGAATGGGACTTGGCCCTTATGACGAGTATAATCATTGGTGTACTTGCATCAGGGAAAGTCAACCGAATGCAATTTGCTGTCGGATTCGTATTGATTTTTACAGTGGTGATTCTAATTGGAATCCCACCTATCAGTAGTTGGTTGGACTGGTTGACTTTGGTAGTCATGATGTTCCTTGCTGCTGTTCTTGATGAGCGAGGTAATGAATGGGCAGACCAGAAGATTTCACCAAGAGCATACAAATTCTTTGAATACCGATTTACCATGAAAGTTTCAGTGATTTTGATATCATTGATTTGGCCATTACTTTTCCCAGCAGCAATAGGTCTTTGGTTCTTTGATCTGGGATATGAGATAGCAGGATGGATAATAAAAAGGAATTACAGCAATGTTTGAAATGCTAAGCTACAGCACACATCTTCAAACGTTGGCTCTAGACCTTGTTTTCGTGCAAAATCAACTCCCTCTTGGCTGATGAGTGCAATTCCATTAGCACCACTTCTGATGGCATACTTATCTGTTTCAATCTTGTGTTGTCCCATAGGACGTGCGCATCCTAGCAATAATGGAATATCTGGAAATCCAAGACGCGCTACTGACATGATTCGACCGATAGTTTCAGGGGATGGTGGAATAACATCTTCCATGGGTGTTTTCCTAACAGGACTCAGTGCAATGATAACGACTGCTGAGGGAATCCCCTCTGAAATCATTTGAAGGGCTTCGATTTCACCCTTAAGTTGCCCATAATTCAAGCCAACGAGGACATGTGGAACTGTAGGTATCTTGTATTCTTCTAGAATATCAAGAGACCTTCGCATCTTTTTTGGACCATCGGATATGTGATAGACTTTCGATGAAACATCTTCATCACCTATAACATCAAGCATTGCAGCATCGATTCCAGCTTCTGCAAGCTGGTAAGCAGTTTCAGGTGTTACAAGACCTGTATGGACCACAACTTGCATATCCAATTCATTCTTCACTCGTCTTATTGCTTTGCCAAATCGCTCCAAGGGAACATGGCCTTCTGAGTCAGAACCACCACTAATCAGGACTCCTTCTCCTCCCTGATTCCTAATCTCCAGACATCGCTCAAACAACGATTCAGGAGTAAGAGTTGCCTCCATACCTTTCAAGAGTTGTGAATTACAGTGTTCGCAATTCAATGAACATGATGTTCCAGTCACACTGAGAGAGAGAAAATTTTCTGAACGAACTTGTTTGTGGTCTTTGATCTGGTATGGGTAAGCAGTGGGACTATAGCATACAAGTAGCTTGTCAAAAGAATTTAGTCTTGATTGGAAAGCTTTGTGCATCCATTTTTCAAATTCATTTAGAGATGACTTCAGTATCTGCTGACCATCTGCAATGATGTCAAAGCTCACAATTCGACCTCATCAATGAACCTGTGAATTCTGCTTTTAGGATTATCATTAGGACCACATGACAAAGAACAAGTACTAATTAGGGGCGAAACCTGCTTACTCAACAGAGGATGTCAGAGTGTGTAAATCTTGAATTGTGGGTCTACAGAATCAATTGATGTCTTTTTCAATGCAAAAAGTGTTGCAATTTATGGGGCATCCGCAAGCCAGAATAGTGTTGGAGCATCGATTGTTCAAAATTTCATCAAACCTCAATACACAGGAAAGGTCTTTGCAGTAAATCCAAAATACAAACAAGTTCTTGGAATTCCATGTTTTCCAACACTCCAAGATATTGAAGATCCGATTGATCTGGTCATCGTTGCAGTTCCAGCGAGAATAACGCCAAGAGTGTTTGAGGATATAGCAGCAAAAGGAGTCAAAGCATCAATAATTATCTCCGGTGGATTTTCGGAAACAGGACCTATTGGTACTGAATTAGAGAACGAAGTTGTAGACCTTGCGAAGAAGCATGGAATCCGAATAATTGGACCAAATTGCATTGGCGTTGTGGATACCCTCAGTCATATCGACACTTTCTTCCTTCCTGAGTACAGATGTGGTAGACCAAAGCCCAGTAACGTTGCGAATATCTCACTAGTATCTCAATCAGGAGCTTTTGCTGCAGCTATATCAGACTGGACTTCTGAGCTGGGACTTGGTGTCAGCAAATTAATCAGCCTTGGTAACAAATGTGATGTGGATGATGATGATTTGCTCTGCTATCTAGCGGACGATGATTCAACTCAGGTCATTTGCTACTACACCGAAGGATACGATCAGGATAAGGGTCGAACTTTCTTTGAAACTGCATCAAGAGTGACACCTCACAAACCTGTTCTTGTTGTGAAATCAGGAAGAGGTCAGAAAGCAAAGGCCGCCGCAAGTTCTCACACGGGTTCTCTTGCAGGGTCAGATAAAGTCGCTGACGCTGCATACAGACAGTCTGGTGTAATTAGAGTTGATAACTTTGAGCATATGTTTGATGCAGCAAAAGCTCTTGCTATGCAACATGCTGCATTGGGAGATAGAGTTCTGATGGTTACTAACGGTGGTGGATTGGGAGTCATGACAACAGATGCACTTGAAGCCGCGGGATTAGCTATTCCCTCCCCATCAAATGAACTCACACAAATTTACAAAGAACGTTTACCAGCGTATTGTGCAATAGGAAATCCAATCGATGTGGTAGGAGATGCAGATTCGACTAGATATGATATTGTCTTTGAAGAAGCAATCAAGAGTGGTGAATATGACATGTTTGTAGTTGGTATGCTCCTTCAGACACCTAGTCTGAGTATGGAAATAACCAATGTGATTGCAAACCACCAACGACAGTCAGGTCTTCCCTTTGTTGTAGTTTCTATGGGTGGAGGATTCACCACAAAAGCAGGGGAGATAATGGAGTTAATGGGTGTGCCAACATATGCAACTGGTGAGAAGGCTGCATTTGCAGCGAAAGCATTAGCACAATATGGAGAGATTAAATACGGAGATGAGTTCAATAAAACTATCATCTCTGATAAACCATAAAAGGGCGGGGCTTACGAAACTAATAGAGCAGAGGTCTGGAAATAGATGAAAGAGGCAAAAAAAATCTTCAAGACTGCCCTCGAAGAGGGAAGAACATTTGTACTGGAAAACGAAGCTAAAGACATAATGAAAGCATATGGGATTCCTATTCCAGCTTATGACACAGCAGTGACTGCGGATGAGGCTGTGCAAAAGTCCAAAGCTATCGGTTATCCGGTCGTGTTAAAGATACTTTCCAAGGATGTTTTACACAAATCCGATGCTGGAGGTGTGAAAATCAATCTTAGGAATGATGATGAGGTCCGTAAAGCATTCACTGAAATTATGACCAATGCCAAGAACTACGGAAAAGAGAAAGGAATTGAAGTAGATCTCAGTCGAGGTGTCTTCATTTCTGATTTCGCAGATATGGGCACAGAGATTATTGTTGGTGTCACAAAAGACCCACAGTTTGGACATGCATTGATGGCAGGTCTTGGTGGAATCTTCGTCGAAGTTCTCAAAGATGTATCATTCAGATTGATTCCATTCACCGAGAATGACGCAAGAGAGATGTTGAAGGAATTAAAGGCATACAAGATTCTAGAAGGTATCCGTGGAGAACCTGCAAGAGACATAGACTCCTTGATTGGTGTCATGTTATCTGTTTCTAAGATGATTGCAGAAAATCCTGAGATTACTGAACTAGATTGCAATCCAACCTTTGTGTATGAAAAAGGAAAGGGTACTCTAGTCGTTGATGCACGGATTCTAATTGGTGAATCAAAAGCTAGCCATTGATTATCTTGTGAAGAAGAATTAGACCTCGCTTTAGATCAGAATCCTCAATGGGAGATGTTGGGTATTCTTTTGTCTTACTAGCTAGTAGCAAAATCAATGCGATAAGACGTGGTACTAGACGAGCATATTGTAAGAGAAAGTCCTTATTACCAGTCGAATCAACGATTAATCCTTCAAGCCGCCGAATCAAGAGTTGGATTCTTTCATCAACTCCATCTCCAGGTTGAAGATTTTTGAAAATTAGTATTGCAGCTGAATCATTTTGGAGAAAGTCAGAAGATACTCCAGCACTCTCAATTAGTTCCAATGAGCCTACAATAATAGAATCATAGTGTTCTTCTTCTAAACGTTCTATACCCTGTTTCACTGCTTGAAGTTGCCCCAAGAATCTAAGCGAATTTGTGAGGATTGAACGAGATGCACCTGATGTTGCTTTTGCCATATGAATCAGATGTTCACCATATTCTTTCTCAAGACTTGCTGCTACTGATGCATTCAACTTCTTTTCGAATCCCGGAGCGAAATTCACGCTAGCAGCCTCGGGAAGTAACGGATGGCTACCTAACTGACGAACGACTGTCAGTGCTTTGAAATCAACAAGCTCAACATAGAACAAGAGAATACGAACAACATCATAGGCTGTTTCAAAATCAGCCTCTGTTGCAACATTTCTACCCTGTCCTTTGCATGCAAATGCACTAAGTAAAGCCCAAGACGAGAGCATACTATTACAGAATTGTTCGACCTCTTCAGATGATTCAATATCGTGTTCCTCAAGGAACCTAGAGAGTTTGTCAGTTGCCCCTGAAATTCTTTGGAGGGTTGTTCCACCAACATGAAGATCGGTAATGGATTTGATGAATCCGCGAGCTTCACGTGAAGGAGGTCGCAGGACAATTCCCGGTTCCTGCCGCGAAACTGTCCACCACTTTGAAGCAGAAGTAAGATAGTCAAGTAGGTCAACCGACATAGTGAGATGATCATGATTGACATTTGTTTCAGAATCAAGCAATGCTATCAAGCGGGTCATAAGATGAAGAAATCTATTGAGATGAATGGATAGCTTTTCTCCAGCGAATACAAAATCAGTAAACCTAGATACGACTGAGTTAATCTGTTCCGCTGTGCTGTCATCGAGTTGTGTATTCACAAGACCTCGATAGACATCAACTGGAGTTCTAGCCAAAACCTCGCAGTCTCCTGTTATGTCAAATCAACAAATTTGCCATATAAAACGCTGTGTCATAATTGATTCGGAAATCACTTTCCGTATCGTCTTGAGCGCTCACCATAGGAGCGTAATGCGCGCCAGATGTCTATTCGCCTTACAGCAGGCCAATAAATCTGAGCAAAGTACAGTTCAGAATAAGCAGATTGCCAGAGAAGGAATCCTGATAATCGCTCTTCGCCCGATGTTCGAATGATGAGATCTGGGTCAGGTACACCATTTGTGTAGAGATGGCCTTCAATAACATCTTCAGTGATGTCTGCTGGGCTCATTGTACCAGCTTCGATTTTTTCACCTATTGCTTTTACAGCATCAACAAGTTCTGCTCGACCTGAGTAACCTATAGCAACATTGAGAATGTGGTCTGTATATCCTCGAGTTTCTTCTTCTGCAGCCATTATTGCTACCTGAACATCTTCTGGTAGGAGATCTACTCGACCAATGGCTTGAATTCGTACTTTGTGTTTGTGAACATCTGGATTATCAACAACTTCTGAAAATTTCTCCTTTGCAAGGGACATAATCTCTCTGACTTCGTCTGGATTTCTGTTGAAGTTCTCTACAGAAAATGCATAGAGAGTACATACCTTAACTCCAGCCTCCCAGAGTATACGGAGTACGTCCAAGACCTTTTCAGCACCTTTCTGGTGACCAAACCACGGGACTTCCATACCTACTTTCTTAGCATAACGTCTGTTTCCATCTAGAATTATACCAACATGGCGAGGAGCTTTATCCTTGTCTAACTGATGATATAAGAAGTATTCGTACAATCGATAGACAGGACCTGTAATATTCAACGATAGCGCCCTCTGCTTTGAATAATCAAACATGTACCCCTAATAGAGTTGGTGCTAGGAATATTTGTGTACTATATCATTGCTGCAACCTTTTCTGCAGCACGCTTCATATCTAAGAATATTAAACCGAGCTTTGCATTTGCAGTTGTAGATACAGTAAGACAGGCATTCATTCCAGCTTGAACAACAAGCAACCAACCATTTACTCCTTTGACGTTTACCTGTTCAAGCTCACCTTTGCCCAGTTCCATTGCAGCCTTCTCTCCGAGCGTTAACATTGCTGCGGTCATAGCTGCTACCTTTGCTTCATCAACATCAGTGGGAAGGGCTGACACAATTGGGAGACCTTCAACACTTACTATAGCACAGGCTTCAATCTCAGGAATACTTCCCTGAAGTTCATTCAGAACACCTTCGAGTGTATTTTCGCGGGATTCTCCCATTTTGTTTCACCTTTTAACTATTGTTAACTATTTATACATACGCTTCAGAATTACTTCTCGTGCTATAGCTTGGAACGCCCTCTTAACTCCTACGCCTTGGACTGCAATGGTCTCATAGATTGGAACATTGCCTCCTAGACCAAGGAGATCAAGCATTTCTTCACGTGACATTCTGTTGGGTAAATCTCTCTTGTTTAGCATGACCACTATTGGGATTTCACGCCCAAGACCATCACCTAAGAATAGTTTCAATTCTTCAAAACTCTCTGTATTCTCATCTCGCTGATCTGGTGACGAGTCTGCTACAAAGAGGATTCCATCAGTACCCTGTAGGACTACTTTTCGCTGGTGTCTGTGCCTCTTCTGTCCTGCTACTGTAAAGACGTCAAAGAGGACTCTGCCGCCAGCTGACATGGGTACGTAGTCAAAAAACAGCGTTCGGTTGGTTTCATCCTCGATTGCTGTGAATTCTCCCTTCTGTAGACCTTCTACTTTTCCATAGAGCCATCTAAGAGCTGTAGTCTTACCGCCTAGACTGGGACCATAAAAGACCAATTTCAAATGAATTCTGCCCTTGTCGTCTTTGCGAATTGTTAACACCTCATTCTATCGAAACTTGGGTCCATTGTCGGGAGATTGATTGAGTTAGAAATCATGTCTCATAAAAGCCTTTGTGGGACAAGAATCTTCCATCTCATCAGTCTGGACCTGTTATTTGAACCTTTATCTAATATTAACTATATTTGGATACATATCAGAATCAATCTATTTCTTAGAAACAATAACTTAATTTATTTCAATATAGGAGAGCACGAACGAGGGATTGTAATGAATCGAGAAATTCAGATTGTGGTGGTTTGTATAATTTCTTTCTTAATGGTAAGTGGTGTAATAGTAGGAATTCTAACATTATCATCTGAGAATCCATTTACATCGACTGATCCAAATCATTCTCTCTCATGGTCTGTAAGTGTTAATGATACATTAACATACGACATGCTTTATCTCACGGCTGATATTTATGGTGATTCCATTGAAGAAGAATGGGAATCTCCCAATAATATATCACAACAGATAACTGCGAAAATTATCAATCTTCCACAAATTCCCGCTCATCTTGATGCACGTTCTTTTGTTGATGATATCTATTTATCTCCAAAGGTCAGTGTGATTTTTTCTAATGCAAGTGAGTTTACTTCCTATCAACGAAGCGAAATTGCATCTTGTATCTCTAAATCAATATTCCCAATAGGTGATTGGGAATTCCTTGATGAAATATTTGGCAATCCTCTAGAATTTACAACTCCAGGAGGACAATATCCCAATCGATATATCTATGGAGGTACAATCGCAAATTCAACATTCTTTGAATTCGATGACACCTGGCGACAACAGTCATCGGGACATGGATCATATAGGCACTCTCAATGGAATGTCTTGGAAATAGAGAGAGGAATATCCCATTCAATCAAATACTTCTGGATTTTCTCCCATGTTGCTGGGTATCAGCATGGATATGCTTTTACACTGCTACCCTAATTAGTTATCAAGAGTTCAATTGTAGTATTAGCTATATTTACATCATCATGAGCAGGTTGAACAATGCAGACGTTATAATCATAGGCACTTCTAGATTATACACGTTCGAGCTCAGCTAGGGCGGACTTGAGGTCCTCTTCATCAAGCTCACTATCCTTGGGGGACAGTGGCTCAACTGCTAAGAATTTGTCAAGCTCATCGGCTAACTGTACACCTTGCTTCTTCATCACAAGCCGGATCAGACCAATATTCACTTCTGCCTCTGATACTACACAGAGTACACCTTTCCCACAGGCCGAGGCGAAGATCTTGCCCTCTGAAAACTCAGAAGTGACTATCTCAAGCTCCCCAATCTGCAGGTTCTTGCCCTGCTCCTCACTTGCACAGAAGACCGCGCTAGCGATAGCACCGATTGAATCCACGTCGACAGGATAATAGCTGAGTTTACTTACATTTGCTATAGTCAATCCTGTTTTATCAACGAGAATCACCTTTTTTATGCCCTTATCCTGTCTGATGATTTCAGTCAGTATCTTATCGAAGGCTTTTGGATCACTCATTCAAGTACACTCCATTCATTCATTGTTTTTGAGGACGACCAATATAACGCCCTCGCTCACATCCGGTGCGATGTTAATCTGACCCTTTGTTGTGTCCAGGGTCAGGAAAGACAGTGACCCCTCACGAAGTTCCCTTACTGCATCAAGGGCTTTGCCTACGAGAGAGGTAATGATTGCAGCGACATTCTCGGTTGTGTCAGGGTCTAGATCACTACTGAGTGGAAGACCTTCCATGTTGGTTACAACAACTCCACGTACACCTTCTTGCGATTTAAGTCGCGATAAGATTTTTTGGAGTTTTTCTTGTGTAATCAACGTACGGAATCCCCGCTGCTTTCTACTGTGCACTAACAACTTTTACCCCCGCAGTTGACTATTTTAGACTTGTGGAGATATGTTGCTAGCTTCTGTCCAAAATGCGCATTTTGAACATATCTTATGTTGTGTTACATAGAAATAAGGTTAGCCGTGCTGAATATAGCACGGCTCATTACATTTCAAAGGTGAATCCGAAGATTATTCTTCATCGTCTTCCTTTCGAAAGAGGCTCTTGGAGCTCCTCTTCATCTGAGCGAGATTTTCAGTGAATGCTTCATCTGCTGCACCTGATGGTGCTGATGAAGGAGCCATCTCCATCATCTCTTCCTGACGTTCAATCTCTTTCTCCTCGTTATCTAGAGCTTGGTCAGCCTTCTCAAGCATTGCTTGAACAGCTTTTGGAGCTGCACCTGCCTTACTTTTCATAGCAGATCTGAAGGATGCAATTCTCTTGCGGCCTTTTTCTCGGTCTCCACCAAAGGACTCTTCACCAGCCTTCTGTGTCACAAAAGTTGCACCAACGGTCGGATCCAGAGTTTCCATAATCTCGTCTTCGCTCTTTGAAACCTTTAGTTTGGTTGTGAGTGAACGAACACGGCGCGCACCTGCCTCGTCAGTATATGAAACTTGTACCTGAATTGGTACCTCAGACTCCTTGATCTCTCTGTTAGGAGCTACCTCAAAGTAGAGCTCGTGGTCTTCCCCGACAACACCGATTTTACTGGCACCTTTCTTCTTGAGTGTGTCAACTACTGCTCGGGACACTCCAGAAGCGTCCTTTATAGTAACTCCAGGCGGTGTAATAAGACGAACGTCTACATCTCGACCTAGCATAGTTGCACCTGCTAGTTCTGATAGACTTCTATCAAGCTCATTTGGTGTGACAAAGTACATTTGACCACCAGTTGCCTCAGGTAGTAAACCGAGTGTTTTCAACTCCATTCCGGCTCCAGAAGAAATGCCAACAACGTCGACTGCGGCACCAGCTTCTAGGAACATCTTTCCCAGGTCTTCATAGTACTGGTTTGCGGGAGTAACTTGGTACCCCTCAAGAGCGCCAATTCCCTCATTTGCAAGTCCATCAGTAAGAAGCACTATTCTCCCAACATTGCGATGTTTTGCGATGACATAAGCCATTGCTGCTGCAGGACCTAATGCAGTACCACCTTGGTCACGCAGCGCTTTAACATGACCCTTTAGTTTGTCAGTATTTTTACCAACATTGACTAACTTGATCTTGTCAAGGAGTTTCTTTGTGGACTCCATTATTTTATCAAGACTGGCAAAGGAATCCTGAGGTAGGTGAACTGCTTCACCAGTTTCCAGATCCCTTGATAATACACTGCTCTCAAACTCGATAAGACCAAACATCGTATCAGGAGCATTTGCAGCAAGACTATCAATAGAGGTATTCAAACTTCTCTTAACTGCTGCAAGATTTGCACCACTCATAGATCCAGATACATCAATCAATGCTAGGAATGACTTTCCACCGGTCGAAATAACTCCAGTACCAGTTTCAGTCGTATCTTTTGGTGGTTCTAGAACAAAATCAGTATCATCACCAGCGACGACAATCGCACCTTCAATAACATTCAGGGTACCACAGAAAGGACAAACAAAGTGTTTACCTACCTTCGAATCTTCTTGAATTTGATCTAAACTAAGAAGGAAACCATTACACTTGTGGCATGCTATTGGCTTCCCAACAATTTTTGTAGTCTCATGTGCAAGATGGCCAAACTCTACACGTAAGACATATGGAATGTCGCTCATGACGTCTTTCGACGCGGGAAAGGCCTCAGAGCTAGTTCTCAACATAGGCATCTAATAATTCTCCTCCAAAAATTCTTCAGCCCACCTTTTCGTGAAGGAATTTAAGTCCATCGCCAATTTGTTAAGCCGCTCATAGTTCGGAAAAATGAGTTGGAAGCAAAAGGCGCGGACTAGCAAATAAGTTTAAAGAGTCCGAGCTTACAACGATAGTAGACTGTGTAGACCTCTTTGGAGGAGAACTCACCGATGGTAGACAAGACTAAGATTGAAGAGATAGTTACAGAAACCATGGCTAATAATGCAGACCTACAAGGTATAATCGTCTGCGATGCAAAGGGACAGGTCCTATTTGGACATACTATTACAGGAGGCATCAAACACGAGGATGTTGCCACTCTTGCTGTTAAAATCGCAGCTAACTCATCTCAACTGACAGCTGGTCTTGATAAGGGAGGTCTCAAAGAGGTGAACATTGCCTCAGATCATGGTTATGTGATAATCCTTGGTGATGTGAAGATAGTAATGGCTGCAGTTGCCGGAGAGGGAGCTCGTGAGAGTCAAGGACTCTTATTGATGGCACTCCGTAGAGCCTTACTTGCAATATTGAGAAAATAATATAGTAAAACAGCACCAGAGTTACATTTTTGTGCCCTTCGGCATTGGAACTCAAAGATGAATAGAGGTATATCCTAATATAGCTCAGGTATTACACTCGTCATACTAACGATATTTAGGCCTCTGTAACATCTGAATAATACAAATACAGACACGCCAAATTTAGTGAAATTGCCGGGAAGGGAATGGGACTTGGTCTACATAGAGAAGCTAGTATGCAGGGGCTTCAAATCATTTGGCCGAGACTCAGTCACTATAAAATTCAATAAAGGCTTCACATGCATTGTAGGTCCTAATGGCTCGGGCAAGTCTAATGTTATTGATGCAATATTATTCGTTCTTGGTCAATTAAGTGCAAAAACACTCCGTGCTACTGTTTTTTCAGATCTCTTGTATTCTCCGCCAAAACCAAATATGCCACCGAAAGCAAAGTCAGCTGTAGTCGAACTTCATTTCAATAACAAAGACAGAAAAATACAGGTAGAGGCGGATCGTGTTGTCATTGAAAGAGAGTTAGATGATACAGGCAAATCTGTATGTCGAATAAACGGCAAGGTAGTCACGAGAACTGCAGTTCTTGATGTGCTTGGAGGTATAGGTGTAGATCCCAATGGGTACAACCTTGTTCTGCAGGGCGAAATAGCTCAGATGGTAAAAGTTAGTCCAAGTGAAAGACGTAAACTCATTGAAGAAATCGCTGGTATTTCAGCATATGACGAGCAGAAGGATCGTGCCCTCAAGAAACTTACCGAGAGTGAAGCTAACCTTGGTAAAGTAGATACTCAGCTCCAAGAACGTAGACGCCAACTTGAGAAGCTTGAGGGGGAAAGAGCTGATGCCTTGCGTCATAAAGGTATGAACGAACAGATTCAGAAGTACAATGTTGATATTTTAGCTTGGAGCGTAATCAAGGGTCGATTGAGAATTAATACAATCAATGAAACCTTGGCTCAACGTGCTGAGGAGGCTGAAGGTCTTGCGAAAGAGCTCATTGAGGTAGAAACCAATAGTGCTACAACGGAAACCGAAGTTGATTCGATAGATCATGATATTGACCAGATAACAGGAGGAGACTCTGCTAGAATTTCTGAACAATATGGTATAGTTACTGCTGCAGTTAACCATGTAAAATCTGACCTCGAGCGTGCTCAAGGAGAGTATGATAGATCATCAAGTGAGCGAGCACGACTGGTAGAGGGTTTGGGGCTTACTCAGGATGAAATAACACAAAATGAGAATCTGATGAGAGGCAAAAATGAGGACCTTCAAAAATTAGAGAAGGAGATAGCTTCGACTTCAGCTCAGATTATTCGAATGGAAGAAGTCGCACAAAAAGAACAGAATACATACTATGAAACAACTCTTCGATTACAGGACCTGAATAATCAATTGCGATCACTTGATGAAGGTGTTTCAGAAGTAAGGTCGGCAATCAAATCAGACAACAGAGAGTTAGGTTCGTTATATGAGGAGATACAAGACGCTAATGAGAGTCTGGAAAAAACCTCTGAAGATATTGCAACTCTGAAAGGAATCATCCCTGAGAAGAAAGAATCACTTGAAAAGACTGAGAAGATTGAGGTTGAAAGAAAGAGCGAACTTGAAGATATCAATAAACAGTTGAAAACTATTGATGCTGAGGTTGATGAGAGTTCAAAGATTGTTTCTACAACTCGAGAAGAACTGATTAAAGTTCAAGCTCGCCAAGATGCACTGAAGGAAGCAGAAGATGCTTTCCTAAAAAGACGTCATGCACTGGCAAAGGTCCTCGAGCTTAGAGATACA
Source organism: Candidatus Thorarchaeota archaeon (assembly GCA_004524565.1). Taxonomy (GTDB): domain Archaea; phylum Asgardarchaeota; class Thorarchaeia; order Thorarchaeales; family Thorarchaeaceae; genus SMTZ1-45. The sequence goes on from SDNZ01000007.1 coordinate 18,779, forward strand.
GGTACTATTGAAGGGATTCATGGCACAGTTGCAGAATTAGGGACGATAAATCCAGATTACGCAATTGCCATGGAGATTGCAGGAGGAAACAGATTATCACATATTGTTGTGGACAATGATGATGTAGCGACAGCATGTGTTGATGCATTAAAACGTGATAGAGTGGGAAGAGCTTCATTCATTCCACTCGATAAAATCAAGTCTCAATCCCCTGGAAAACTCCCCAATGATTCTGGAGTAATAGATTTTGCGCTCAATCTCGTAAAGTTTGACCAGAAGATGCTACCTGCTTTCGAATTTGTTTTCTCAGATACAATCATCACTGAGGATTTTGAGTCAGCAAAACGATTAGGCTTCAAGGGGCAACGTGCAGTATCTCTTGAGGGAGACCTCGTTGAACGCTCTGGTCTAATGACTGGTGGGTATTATCAAAAAAGTGGAGCGAGTCTCTCACTTCAGGTGGAGGATACAAGCCCAGAAATTATCAAACGTCTACAAGGTCTGGAATCGATACTGAAAGGGCTTCGAGAAAAACAAGATAGTTTGAGGGAACAGAAGAGAGAGATTGATCTAGAATTACAAGACCTTTCTAAGAAGAATTATCGTGAAAGAATAGAACTTGAAAAGTATGAAGAGCGCTTTGACGAACAAGAATATCGTAGTAGTGTTCTGAAAGAGAGAATCGAAAGAGCTACTCTAACGATAGGTGAATTGGAAACACAGATAGCTTCCCTTCAGGAACGTGATGATGAACTTACTGTTCAACGGGAACGTGTTATGGCCCAGAGAGACCAATGTAATGAAGATCTTACAAAATCAGATTCATCAAAATTGAATCAAGATATCAAAGACCACAAAGAAGTACTTGAACAATATCAGAAGCAGCGAGAGAAGATGCAAAGTGATCTCACCTCTCTCAGAGTTGCACTTGATGAACGTCTTGGACCAAAGGCTGTTGAAATAGAAGCCAAGATTCAAGCACTTGATGCAGTCATCCCAGGATATGAAGAAGAGGTCAAAAGACTGGCCTTGGGGCTAGCTGAGAGAGAGAAAGAATTTGTCAAACTTAAGGAAGAGAGAGAGCAGATTGACGAGGCTGTTAAAGACAAGAGAGTTAGACAGCTTGAACTACGAGAGAACCTTCGCAATCTGAGGATGCGACATGAGGAAATTCGCGAGGCACAGACATCAAATGAGAAGGCCGTATATAGGCTCCAGACTGAACAAAATCGTCTTGACGCAGATATTGTCGCATTCAGAGCAGAACTTGAGGAATTGACTGATGTTGATGAGGCGCTTGAAGATAGAAAAGATGAACGTGAACTTACTTACAGAGAACTAGAAGAATTTCAAGAGAAGATCAAGGAAATTGAGAGAGAACTAGAAGCAATGGGTCCAGTAAATCTGAAATCGCTTACAGATTATGACGCAGAACGAGACAGGTATGACGAGATTGTTAACAAAAAGACTCAGTTAGAAGAAGAACGGAAAGAGATTCTTGCATTCATGGAAGAGTTAGAGTCTGAAAAGACGCAAAAGTTTCTCTCAGTATACAATGAGATAGCAGACAACTTTGCCACCGTATTTGCTCAATTATCACCTGGTGGTGAAGCTGCTCTCATGCTTGAAAATCCTGAACATCCACTCATGGGGGGCATCACAGTTCGATCAAAACCAAGAGGTAAAGAATTAGTAACTCTCGATGCAATGAGTGGCGGTGAAAAGACGATAACGGGATTGGCTCTAATCTTTGCAATTCAAATGTATAATCCAACCAGCTTTTACATCTTCGATGAGATTGATGCTGCATTAGATAATGTAAATGCACACAATGTAGCTCTACTCATCTCTCAAATGGCAAAGGCATCGCAATTTGTAGTGGTATCGTTGAGAGATACTACTGTCAGAAAAGCAGACCTTCTCATTGGAGTGTCCAATCAGGATGGAATCTCCAAGATAGTATCAGTAGATTTGGAAGAGGTGGGTGCGGAGTCATGATGGAAGATGATTCTCCCTTCTGGGCGACCCCACCATACATACTCCTAACAGATGTCCTTCAACTAGACAAGGTGGAACCTTGGAATGTTGACGTAGGAAAACTTGTAGTTGGCTTCCTGAATGAAATGAAACGTTTGGGAGATATAGATTTTCGAATATCAGGAAACGCACTTTATTCAGCCTCTGTTATTTTCATGCGTAAAACGCGGGACTTGGTTCAGCTAGGAATTTTACCACCTGAGGAGGTCGATGATGATGAAGAGCTTGAGATACCCCTCATTCGTCCTCCTTTCAGACTCACTAACCGGCGAGTGACCATTGAAGAATTACTCATAGCAATGGACCATGTGCTCAGCAAGGGAGCCCGACAAAGAAGTACTCCTACCAAGCGACAGCTCAGAACAAAGGCGGACCCAATAACATTCACAATGAATGTAGACCAAGCAAATATCGAAGAGACCATAGCAGAGGTATATGCAGATCTTCAGAAAATTCTGAAAGTCGGAGAGTCTTCGAAATTCACTGGTATTCTGATGAATAACACACGTAGGGAGATTGTCAGGGTCTTTTTCTCGATTCTATGCTTGTATGCACGTGCTTTCATCGACATCTGGATGGATGAAAATATTATTTGGGTGAAAATGCTTGAACCACCAGCAGTCAAAAAAGATAGCGGAAAGAAAGCTGAACCTGTGATAAAGAGCTAGGGTGGTTTTATGGACGAAGATATGATAACACTCGAAGCAGCCCTCTATGTTTCAGGAAGAGCACTGACACTGGAAGAACTAGCAAATATCATAGGAAAATCGCAATCGACTGTGCAGAAACTTCTTGACGAACTTAGTTTTGAATACAGTAAACGAAAAGGCGCTCTGGAAATTGTTGCTCTTCCACGAGACCGCTATGCAATGCAACTAAGACCAGAACTGACCCCAAGTGTGGGAAGATTGATTCCGGGTGGTCTTCTATCGTTTGCAACACTCCAAACATTGGTCTTCATTGCGTTGAAACAACCAATCATCCAATCAGACCTAGTCACTCAACGAGGAACGCATTGTTATGATCATGTGAAAGAACTAATCGAAAAGAAATTTGTTGAGGCTGTACCGGAGGGCAGATCAAAGAATCTGACAACCACACCACTCTTTGCGGATTATTTTGGACTTGATAGTGACCGCATAAAATTGAAAGCCCAATTACGCTTCAAACTAAAACGCATCCTCGACGAGCAAAAGGAACGTGAGGAGCAGGCAGAAAAAGGATTATCGAAATGATTTATTTTGCTAGTTGTGGCGGGTTTCTAACCAATGCTGAAATTTCTCGAATTTTACTACATCATTCGGAGGGGCTATAGTACCCCATAATGCAGTATCATTTTGGCTACTTGTACGTACCTCCCATAGAACAGATATTCTTCCACTCTCATAGAAGGTTAGTACTTTCCAGCTCATCTTAGTATGAATTCCTGTATTGGTTAGTAATCTTTGTTCATCTTCAAGAAGTAGGGGTGGGGTTGATTTGATAATTTTAAGAAGATGGTTCGCGGTTGCTGAAGTTTCGCTTTTCTTTGTCAGTTTTTTCAATACTGAACGTGATAATACAATGCTATTTTCGATGACTTCGTCTTTATCGTAGCATTTGCTATCCTTTCGGCCAAATTTCTTAATCAGACTTAGATGAGTCTGATTCACTTTGCTTTGAATTCTATATTTCTTGAGTTTAGATGGGTCTCTGAGAACAACTCTTCTTCCGAGGATTACATATGCCATTCCGTTTTTACGAATAGATAGACAGGCTTCCTCAGGCAGTAGCTCCTCAAGGTAACATGATTGCGTTGTTGGTGGTCCTGACAGTATGAATCGAGGTAGGTTATAGCCTTGCAAGACCTTATCTCCAGCAGGTATACCAAGTTTGAGAAGGATTCTACCAATCACTGATGGAAAGTAGAGTCCTAGCACTTTGCCCTTTGATTTTCGAGGTACAAGAGCGATATTACCGAATTGTTGAATTAATTGATGGACACGGTCTCTTCTATCAGAGTTCCATTCGGAGTACTGAATTCGATCACACTCTTGTTGAATATGCCCATCTGAACCAATAATGGCAAACAGACGAGTCATTACTTCATTGAATAGGGCATCATTGAGAATCTTCGGATTGAGAATCTGACGGCCTCTTCCTAGCTCCTTTACTTGATTGATACGACTATCGAAATCATCATTCAAGACGTTAATGATGAAACGTAGTGTTCTACCTGACAAGTAGCGTTTTTCATGTTTCAAATCAGCATTTATCGAGTCGACAGGAGCCTTCTTTGAGAAAGTGTATCCGGTCATCTGACTGATTATCTTGCTCAGGCGTACAACTCCAATTCCTCCTAGATGTCTCTGAGTGCGATGAATCAAGCTCTCTCGTGTATTCTTGTGGAAGTAGAAGAGCTCATCAGCAAGAAGTAGAAAGTGTTTCTTCACCTTCTTCTGATTCCAGATGTACAGATTGTCGTCAAGGACAGCGATACGAATTGAAGCGTTTTCTCCGAATCTCTTATCAAACTCACATTCAATCTGTTTCTGGAATCGACTAATTCTTCGGACAATTTTTTGCATATGGCTTTGATATCCTTTGTTGAATGGTTTCAGCTCAACTATATGCAGAGATTCTGAAGATGTCTTTGAAATCTCTTCAATGATGTGAGAAAGTTTCTTGATATTTTTACTCTTAGTAGACAATTTCCTAAACTGTGAATACACTCTGTAGTATGGAACATAGTGTTTTCTATATTCCATGGTCATAGAGGATTCCTTCTCTCTTAGAACTCGCTCATTATCCAAGAGCGCTTTCATCAGAGTAGGGACAATACCCTTCTTCCAATAGAACACAGTAGTTTCAGGGATTCCAAGATTTCGAGCAAGAGAGGCAATAGATATCTGAGGATTCATTGAACGTAACGATTTGAATTTGAAATACTTCTTGACTCGATGATAATGTTCAGGATATTTAGCATTGTCACGAAGATAGGGATGTCTTTTCAGTAGTTGATCAAATTCATTAATCGATTCTATTACTAGCCATCCTGTTCTACGTTGACGAACTTGTTCACTAGAATTTGCTATTTCATGGGTATCTTGAATGAACATATGCTTTCCATCATCGATATCAAGAGGCATAGAATGCCATCCTCACTGATATTCTCTGCTCAATGCTATTTATGCTCAGATTTTCTAGCCCAACTCAAATTCAAGATGAAGAAAATACTTGAGGACCAGCGAGAAGCAGAAGAAGCAGCAGGTTCTGAGTGACCATCAGCAAACTCGGGGTACTGGTTCACCATAGGGAATTTGAATTACTTTTCTTCCACCAATTGTAGTCTTCATCAACACTCTCGGTGTACCTTTCTGAAATTTCCCAACAACTTGAGCATCCTTAGTTGATTCATGTTTACGTAGAGCCATGATAATATCATCAGTATATTCAGGACCGACAGCCATTACGAATTTACCTTCACTGCTCATGTGCAACGGATTCAATCCCAATACATCACAAAGTGATTGAACTGCTGGACGGATTGGAATCATACTCTCCTGAATTTCCATCTCTAATTTTGATTTCGAAGCTATTTCATTGAGTGCTACAGCAGTTCCACCACGTGTAGGATCTTTCATGGCGTGAACACCACCCACATCGAGACAAGCACGAATTGGAATCCAGAGAGGAGCAACATCACTAGTCAGAGTGGTTTCAAATTCCAAACCTTCTCGATGTGCCAAGAGTACTGTGCCATGGTCTCCAATCGGACCGGAGATGATGAGATCATCACCATCTTTCGCACCACCATCTGAGATTGGTTGGTCAAGGTAGATTTCACCAATACCTGTTGTGGACATAATGATACCATCAAGAGTGCCGACAGGCATGACCTTTGTATCTCCTGCGACCATTGCAATATCAAGAGGTTCTATTATATCATTCAGCGACTTGAGTACTGTCTGAAGTATGTCAATCTCAGTGCCCTCTTCAATAATGACCGTGTTCGTCATTGCAACTGGTCGTGCACCCATAACTGCAAGATCATTCACAGTCCCACAGGCGGTTAATGTGCCCAAATTACCCCCCGGGAAAAAGATTGGGTAAACAGTATGTGCATCAGTACATACTATCAGGTTTGTACCAGAAATTTGAACAGTAGCACCGTCATCCATCTCATCGAGACCGATGGAACCTATCTTCCTTTTGCTGAATGAGGGAATTACGATTTCTTCCAGCAAACGCTGCATTATTTTACCACCGGCGCCATGAGCGGACTCTATCTTAGGCATAAATCATCCTCCGAATAATGCTACGTTTCGAGATAATCTTTGATTGTATTTGAAGAGGACTATCTGGACGTCAAAATGTAAGGAGAAGTTCGCCACGAAGCAAGATTTAAAACCACTCCAAAGAGTGCGTCATTGACCTGAAAGAGAGGTAGTCAAAAATGGCCATCTGGCACAGAAGATCTAATCGTACAAGCACTGGATCCAGATTAAGACGATTCAGAAGCAAGAGAAAGTTTGAGATGGGCCGTACTCCTACTGAGACCTTGATGGGTGAAACAAAGAGGAGAACAGTCGATAGTAGAGGGAAGGCAAAGAAGACACCTGCTCTAAGAATTCAACATGTTAATGTAACAGACCCGGCAAAGGGAACCACTTTTCGTGCTGAGATTCAAGATGTTGAATCAAATCCCGCTAACATGGACTACCAACGAAGAAAGGTCATCACTAGAGGTACCATTATCAAGACCTCAAAGGGTCGTGCCAAAGTCACTAATCGCCCTGGCCAAGACGGTATTCTGAACGCAGTACTCATCTGATTTGATTCAATGGATTCCTGCATTATTATTTCTATATAGTGGAATCTGGGATTTCTGCTTCTATATTAGTAATGATGAAATCTTTCCCACCGGTAATAGTTGTCGAACTGCTACCACACTTGGGACACTTCATTGGGGCAAAGACTGCTATCTGGGGAGGGATATCTGGATCAACTCTTGATTCACCCTCAAAGCCACAGTCACTGCATAGAAGCTTCCCTTTGATATTCTTAATACGTAGCTCCGCACCTTCTGCAATTGTATTTTTACTTGCAATCTCAAAATTGAATGCAAGCTGTTCCGGAATCAAAAATGTAAATTCGCCAATCTCGATATTAACTACATTGACTTTGATAGCATTGTTACTTTTTGCAGCTTCCAAAGCGGTATCAACAATTGAACAAGCAGCAGAGAATTCATGCAAGTAGATGCACCAAACGGATGAGTATCTTGCGAATTTAAGGCATTTCCGTTATGACAAAGACAACTAAGACAGTTTATATGAAACAGTGTTTATCGTGTGTCTATCTTGTTGCGTAAATGGAGATGTTGTCTTGTCTAAGTCTACAAAGACAGTCAAGAAAGGAAGTAAGCCAAAACCTGAAGCTAGTCCGAAGACTGCAAAACCCAAAACTAAGAAAGCTCCAAGTGCCAAGGTAAAAACTCCAATATCTAAGAAGAAAAGCCCAGAAAAGAAATCAGGACCCAAAAAGAAACCTTCAACCAAGAAAAAAAGTCAAATTAAAGAAGCGAGTAAACCTAAGCCAAAGAAGACATCAGCCAAACAAGACGAGACCATGTTGAAAGAATTAGAGATTGAAATGGGTAGTACGGATGAACAGGTCAGCCTTGGGGCCATTGGGCGTTTAGGGTTTATGACTAGTCCTAAAGCGACCAAAGTACTAACTATTGGATTGAAAGATCCTAGACACATGGTCAGGCTTCATGTTGCAGCACAACTTGGAGAGAGAAAAGATAAGAAAGCAGTAGATGCTCTTATTGAAGCACTTCAGGATGAATCGATTTTCGTCAGACAGACTGTAGCAGGTGCACTTGAAAATATAGGTGGTGTAAAAGCAAAAAAGGCAGTCAGCAAGGCTGAAAATGATGGTATTCTTTTAGATGAACTTCCTGAAGGGCGCAGATTAGACAACTAACACGCAATTATTTCATATTTGATGGACTATGACATAGCTCCGCTTATATTGTTGGAAGAGTCGTAGAATACTAGAAACCTGCAATCCGGAGTTTGCAAATATGGAAGACCATAATGAAATCACCAAACTTGAAATTGCAATCAAGGACCTGGACCTCGATTATATGCGAGGATGGGTATCAGAAGAAGAATATCGAACAAAGATGGATGCTCTTAGAACCAGTCTAATCGAAGCTGGCGGTACACCTGCACCATCTAAACCCACTCCAAGAATTGCAGCTGCTGAACTTCAGACCGCAAAATTGCATCCTCCTCCAGTAGAGAAGAAGGCTACAGTTGACCCGGTCACTGCAGTAAAGAGAACTGTTCAATCTATGAGGCGAATTTCAGTAGAGAGGATATCTCAAGAATCAGGTGTTTCTGCACATAATGTAACTAAGATACTAGGAGACCTGCTTGATGGAAGGGAATTATCTGGCAGAATCGATCATGATGCTGGTGACTTCATCCTTGGAACAGGAACTGGACCTTCTCCAAAAACAATCCATGGGTGTCCATATTGCAGAACTGAATTAGAGAGAGTTGCTGTGAAGGGAGAAACAGTTACCTGTTCTGTTTGCCGAGAGTCCTTCATAGTATCCTAATTAAAACACCGACTAGGTGATATGTTCACATGGACCTTGTTGAAGCCTGTTTGAAAGCCAAAGGTAGAGAGGCGGTAAGAGCTGTTAGAGCACTATTGCCTTCTGTGAAACCATCAGCAATATGGGCAATAATAATGCATGCCGCTGCATGGCATGAGGAAAAATCGTTTGATACATCTCATGCTACAATTGCTGTATATACGGTTCATAGGATGATTGAGAGTCTAGGTGACCATTCTAGCCTTATAACAGAGTGTCCCCTATCTACGCCAACTATTAACCTTCTAGATGAGCAAAAAACAAGCTTACAAGAAGTATTGCTCGAACGTTTAGCCTTCCATCTGGCAGATACTAATCACTGGCGACCTGAACATGGACCAAGATATGATATTCAAGCTAGGCTTGACTCAAGAGGAAATGCAGTTCAAGTATATGTTCAATCAATTAGAGAGAACGCTCAGATGAGTGCGCTGAAAGCAGCTGCAGTTCTCGGAGCCAGACCAGATCGAACCATGCTTGTCAGAGCAACTGCATCAATTGCAGCTGAGGAACCAGACAAGCTTGGACATGCTTTCATTATGCCCACGTCTTTAGTTATGGAAATACCAGCACCAGAGTATACTCGTCCACACATGGCCTCTCTCTGGCATCTTACAGAATACCTTCCAAGAAAAGTTACTTCAAAAGCAGCTGATGGATTTAGTATGGATGAGAAGTTTGGCAAATACGCCAAACCAACAGATTTGTCATCGCACCGAGACATATTTCTGAATTCTGTTGCTAATTATGGAACGTTAGGTCATAATGCAATATTTGCGCACAGGGTGTCAGAAGCGGCACGGTTAGGGCTCGTTAATTCCAACACAGTAGATTGGCTTTTGAAGAAACTTGAGAGGAATATTGGAACTGATTTGAAAGCTCCAGCGGAGTTGACTGTCGAGCAGCTCGTTGCAAAGAACTCTGGATCTGATTGGCTTAATCCTCCAATTGAAATAAGTCTACCATCATCGAAAATTGTCAGAGACTGGATAGCTTCAGATTACAGTGAATTATGGAATGCAATGTTTGATAGGAAATCTACAGTCTTTGAGAAAATGATATACAAATTAGACAAAGATTCGTGGTCTAATGTTAAAGCACTGCAATATGCATTGGCTGCTATTAGTGGTGATATGGAAGCTTCCCATCCTATGATTTTCACTCACTCTGTATGGGGACTTGTTGATAATGGACTTATTCCTGAGGATGTTGCCGCATTACAGGTCCATAGAATGCTTCGAGATAGTCTGATTAAATAATAATGAAAAAAGAGTGTGGAGAGAGGGAATTATCCCTCTCTAAATTTCTTATTCTTCGCCCTTTCTGTATGATTCAGCAAGTAGGTCAGGTATGTACCTCACCTTCATGTCTGTACCCTTCATCATGTCATTGATTTGAATAGTACAGAATGGACACTCAGTAGTGACCATGTCAGCACCGGTTGCTTCTATGTACTCTTTCTTGGTGTTGGCAATCTTCTGAGATAGTTCACGTTGACCTGCACGGACACCACCACCTGCACCACAGCAACGATTCTTGTACGGATCATCAATATATTCCACTCCAGGAATCAGTTTCAGAAGTTCGATAGGTTCGTCATAGACATGCTGACCTCGACCGAGGTGACATGGTTCATGATAAGTAACTTTGAGATCGATCCTACCTTTTGGAGGTACGATATTCTCTTTCCCGATCACATTCATCATGTACTCAGCCATATCATAGACTTTGTACTTGGGAGGTATGCCACGTTCTTCCTCGATGAATGGATAGTGGTCCTCACGAAGTGTCTTACCACAACCTGCGCACGCAACAACTACTGTATCAAAATTGTACTTTTCACCAGCAGTTTCAAAGATTTCAGTTACTCTACGAGCTGATGCATGAGCAGTATTCAGGTCCCCAGTTCTGAATGCGGGGCTTGCACAGCACCATTGTTCTTTGGGAACAATAACATCGATACCATTACGATTAAGCACATCAATCAATGCCTTACCAGTACTCTGCATTCTGTAGTCAATCAGACAACCTGTGAAGAAGCCAACACGGCCACGGGGATTCTCCACTAGGAACTCTTCTGTACCAAGATCCTTCAGGAGGGGAGTATCCTTCTCAGGTACTGCACGACCGGTTGCATTCACAGAATCTATGAAACCCTGTTGACCTTCAGCTAGGGGATAACCAGCTTCCACAGCTTTTGCTCTAAGAAGCTCAACTGCAAGTGATGGAATCTTGATACTCTTTGGACAAATGTCCTCGCACATTTTGCATGTTGTACATGTGTAGACCATCTCATTCATTGCCATCGCAATACGGTCTTCAACATCACGAGGGTCAAGCTCCAATCGCGCAATCTGTCGAATGATCATTGGTCCTGGATAGTCCCATGTTTCATGAACTATTGGGCAGTTGGATATACAGGCACTACACTCGATGCATTTTCTAATCTCACGTAATTTTTCAATCTGTTCTGCATGAATAATCTCAGGATGTTGAACTGGTTTATCTCGAGCAACATATGGCCTGATTCTACGAAGGCGATAGGTGACCTGTGAAATGTCTGTGACAAGGTCCTTGATAACTGGCATTTTCTCAAGGGGTTCGAGCACTAGTTCCTTGTCAGGGTCTGCCTTTGTTCGACAAGCTATACGTGCAATTTTGTTCACCCGAACTGCACAAGAACCACACTGTCCACCTCTGCACTCCCATCTGAATGCAAGACTGGAATCATACTTGTCTTGGATGTAGAGTAGTACATCAAGAACAGTCATCCCGGGTTCATATTCAACATCAAAATCTTGGAAATATGGTGCATCATCGCTGTCAGGGTTGTACCTGAACACGCTTGCTTTGAATGTCTTTGTCATTTTGTTAGCCTCCTATGGTGGTGTAATCTTTGAAATCACCAGATCTTCCTTTTTCAGCTCCATTTCACCATCCTTTCCTTTGCGGATTACGATGTTGTAGTAGCCTTTATCGTTAGGGTCAGCATCAACACGATAGTGTGCACCTCTGCTACCCTTTCGCATAAGCGCAGCCTCAGCAACCATTCTTGCAGTTGTGACCATATGTACAAACTCCATAGCTTGGTGCCACCCAGGGTTGAACCTCTTGACTGGTACATCGACCTTGATGTCTGGAACGACCTCTTTCTGAATCCGTCTGAGTTCGTTGACTGCATATTGCATATCCTCTTCCTTTCTGAAGATCTGAACTTTTTCCCACATGAGTTCAGTTAATTCGTGTCTTGCATCTGCAGGAGAAACTCCATCTTTTCGCTTGAGCATAGCCTCAAGACGCTCAAACTCCTTTGTGATTTCATCACGGTCAACTCCGAGATGTTTAGTATTCTTAGCGAATTTAGCTGCACTTTCTCCTGAAATTGCACCGAATACTTGAGTGTCTGCAAGAGCATTTCCTCCAAGACGATTTCCACCATGAAGCCCACCAGTACATTCACCTGATGCGAAGAGCCCGGGAATTGTGGTTCCAGCGTGCTCATCTGTCTTGATTCCACCCATGAAGTGATGAGCAGTTGGTGATACTTGCATCGGCTCTTCTCGAATATCAACACCTGCATCCTCAAACTGCTCGATCATGCTTTCAAGACGAAATTCCACAATAGACTTTGGTAAGTGAGCTATGCTTAGATAGGCCCCACCATCTGGGGATCCTCTCCCTTCGATGACTTCTGTCATTATTGACCTAGCAACTTGATCACGACCAGCAAGTTCCATGACTTCAGGATAGTATTTGTTCATGAAGCGTTCACCTTTATTGTTCAGGAGAATACCGCCCTCACCTCTAACTGCTTCAGTTACTAGCCTACCCTTTGCTGACTCAGGTTTGACCATCCCAGTTGGATGAAACTGAATCATCTCCATATCAATCATATCGCATCCTGCTTCGTAGGCCATACCGTAACCGTCACCAACATCAAGTTGCGCGTTACTTGTGACACTGAATATACGACCTGCACCACCAGTTGCCATCACCACCGATTTAGCTCGGAATACAAGGTAGTCACCGTATTTCAGGTCAACTGCACATACCCCAGAAATCTGACCATCAGTTACTAGAAGTCTAGTTGCAAATACTTCATCAAAGACTCTCACAGATGCCTTTCGAATTCCCTCAGTGAGCGTAACCATAATCTCAGAACCAGTTCTATCTGAAGCATAAGCTGTTCTTCGCCAACTCTGCTTTCCAAAGGGTCTCTGAGCAATCTTACCTTCGGGAGTTCTATCAAAAACAGCACCCATGTCTTCTAAATCAAAGACTCTCTGTGCTGCCTGTTCTACTAGAATCTCTGCGAGTTTCTGATTATTGAGGTAATTTCCTCCAACGATAGTGTCCTTGAAATGGGTTTCAGGATTGTCGTCTGGATCGACATTTCCTAGGGACACGTTATATCCACCCTCGGCCATGGCTGTATGAGCCTTGCCAAGGAGTTCTTTGCTGAGCATAATAACGTCAAGGTTGTGGTTCGCGGCCTCTATTGCAGCACGGCAGCCAGCTCCGCCAGCACCTACAACGAGTACATCACACATTATTGTCTTATATTCCAACTAAGGACCTCCAGTAAAGAGTGCTCCATTGGTTAGGCCGTCGAGTTTTGACCTCCCGTTTAAGAGTTACTGTTGAGGGTAATTAAAAAAATAATGATGAACAGTCAAACATTGAGAAACGCTTAGGGCCCCTAAGGGCCCCGTTACGTTCAAACCTTCACACCGATTTTGGAGTAGACTTCAGCTTTTCGAGCTGCAACCTTTGCATCCATTTCATCATGCATACTATTTCCATGAGAATCCATGGTTACAAGAAGAGGACCAAATTCTTCAGCAGTGATTACCCAGAGTGCTTCAGGCATACCTAAGTCTTGCCACTCGTATGCACGAACTTCCTTCAAACCTTTGGCTGCTAAAGCGCCACATCCACCAGTATAGCTAGTGTATACTGCACCTACTTCTTTCAATGCTGCAAGAGTCTTTTGACCCATTCCGCCTTTTCCAACGAGGATTCGTGCCTTGTACTTTCGAAGGAATTCATCCTCAAAGAGTTCCATCCTACCACTGGTTGTGGGGCCAGCAGATACTATCATCCACTTGCCATTCTTTTGCCAAGCAACAGGACCAACATGGTAGACAACACTACCCTCGAAATCAACAGGAGGTTTCTCTCCTTTTTCGAACATTTTCAAAGCACGTTCATGTGCTTCATCACGTGCAGTGTAGACATGTTCACCAGAAACGTAGACTATGTCACCAACTTTGAGTTTTCGAGCATCTTCTTCAGTGATTGGAGTAGTTAGATGATATTCAGTCATTTAGTTTCCCTCCAGTGGATGTGTCACGTATGTGACCTTCAGATCCTTTGAGATTATCGCCTTGCTCTGGCGTGCAGCCCAGCATTGTACAGCAACACCAACCGGAAGGCTGGCAGGATGTCTCATTGCATAGTCAACTTTGACACCAAGGACAGTAGTGTCACCACCAAGACCCATTGGTCCAATTCCAGTAGTATTGATAGCCTCCATGATTTCTTCTTCGATTTTTGCAACTTCAGGTTCAGGATGCTTGTCATTAAGGGGTCTCATAAGCTGTTGTTTTGCAATCTTGATGGCAATATCTGAACCACCGCCAATTCCAACACCGATGATATTTGGAGCACACGCTGCACCCATGTATTTCATGGCGTTATCGACTACTAGTTTCTTAACACCAGTAAGACCAACTCCCGGTTTTAGCATGCCAACGATGCAGACATTCTCGCTACCTCCACCCTTTGGAAAAGCAGTGATTTCAAGGGAGTCACCTTCGACAATCTCCCAGTTTATCCAGGGTATCTTCACACCTGTATTATCACCAGAATTACCACCCACAATAGGATTCACTGCATTCGGACGTAGTGGAACCTCAGCTGTTGCTTTTCTTGTACCTTCAGTTAGGGCATTCTTAATCTCCCCAATAAAGGGAAACTTGTCACCAACTTTGATATAGAAAATCATGATTCCAGTGTCCTGGCACATTGGAATACCGGGTTCAGCAATTTCCATATTGGTAAGAATAGCAGACAATTGAGTCTTAGCGGTTTCATTCGTTTCACGCTCATGAGCTGCTTTCAGGGCTTCCTCTACATCTTTGGGAAGTACTGTAGCGGCTTTCTTGAGCAGACGAAATGTTGTATCATGAATTACTTGGTAAGGATCTTCCATCTGATCAGCTTCTGAACAGTTGTTTATGGGTACAAATTTGTCCCCAAACAATTGCCGGTGGCTGAGTGCTCTCTAATCTATATTACTATTGAACCACTGTGATTATATAGGACCGGGAGTAGTAAAATTTTAGCGGAGATGGTTTGTAATTGGAACTGGTAATCACAGATTCTGCAATTTCTGCTTTTGCGATAACAGTCCTTATTCTAATCATATATTCGTTCGATGATCTTCGCACAAGAAAGGTTCCAAATCAATTCGTGTTTTCAGCGTTATTTATTGGAGTATGTATGGGATTACTAAACGGTCATCTCCTTGAGTATGCAGTACTTCACCTAACTGTCGCAGTTTTTACACTAATTCTGGGGTATATTCTGTTTAGAATCGGTGCTCTAGGCGGAGCTGACGTGAAGACCCTCTTCACAATTGCCATCATCAGTCCAGGTATTGAATTTGCAGACTGGGGAAATCCTATCCTAGAAGGCATTCTGGTAGTTGGACTGTTGTTCATGATTCCATTGATAGTAGGATATCTAATCTCTCAAAGAAAAACAGACGAGAGTAATGTAATTCCATTGATTCCAGTTATACTAGGAGCATATCTAGTGATACAACTGCTAGCCCTTTTCTAGCGCTTCTTTGTGGTAGAACTCTTCTTAGACTTGATTTCAATCCCATTCTTCCCAATAGCAAAAATATGCTTCTTGAGACTATGTGAGGTCTGGCGCATCTTCCAGATGAGTAGATCGCGCTTCAGCGTTCCATTATCCTCGAACAGGTTGAGGGATATCAGTCCCTGAGTAACGAATTGCTCGACGCCAGCTCTACTATGAGCATCAGGGGCTATTGTTTCACTCATTAATAGTGATGTGACTTTTAGTTCTCGCAGTAATGCGCTGATCCTGAATAATTCACTTCGTACTTCAGATGGTTCGTTAAACTTCATCCCTAGAGCAGAAATGCAATCAATGACAAGTCTCTTAGCTTTTGAATCGTCTACTGCACGGTAGATTTCCTCTGCAAGTGTACTAACATCAAACCCTCTACGTATAGCATATTTTTCCGAAGTGGGAAGTCCAGCCTTGCTTGATGCCGCGTCAACAATGATGAGTGATTTCTTTTTCTCAAGAGCCTCTAAATCCCATCCAAATTGGAGAGCCTCAAGTCTTAGGTCATTAGGTCTTGTTTCAAGGGTCACATATACGCCTGGTTCATCATATTTGGATGCACCATGATACAAAAACTGAAGACCGAAGATTGTCTTTCCCGAACCAATACCACCGGATACTAGTATTGTACTACCTTCCACCAGACCTCCATCTATCAGCTCGTCTAGGCCTGATATTCCAGTTTTCGTTCGAGTCATTGACTAATCATCTCTTTCTTCAGGGATTCCGCTAATCTCCCAACCTTTTACTACTGAACTCATCTGGTTCATGGTAACCTTCACAATATCAGGAGATTTTCGTAGCATTTCCACACGGTTCTTCAAATCTTGATCATCAGCACCCATTATGACTGCATGGATTATCATCGGTTCATTATCAATTGCAACCCAAAGGTATTGATCTTCTTCGCTCAGCTCTGCTGCAAAAGTCTGAGTGCGTTCTTTACTGATCTCAGGGAGTATATGTCCTCCAATCTCGATTGTAAGCAGAGCCGCTGTTGTGAACCCTATCGCTTCGGGGCGCACTAGTGCACAGAAACGAGTCACAACCTTATTTTCCTTCAGGCGTTTAGCTCGGAAGTGAATCGTCGTATCTGGTTGGTTTAGCTCTTCAGCTATCTGAGTAAATGGTCTCTTTGCATCCTTTTGGAGAATCCGGATCAAATCTCTGTCAAGCGGGTCCATAGTATAGAATACCACCTTCCCCGTCAGGAGGGGGTTCTGCGCACCCAATTATCTTTGCGGGCATATTATTAAGGATTGTTTGTGTGATTCGCAATCTATTTGGACTATCTTGAAGATTTTACTAAAGAAATAGCTAATTTGCTGGAAAAACCTTGGAAAATCTGCAGTTTTCTCAAGGCATTGCAGGAGGCTGGTTGATTATAGCTAGAGCAGCTGCAGGAATTGAGAAAGCATAGAGAATAGTCCATATCACCGTCCAGAGCATGAGATATGAGAACAACGAGTTTGTAATCATCTTCTGCATTCCGCCAAGCTGTTCAGGCTCAACGTCTAGCAAGTAACGAATAACAAAGAGACTTATGATATAGATTAGGAAACCAAGTAGGACTCCTCTAGTACCTGCAAAGGCTTGTCCACCAAGACCACAGATAATGGCACTAATGAGGCCAAAGAAAATCTTGACATAATACTGCTGGTCATTTGGTGAATCAGCCCATTTGCCAAACATTCGATTGAAGATGTTCTTCAGCGGAGTAAGGTCCATATCTATAACCCACCTATTTGAAGGTGGTTCAATCGACTATGTTATAATCATGTCGGTTTGATGACGATGTGAACTTCAATGAAGGACTCGATGAGTAATATTGACATTCGCCTTATGCTACCTGAACTACGTGAGGCTGCAGAAGGTGCTGTAATTAAGAATGTCTACCAGTATGGTGATATTTTCGTCCTCAAACTGTACCAACCAGGAGGCGGCACTACAAACCTGCTCATCCATCCAGGAACAAGGGCACATCTTACAGAGTATGCCCGAAAAGCACCTCGTCAGCCTCCACATTTTTGTGCAGTATTAAGGAAGTATCTTAGAGAAAAACGAGTTCTTTCAATCAAACAGCATGACCTTGATAGAATTCTGATTATTGAGATAGGCAGCGAGGATGAAAGTTACAAGCTAGTAGCAGAGATGTTTGGGATGGGAAATATGCTTCTCCTAGATCCGAAAGATACTATCTTTGTAGCAATGCGATATAAGCGAATGAAGGATCGAGATGTTATTCCTAAAGCTCAGTATGTATTCCCTCCACTAAGAGGAGAGGATTTGTTCAGTATTGAGGATGAATCATTTGAGAAATTATTAGCAGATTCGAATGCAAATATCGTGCGAACTTTAGCTAGCAGACTAAATCTTGATTCATTGAGTTGCGAGGAGATTTGTGCACTATCATCAGTAGCACCCAAAGTAATGGTCCCAGACATTGATAGTCAAACTCTCTCTGATTTGAAGGGAGGATTTACAGAATTCATTGAGAAGTTAAAAGCAGGTGTTTCTCAGCCTAGTGTGATTCTTGATGTGGAACCATCCGATGAGGGGGATACATCGGACTACATCGCATTCTCACCATTTCCATTCAAACTCTATAATGATTTACCATCTGAATCCTTTGATACTTTTAGTCAAGCTCTGGACGAGTTTTATGGTGTATCAGATAGTGAGCTTGAAGATGAGGAGCTGCAGAGCGAACAGACAAAAGAACAGAAGCGCCTGCAAAGAATCATTGACAAACAGGAAGAGGGTATTGAGAATCTGAGAACAAAAGCCGAGGAATTACGAGTCTTCGGGGAACTAATCTACTCTCATTTTGCAGTAACTCAAGAAGTTCTCGAAACTGTGACTAATGCCAGAACGAACGGTCATTCTTGGGATGAAATCATTCGAAGAATTGACGAAGGAAAAGCAAAGGGAATTCCATCGGCTATGATTATTGATAGGATAATTCCATCGCAGGGGCAAATCGTTGCCATTCTAAATGATTCCAAAGTAACTCTAGATATTCGACTCACAGCTCAAGATAATGCTTCTCGCGCTTACGATCAAGCAAAGAAATCTGAGGCTAAAATAAAGGGAGCCCAAACTCAGATTGAGAGGACAAAAGCTAAACTAGAGAAACTGGAAGTTAGCATCGCAGAACCCACTATCAAGCAAGTCCGAGTAAAGACCAGAAAGAAACGGTGGTATGAGAAATTCCGTTGGTTCATATCATCAGAGGGTTATCTGATTATTGGTGGAAGAGATATCAAGAGTAATGAAGACATTGCTAAGCGTCAAATGAGTGCAAATGATATTTTCCTACATGCGTCAATTCACGGTGCACCGTATACTTTAATCAAAGTCACAGATGATGCGCCAGGTCAGCAAACAATTGATGAAGCAGCACAGTTTGCGGTGACATTCTCTAGAGCGTGGCAGGATGGTCTATCGGGAGGTGATGCATATTGGGTAAATCCGGAGCAAGTAAGCTTTAGCCCACCCTCAGGAGAAAGCTTGCCTGCAGGTTCAGTTATGATATATGGAACAAAGAATCTCTTACGAAAGGTACCTGTAGAATTGGCAGTGGGAGTACTATTAGAAGAAGACTATGCAATTCCGATATCTGGTCCTCCAACAGCTATTGAGGTTCAAACTGAGTATTTTGTACGGGTCATACCTGGCGATGAAAAGAAAGGACAGGCAGTCAAAACAATACAGGCTATCTTGAAAAAACTCGTTCTAGAAGAACAATCTCACTTAGTAAGTCAAATTCCACAGGAAGATTTGATGCGTGTTCTTCCTGCGGGTGGTGCAAAAGTAGTAAACCAATCTTGATATGTTGTGAATATGATTTGGAAGCGATACAGACAGATTTAAAATCGCAGAGATTGCAGTTCAGCTTGAGAAGACACTCTGCCAGTTGGTCAATGAGTGTCCAACCAACTTCTTGAGATTGGAGGATAGTTCGTGTCGGATCCCACTCATTCAATGTTTGTAAAAGACATCATGGCGGTCAATGTAGTGACAATGCCCCTTGATGCATCTGTGTTTGAGGTTTCTAAGTCTATGTCTGAAATGGATATAGGATCGGTAATTATTACTGACAAGGAAAGACCAGTAGGTATAATCACAGAGGCAGACATTGTTCGACGTGTTATTGCTGAAGAAAAAGATGTGAAAGCAACATCCGCATCGGAGATAATGTCCTCACCAATAATTCATGTGGAACCTGGAACAGGGCTCACAGAAGCAATGAGAGTTATGGCAAAGAGTAACATTAGACGAGTAGCAGTCCTGAAGAATAATTCACTTGCAGGAATCATTACATCAAGAGATATCCTTCGCTGGTCTCCAGAACTTATCGATATTCTTGTAGAATCACTGCGACTCAGAAACGAAGATGCAGTACGAGAAAGAGCAGAAGATGAGGATGATGAACTCATTGCTTATGGCGGCGAATGTTCAAACTGTGGAGAATATTCAACAGACTTAGTTCTTGAGGATGATGAATACCTCTGCGAATCATGCCGCGAGAGTTGGGAAGACAGTGAATGACTGCTCCTGTCATGGGGAAATTTGTACACAATTTGGAGGATGGAAAGATGAAAGTAAGTCAGATTATGATTGAACCAGATACGATAAGTAAAGATCAAAGACTCTCATATGCCTTAGAACAATTGAATAAGAAGGGTATAGAACGACTTGTTGTTGTTCAAGATGGAGAGGTCACGGGTATTCTAACATATGCAGACATTGCAGATCGACTGGGTGTAAGCAAGGTTGTTGCCCTTTCAATACAAAGACTCCATGTGTCGAGCGCAATGACTGATACGGTAATTACTGTTGGGCCTGATGATGATGTGACCGAAGTAGCTCAACTTATGATTGAGAGGGGTATGAGCGGGTGTCCAGTAGTTGACGAGGATAACAAACTTGTTGGTGTTATTACAAAAGTGCAGATGTCCAAACTCGTCGATAGATTTGACAAAATCAAGGTTTCCGAACTGATGACCAAAGAAGATATACTTCAAGTAAATCCTGTAACACGGCTGGTTAAAGCTCGAGGAGACATGCTTGCCGCGGGATATTCTGGTCTTCCTGTTACTGATGGCGGCCGTGTGCTTGGTCTGATTACTGAGAGAATGGTTGCTGATGCGATGGCACGTTTCACTGTAGAAGTTCCAGATAAGCACAGAGCTAATCAAGTGCGACAGATTCGTGTAGTAGATGCAATGCTGCAACAACCACCTCTTATTGGTCCTGATGAATCTATATCTGAAGCCGCATCAAAGATGATTGAAGCAAACCTGAATACACTTCCAGTGGTTGAAAAAGGGAACAGATTGATTGGTATGATAAGTGCTACAGACCTGACTCGTTTCGTTGCAAACAAGTTTAAGGTCTAGATTGCACCTGTATATTATTGGTCACTGTTTACAACTGACCACACAGATGTGGTTGCCAAATGGCAGTAGATTTGATTCTCAAAGATGGGATTGTTATAGTAAATGATAGAGAGACTATACAATCCATTGCTGTAGATAATGGCAAGATTGAGGGTTTCTATAAACAAGGTGAAGAACCAGAGGGCAAGAAAATCATAGATTGCAGAGGACTTTACATTCTTCCGGGCCTTATCGATATGCATGTTCACCTTCGCGATTTGCATCAATCAGAAAAGGAGGATTATGAAACAGGAACCATGGCTGCTGCTGCAGGTGGAATTACAACAGTTGTTGATATGCCAAATTCTATTCCCCCTGTTCTAACCCGTAAGGTTCTAGATGAGAAAATCGCTAGTGCATCCCAAAAACGATTCGTGAACGTAGGATTTTATGCAGGGATTGGTAAGATCTTTGACAGTTCGATGGTTCCTGACATTCTTGGTCTGAAGGTATATCCCCACTCACCATTACTCTATGGAATTCATTTTGATAGAAAACAGATTGAGAAATGCGTAAAACTTGCCAAAAAGCACAATCTCCCGCTTCTGTTCCATCCCGATTCATCATCAAAAGATGACAGACCACGCACACGAGAGGAATTCTTCCATATTCATAGCTGCGAGAGTGAAGTCAATTCAGTCCAAGCATTTTTGGATGCAAAAGTCGAATATGAAGCAAGACTCCATGTATGTCATGTAAGCTGTTCAGCTACTGCAAGGTTGATTTTAGAACATAGAGCGGAACACACCCTGACTGCAGAAGTAACACCACATCACATGTTTTTGTCCGGTGATATGTTTCCGCACGACGATGGGACAGCCAAAATGCTGCCACCGCTCAGGTCTCCTTATGACACACAGATGCTTGCACAAGCTCTATGCATGAAATGTGCCATAGACTGTGTAGCTTCTGATCACGCACCTCATACGATGCCTGAGAAAACCGCACCATTTCTTGAAGCAGCTTCGGGGATTCCAGGTCTTGAAACTACTTTGCCATTAATGCTCACAGAAGTATTCGAGGGGAGAATTAGTTGGATTGATTTTCTTAGATGTTGTTGCTCAGGGCCAGCAATGATACTGGGGATTCCAAATAAGGGAATATTGGCACAAGGATATGATGCAGATATTGCCCTAGTACGAAGGCAAGAGTGGTATATTTCAGGGGCAGACTTCCAGTCCAAAGCAAAAATCACACCATTTGAAGGGCGCCGAGTACTGGCAAAACCTGTTACAACTATTGTAGATGGGCAAATAGTGTATCACGAAGGTAGATTTATGGTGGGACCAGGGATTGTAGGAAAAGTACCAATACGCAAAGCGTAATGACTGCAAAACAAATAACGGTGAAACTTCTCAATATCAGTGAGTTGATACAACATGTCCAATGCATATTCAGATGAGGATGGAAATTTCTTGGTTGGACTTGCAAGGAAGACAGTAGATGAATATGTTACTCAAATGAGAAAATCAGAAGTTCCTAGCGATACACCAAAGCATCTCAAAGAAAAATCTGGGGTTTTCGTTACGCTGAACTCTATAACTAGTAGCAGGGTTGCATTACGTGGATGTATTGGGCGTCCGTATCCTTCTCAGCCATTAGTTGAAGCGGTCATCGATTCGTCTGTAGATTCTGCAGTTAATGATCCTCGTTTTCCTCCAGTTACTCCAAGAGAACTTGATACTATCATTGTCGACCTAAGTGTCCTGACACCTCCAATGAAAATCGAATATTCAAAACCAGAAGATCTATTGAATCTCGTGAAGGTGGGTCGTGACGGACTAATCGCATCTAGAGGAATGTGGCGAGGGCTTTTATTACCGCAGGTGCCTGTTGACTGGAAATGGAATACCCTTGAGTTCTTGGAACACACTTGTAACAAGGCTGGACTTCCCGAAGATGCATGGAGAGACCCAAGGACAGAGTTCATGTCCTTTCAAGCTGTAATATTTGGTGAAGAAAAGCCAAGGGGAAACATCGTGAGAGACCCCAGTCATCCAAAATGTTGAGGTGATTATGTGAATACACTCCCACCAGAGATCATTGAAACCCTGAAGAAGTTCCTTGAGGAAGATGTAAGATCTGGAGACATTACTACAAATGTGACAATACCTGTAGAGAAGACAGCGCTTGCTACAGTCTATGCAAGAGAGAAGGCAGTACTTGCAGGTATCAAAGAGGCTGAAGCTATCGCGTACTTGACGGGGCTTACCTATGAAGTTCTAGCATTCGAAGGGAATTGGGTTAATTCAGGAGACCCTGTTATTCGACTACGAGGTAGTGCAAGGACACTTCTCACTGTGGAACGATTAATTCTCAATATAATTCAACGAATGAGTGGGATTGCAACAAAGACCTACAGAATGGTAAGTATAGCAAGAGAAGTAAATCCAAAAGTAAAGATTGCTTGTACGCGAAAGACCACCCCAGGATTCAGATTCTTTGAGAAGCGAGCCGTTGTTATCGGAGGTGGAGATCCACATCGTTACTCACTCGATGATATGGTTCTCATCAAGAATAATCACATAACAGCAGTTGGAGGGGTCCATGCTGCAGTCAGTTCTGCGAAGGATGCTGTTTCATTCAGCAAGAAGATTTCATGTGAGGTACGCACACTGCAAGAAGCTCAAGAGGCAATAGGTGCTGGTGCTAACATCGTACTTCTCGATAATTTCTCCCCTAAGGATGTTGGAGGTGTTGTTGAGGTTCTTAAGAGCAAAGGCATGCGTGGAAATGTTATCCTTGAAGTTTCGGGTGGCATTAATGAAGAGAATGTCAGAGAATACGCGCGTAATGAGATTGATGTGATATCTTCAGGCTCTTTAACACACTCTTACAATGCAATGGATTTCAATATGCGACTCTCTTTGAATTAGCTATTTCAAATATCGCAAATTTCGATTAATTGAGGGATTTAGATGAATAAAGAATCCAGAGATAGCAAACTCGAGATTGAAAATATAATGAGTCTTGAAGATTCGCAAGCAATGAGTACAAAGCTTCGTGACTTCAATATTGAACAATCAAAGGGGCTTTCTACAAAACCTGAAACCATCTACAATCTAACTCTGAAAACTAAAGCAGGGGAAGTGGTTGG
>SDNZ01000092.1 GCA_004524565.1 Candidatus Thorarchaeota archaeon
CACGTTTTGGATTATCCCTGTTCGATCGTGATTCCAAGAACCAAGGGTGTTGGTCACTGGTGTGGTTGAGGACCAAATCGAATACAACGCGCATACTTCGGTTGTGAATCTCTTGAATGAGATTATCACAATCCTTCATTGTTCCATACTCAGGTGCAATGCTTCTGAAGTTGCTGACATCATACCCATGGTCAGCTTGAGGGCTTGAGAAGAAGGGAGAGAACCAAATTGTTTCTATACCCAGGTTCTGGAGATAGTCAAGTTTAGAGATAATACCTGGAATATCTCCTAATCCATTTCCTGTACTATCCTTGTAACTTCGAGGATAAATCTGATACACAGTAGTCCTCTTCCACCATGGTAAGCCTTGGTCTGAAGAGATTGTCACGTCGGTTTCCTCTTGAGTTATGTTTACGAACCTCCTCTTTTCTCTTCTCTCTTCTATCGGGGTATGAATAAGGTCTTAACAGTCCAGTAGATATTGATTGTGAGTACAATGAGTCTGCTTGGACCTGATGATTTCGATTTAGATGCAAAGGGACGAAAGAAGAAGTTAGCAAAAGACCTGTCCCCTGCACTAGCAAAAGAGATAGAGAAGTGGCTAGATAGGCAAGATGATCCAGAAGCATTCAAAAGGGTAACAGAATTAGTTGGTGCCGAAGAAGCATCCAGATTATTTGGTAGACGTCGGGAACTTCATAGAAAACAGAGACCTAGAGACCCACTACACGAAGACAAATGAAGTGACTACTATGACAAAAGATTCGAACGACCTAGACAACCGTACTCATCATCAGAGTGAAATGAGAACATCTTTGGCATTAATTCGAACCATAGATGCAGAGAAACGAACACACCTAGCAGAGCTTCGAACAGGAATCGGAATACTCACAATTCCTATGTCATTGTTGACTATTCTTATTGCAACATCCAATTACTACTCCGTAGACAGTGTTCTATCTTTTATTGTGGGCATTGTGATTGGTATAGTTGCCCTAGCCTCAGTTGGTTCATATCTTGTGATACAGGCTCTGCAGAAGATAAAGAAGACTGAGAAACTTCGCGACTCATGTAAGGACATTACCTGTTTGTTAGAAGAGCATCAAATTCATGATTGATACAAATACAGGTTACCCCGAAACGAAGTCATAATGACCCTAAACTTCATGTGGTCCCTAGGTATGAACCAGTAGTCTTCGAGATAGAAAAGTTGCTTGTGTAATTAAGCACATAGATGATTCGCTAATCATAACACAGATACGACGGAATGGGCTCAATCTCATTGGTGGTAGAGGTTGGCTTTAATTGAACAGATTGTCATTAGTTTATATTTTGGGATTAGGTTTATTCTTCAATTTTGGATTCCTAGAGGTTCAATCACAATCAAAAAATGTAGAATAGTTCTAGGAGTGTTATGGTTACCTTTGGGATCTGCAGTCTACCTGATTGAAACCATTCGTTACATCAGTATTTGGACTCCGGGTTCGTTGGCTTTACCACCAGTACCTGTTGCCTTCTTTGTTGCGTGGATAATATTTCTTGTAGCTGATACGCTCTATCAGTTTCATACGATATCCAGAATACCAAAATCTAGCACATCTATGAGCTAAAGTCACCTAGGCTACGAAAAAATGGAGCCCCAGGCGAGATTCGAACTCGCGGCCTCTTCCTTACCAAGGAAGCGATCTAACCAGCTGAGCTACTGGGGCAATTTTGACATTCCTGAACGTGGTGTCATTCGCAGTTGCCAAGAAAATTAGTGATAAAGATTTCGACTTAGTATCATTCACATTTTCAAGGATAACTATTAACCACTGAGGAAATCGATTTACAAATTGTTTCGTACAATTGCTTTGAAAGTGACGAGTATTGAGCGGCCGCTTTTCCACGAAATGCGAGGTCGTTCCAAGAACTCATTCCTCCAAATATCCAACTACCTAAAGCTGCTTGTAGGAGTTGACGAGCTTCTTTTGAATAGATGCCAGTAGGAACTAGATTATCAGATTCTGAAGGCTCAAATTCATCAAGGATTTTCCTGCTTTTGTTGAAAGTATATACCCAATGTTTAGACCATTCGAATCTACCTACAAAATCACTCAGTTCTTCAAGAAGTAGATCTAAGACTTTTCTTGATTCATCCACAGAAGGTGAAGTATCTTCAAGATTTAGACAGGCACCTTCAAGCAGAGCAAAGAAAGTTTTCCAAGGTTGCGATATACCTCTTACTCTTGGGTTTAGGATATTGACGTAAAGACGGTTTATTTTATTATATTGGGTTTCAACTAACCAATTGCTTCCACACTCAGCAGATATTGTAAGAATACCCACAGGAACATCATCCCTGATTGAGGGTCTATAGTGCAGTCTTACTCTAAGGGGTCCTTGTTTTTTTAGATGCACAAACCATTTGCTTGCATCTGTTGCAATTATTTGTTTTCCAACACGGGTTTTGTCATCGCGAACATATGGATTATTGATAAACTCGAAACCATGACAATATTCTGCAATTGTTGGTTCAAGATTGATCTTAGTTTCATCATCCTGTAGATACACATTTACACAGGTTACAAGGGCAACAAGTCTTTCCAGTTCAGTACTCATAATTAGATTCAATTCCTGAAGAGTAGTCTGAATCTTCTTACTCGTGATTGCTTATTGCTTAATTACAAGCAGGCAAATCTTACCTTTCGTATGAATGGTTACTGAAATTTTGCCAACTAGTTCAACCTAGTACCAATCTATATTACCAAGTAATGGTTTCAGGGCACGAGGGGGATTCGCTTCTTTGAGTTTCTTATCTGCAGTTAGTTTTACTGACTCATCCAAACCAAGTTGCATAAGACTAGGACACTTGAATAAAGCCGAGATATCGAGTGACGTAATCCCATTATTGTTGAGAGATAAATTACGTAACTTCTTGCACTTACTAAGAACTGAGAAATCAATGGTTTCAAGCTTATTATCATAGAGATGAAGTGCTTTGAGGTCTTTACATTGTGCTAGAGGTGTGAGGTTGATTTCTCGAAGTTTGTTATATGAAATATCAAGATGCATTAGGCTCGTGCAATTCGCCAAAGGAGCAAGGTCAATTGTTTCCATCTCATTACTCCCCAGTGAGAGTTCAAGTAGATTCTCACAAGTTTTCATATTTGAAAGATCAATACTCTGTAATTCGTTCCCTGAAATAATAAAAACCTCAAGATTCGGAAATTGCTCCAATGGTGAAAGGTCGGTAGAACCGATACGCCTGTCACTAAGATTGATTGATGTAGTGGTCGGCAGGAATCGTTCTACTACTTTTGCACCTTTCTTGGTCTCGCTCCAGATTGTTATCTCTTCCATCTGTGAAACATCCATGTATCCAGCACACTCCTTGCTTAATAATGTGGTATGGTCCGACACATAAGAAGCACTACAATCATCACTGGAACACTATTTTAACGAGAGAGAGATGAAATTCACAAGAGATATTCGTATACTCTCGGAGGATTTAGAATTGAAGCATAGTATAAACAAAGGGTCTCTAGAAATTGTCGAGAGAATAATGAATAGTAAAGAAGAGCTCAATTGTAGAGTGAACGAACGTAAAGATGGCGCGAAGATAATCGATGCTGGAATTGAATGCACGGGGAGTGCAGAGCTTGGACGACTCATTGGGGAAGTATGTCTGGGAGGCCTTGGCGCTGTCAAGCTTAATACCATGTATATTGGAGATCTCGAATTACCAGCAGTAATTGTAGGAACAGATTACCCAAAGATTGCTACTCTTGCATCGCAATATGCAGGATGGACCATCAAAGTTG
The DNA here is from genome assembly GCA_004524565.1 of Candidatus Thorarchaeota archaeon. Taxonomy (GTDB): domain Archaea; phylum Asgardarchaeota; class Thorarchaeia; order Thorarchaeales; family Thorarchaeaceae; genus SMTZ1-45. The sequence continues at coordinate 3,804 of SDNZ01000092.1, forward strand.
GGAAATATTTTGCTATGGGTTCCGGACCAGCTAGAGCTCTGGCGCAGGTGGAGAAACTGTACGAGAAGTTAGATTACAAAGACAATTCAAAGAAAGGAGTTATCGTACTGGAAAGTCGAACAGAACCCTCGGATGAGGTCACTGAATATATTGCTGAAAAATGTGGGATTTCTGTTTCTAACCTGTATTGTATTGTAGTACCAACTGCAAGCATAGCAGGTTCAGTTCAAATTTCAGCTCGAATTGTTGAAGTAGGGATGCACAAGCTTCATGAGATAGGATTTGATCCTGACAAGGTTCGACGAGGGCACGGTGTCGCACCTATTGCACCAGTTGCCAAGAACGATAGTAAAGCAATGGGAGTCACCAATGATTGCATTCTCTATGGTGGTCGAACGTATTATTTTGTAAAATCAGAGGATGATGACCTGAAAACAATTGTGAAGAAAGTACCCTCATCTACATCTGTGCAATATGGTCAACCCTTCTACAAACTCTTCAAGAGTGTCGAATTTGATTTCTATAAAATAGACCCACTTCTCTTTAGTCCTGCGGAGGTCACGATCAACCATATTGATACTGGGAAAATCTACCATGCAGGAGAACTCAACCCCGAGGTTCTCAAACAATCCTTGGAAATGTAACAAGATTTCCTAGGTAATGTCCATCTCTTTGACTTCTTCAACTTCTTCCTTAGGCGCTTTAATGACTGCGTCTGCCTTAGGTATAGGATGCTTGAATGCTTCTCTGATCATCAATACAGAAATGAGCGAAATTATGGCACAGATGATGAATGTCCACGTGAATCCACCAGTAATCGGAATAAACCATCCAAAGAATGCGATGAGTGGCATAGAGATTATCATGACCAATGTAGGTTGCAATGAATACATCGAGTTTCTGATTCTATTTGGAATAACATCAATCATAACTCGTTGAGTGAGAATTCCTGCAATACCACCAAATAGATTCAATGAAACAAATGCCAAGAACATAAGTACTACAGGGATGATTGTCTGTACAGGTATTTCAATAAGTGGTAGATTGGTAAAAGGAATCATTATGCTCAAGAACTCGAGAGTTTCAGGAGCTGTTTCAGGTGGAATTCCTGGGAAGAAATACACAATTGCGGCCATCATTAAATAAAACACAACACCTGAAAACTGAAGGAATCGAAACCGAGGAATCCATTTCTTTGGTTCAAACCGTTTAGCAAGAACCCCACTTCTCTCGTTAGTTACTGCTTGAGGGAGAAAGACAAGGGTTCGAAAAGACGAAACTGCAACTTCAGTAACTAGGAAGCTGAAATATAGTGGGAATAACAAAATGTTCCACCATACCGGTCCTGTACTAAACATTACTACCTCACCAAAGATAATGAGTGTGACAAAGCGACTTGAAACTAGAAACTTGAAACCATCTTTGAGAAGTGTCCCATATTCTTTGATTGAGGGTTTGTCCTCCTTCTCTTCTTTCACTCCAGGCAAATCCTTGACAAGTCTAAGAACTGCAATAGCAAGGAGGACTGCAAATATCGCTTGAAATCCGAAGACGAATTGACGACTGTATAACCAAGCAAGCCAAGACCCAGGAATGAGAACAAGAGTAGAAGATATCTGCCAGACCATTCCTAGTCGACCTTGGAAGACTCCATACTGCTTTCGGTCTTTGTCATGAGGCATCGCAACTTTGTAATTGTTATCAAACCAAGCGGAAAATGCACCACTCTCCTGCGACGAACCCAGTCCGAATAGAGCGTAAATTGCTACATAGACAATGAATGGAGTGCCTTCGATAACTTGAGAGGAAAGATAGAAAGCTACTGCATAACAGAGTAGCGCAGATGCGATTACAAACCGTTGCCCAATCCAATCTCCTAATGCTCCGGTGGGATAATCTAGAGCTGTCTGCACAGCCATCTGGATTACAACTAGAAATCCAACGAGGGTTAGACCTGCATAATAATTTCCCCCACCGAGTGTTTCAGCCATATGAATCATCCAGAAGGTTGTACTAATTTGAAAGCTGGCTGCAAAAGAGGGAAGTAAAATTGAGAGTATTTTGACATATTTGACTGCTTCCGGAGTGGGCTGCTCAAGACCAAAGAAACGAGCATACCTACTGGATACTACTTTTGGAGTGGATTCTATCTCGTAGTCCGCAGTCATAGTTTTCAAACAACCGTTATCACATATAGAACTTAACACTACAGCATAAATCAAGTCCTTTATCAAGCATTCACTAAAGCAAATCGAGCGGGACATACTATGAAGATTACAATCAGGTTTCGAGGACCCATAGCACGTGAGATAGAGAATGGAACTCTTGAGATGGAGTTAGATGACGGTCTCACAATCCACGAACTGTTTGCTAACATGTTAGAACATGACTCCTATTTGCAGAACGTGTGGAGAGACCCGACAGAAATAGACCGTGATTCTATGATTCTCCATAATGAAGTAGACATCGGAATAACAGGCGGTCTCAAAACCATATTGAAAGATGGAGATATTCTGATGCTCTTGCCTCTGGTTCATGGGGGTTAGACCAGATTAGCACCAGCACGAACAGCATCAATATCAGCCTGTAGAAACTTTGCACTTACAAACTCAGCTAGTGTCTTTTCTAAGACTTCCATTGGAAAGAGCCCTGACTTTTTCACAAAGGCTCCAAGCATGACCATGTTGGATACAAGTCTCATGCCCATTTCATCTGCAGTCTTCATTGCAGGGACCTTCACCACTTCGTACCCATCTATTCCATCGGTATTGACAAGATCAGGGTCTGCTATAACGACGCTTCCCTTCTTTGCTCCACCCAGGTACATCTCAAGTGCTTTCTGTGACATCACGATAAAGTAATCAGATTGTCGTACCTCTGGATAGTGGATTGGTTTATCACTGATGATTACTTCACTCTTTGCAGCGGTTCCACGAGCCTCTGAACCGTAGCTCTGACTCTGGATAGCCTCAAGACCACCGTGAGTGACTGCTGCATGACCCAATATGACTCCCGCAAGAACTACACCCATACCACCGGTGCCTGCAAGTCGAATCTCTGTTCTCATCATCTAGTCCTCCAAACCTTCATAGGTTGCTTTCATTGAATCGATGAATGATATCTCATCTCTGTCTGCGAAGATTCCTAGGTCTACTCCATCTCTTGTGGGTATCTTCTGATCAACTGGATCTCCTTTCTTTCGTACTGGGAATTTCTTGAACCACTGAATCATATCAACGCCATCACCAGACTTAGTTCTGCGACCATATGCAGTTGGACATTGAGACACCATCTCGACAAACGAGAATCCTTTCTTCTCAAGAGCTGTCTTCATTGCACGTGATGCCTGAATGGGATGTGCTGTTGTCCAACGGGCAACATAGTTTGCACCTGCTGCTACAACTAAGCGAGCAAGATCAAAGGGACGCTCTGGATTACCGTAAGGCGAAGTACTGGTTCGATCTCCTGTGAAGGTTGTAGAACTTACCTGACCGCCAGTCATTCCATAGATGTAGTTGTTAGAACAAATCACTGTCATATCGATGTTTCGACGTGCTGCATGGATGAGGTGATTACCTCCGATTGCTGCAAGGTCACCATCACCACTAATCACTACCACCTTTAACTCAGGATTAGCTAGTTTCAGACCGGTTGCAAAGGCAATCGCTCGCCCATGAGTTGTATGAAGGGTATCAGCCTTGAAGTGTGGTGAGGGAATCCATGCGCCACATCCGATTCCAGAAACAAAAGCGAACTCACTGAGGTCTTCATGACCTAGGTCTCGAACAGCTCTCAGAAACGCATTGGTGGTCTCCCCGTTCCCGCAGCCTGGGCAGAAGGGCGAAGGCAATGCTTCCTCTCTGAGATACATCCTTGCAAAGTGCTTTGATTGTGATGCCAACACATTCACCTACATCTGTGTCGGTTTCGAACATGAGAGACTAATAACCCATTCTCTAAAGGACAATGGTTGACACTGGCGATTTTCAGGTAGAGTTTACAATAGTGAGTGAGCAATACTAAGAGCCGAACCTGTTTAAGGTTGAATGCATTCAGAAACATTATGCGATTTGCAGATGCCCATTCTGACTTTGGAATCCTCAGGTCTATGGTTCAAGAAGGAACTGTTTCCAAGCAGATTGAAAATGACTTTGTGAGAGATCTTGAGATTGCTGAGGTTGGTATGTCTGTAGTCCAAGTGGGCGGTGATTTTAATCACGATACATACGACTTCAGAGAACGGGATATCGTGCTTCAAACTATGAATCTATTCCAACCAGAGAATATCAAGCAACATCCGTACCTCGAAGTAGCGGTTTCCAAGAAGGATATTGATGATATCACAAACAGGGGAAAGAGTGCTGTCATACTGTCAATAGAAGGTTCAACAGTCATTGATACCAAGTTCGAAACCCTTGATTTTCTCTACGAACAGGGTCTCAGAAACCTAGCAATAACACATGATTACCAGAATCAATACGGGTGTGGGTGTCGAGTGGAAGTTGATACAGGACTTACCCCTGATGGTGAGCGACTTGTGGAGTATACAGCAAAAAAAGGAATGATTCTCGATCTTGTCCATGTAGGAGAGAAGACTTTTTGGGGAGCGATTGAATACGCATCGCAACCTGTTTTTGTATCCCATTCCAACTCCAAGCGTGTGTTTGACGAGGTGCGGAACATCACTGACCAACAAATACAAGCTATAGGTGAACGAAAAGGAGTCGTTGCAGTTAATTTCATCTCTGAATTTCTAGACCCTCAAAAAGGAGTAGCGCCACTCGATCGACTTGTGGATCATATTGACTACATTGTAGAACTCACGTCCATAGAGAATGTTGCCCTGGGACCTGATTTCTTCCAATATCTTATGCCCGAGCTAGATTATGTTGGAGATGTAATAGGACCAGCAGATCTAGTACGAGTTCCTCCGGCGTTAGAAACAAGGGGATACTCTGAGAGAGAGGTCTCTAAGATTTGTTATGAAAATCTGGTGAAATTCATCAGCACATCACTACGATAACCCGAAGTGAATTTGAATCATGATTCAATATATATCGATTTTTTGGTATATATGCTTTTACCTTGGAGTTACTCCAATCTTTGTTCTTTTTATTATCCATTCGAAGATAGGTACCACAATAGGAGATAGTACCCAGAAGGGTGATAGTATGAGAATATTCACGAAAGAAAAGATCACACTATGCTTGCTTATTGGTCTGATGGTGTTCGCTATTGGAACACCATTGATGACAGCAGGAATTCAAGAGAACGGGCAGGAGAGTCGTAATAGAGCTACAATAGCCTACACCGCACATGATGCAATCTTGCTCGATGGAAATGCTGAGATGATAGCCCAGGCGACCGCAGAGAGTTGGCCAGGAGATGGAAGTTCGGGAAATCCGTATCAAATAACAGGATATTCCTTCTATGATGTGCAACATTCAGTTGAGATTCGTAATATCGACCTCTACTGGACATTCACAAACAACGAGATTGATGGACCAGCGGATGCAACAGTCTGGTGTGGTATGGAGATATCAAATTCTGCCAACGGCTATGTAGCCAACAATGTCATTTTCAACAGATTTCGAGGCTTATGGTTAATTGATATCAATGATGTTACTATAACCAATAACATCATCGAGGATAATCTCTTCCATGGTATCGAGTGCGTAGGATACATCAATGGATGTCAGATATCTGATAACACTGTGAGAAGAAATGATGGTTCAGGAATCAGAATTCTCACTGGAGTGAATTCTGAAATTTCTGGAAATAGTATTACGAACTGTGATGGTACTGGGATACAGATAATGGGGACCACTACGAACTGTCAGGTTACTGATAATTATATAGATGAAGTAACAGGTCTTGGTATTTATCTCAAGGATGCAAGCTCTAGCGATGTTATGCATAATGTTCTATCCAATATATCAGGTGATGGAATCTATTTGTATGACCCAATTGATTGTGAGGCTTACAATAATTCACTGACGAACGGTGGAAACAACGGAATGGTCTTGAAGGGGGCTAATTCAGGTCTATTCCACAATAACTCGTTTATCGGTATCGATTGTATTGGGATCTCGGTAATCTCTGGAGAGAGTTCAATAATCAGATTTAATCATATTGAAGATTGTTCTGATTATGGTGTAGAAACGGCATCTGAGGCAAAATTCAATGAAATAACTCGAAATGTGTTCATTAATAATGGTGCTTCTAGACAGGTCTGTGATGAAGGTGAAAACAATACCTACATCTATAATTACTATGACGATTGGACCACACCTGATGTAGATTTAGACCAGATTGTTGATACACCATATTCCATAGATGGTGAAGCTGGGAATGAAGATCCTTATCCACTTGCAGACCCAGATGCAATCCCACCTTTGACTACTGGAACAATAACTGGTACTGAAGCAGCTGCTCCGATTCCCATGGAGATATTATTGATAGCTGGGGGTGTTGTTGCAATCATCCTTGTTGGTGTTTTCTACGTAAAGAGAAAAGCATAGACACTGTAGTATTCAAGAGAGGGACAGACCTAGAGGTTTGTGTCCCTCTTTCTATTTTTATGAAGGACAGATTCAATATTATTATGCATACTGAGCCATTTCTGGGGATTCATCGTTCTTTTTCTTTACATCTCTGGAGGCCCATGGATTAGCAATTCCAAGTGCCAAAAAGATCATTGATCCCATCAAAGCAATATCAGGAATATAGAACAACGGAGTTGACAATAGTGGAACTCTCATCAGCTGACTCACTATCATAAAGAGAGAAGAGAACACTAGAAGGTCACTCCGAACTTCTTTCAATCGGCCAGTTTTCCATGTTATAATGAATGTAGCCATCATTGCTAAACTAATCATGAGCAGCGGTGGGATAGTCAAGCTCATGATTAATGCTTCAGAAGTTCCCAGAATAGCTACTGCGAACCAATAGCCAGCTAGAGCTAGAACCAATTTGTTGTGATACTTTTGTTTTGATGATGCCCAAATCTGAAGCAATGCCCCTGTAACTGGTACTATGGCACCACCAATCGCAATTGATCGAAGCCGGAAGAGTTCCAAGGACGGTTCTAGTATACCAATGGCAGGGAGTGTCAGAAATAACGCATTGAGTGTATTGCATATACCTGCTATTGCAAAGACTAACGGAAGATCCGTCATTAATCTAGCATCTTGCTTTAGCCATTTCCAACCTAGGAATATACTCATTGTCATTGTAACTATAATTGTCAGGATTCCAGATAATATTACAAATTCTGTGCCTACTTGCATTATTTACACCTCATGGTCTTGTTGTTCCTCTTTGTACTCTTTGCCGGTCAATCTCAACCAGAAATTAGTCGTTTGTTCAAGTTTGGTCTTCCAAAGAATTATACTGAGAGGGATAAATGTCAGGAAAAACAGTAGCAAGGTCACCATCATCAATCCACTATTGGCAAATACAACATCGGGGCCTTGAATAACTGGTTCAGGTCCAACTTTGAAACATTCATTCACAAAGTTGACGATTGTATGGACTGCGATTGGTCCAAGAAGAGATTTAGAAGAACTGAATCGCTCATAGTAGATTCCAAAGAAGATTCCCAGTATCATTGTGAAGAAGACAATTGAGGCCACTCCACTGAGGGCTTCACCTCCCATTGCTCCATTGACAAGAGGCCAACTGGCATGCCATAGACCAAATATGATGGCGGATAACAGAATCGATGCGGTGGAGCTTAGGTGAGTCTTTGCTGCGTTCAGTAAGAGACCTCTGAACAAAGCCTCCTCCAAGAATGCATTGGTCAAGAAAAAGATGAACATGTATCCAAGCAAATCTTCATTGAGAATATGCAATTGGAGTGGGTATGTTGGGTCGATGAAGACCCCATATACTAATGTCCCACCAATATCAATCCCAATTGAAAAAATAATTCCAATCAGGATTCCTATTGCTACACGGGATTTAATCTTGTCTTGAGATAGACCTAGAACTGAACCAATTTCTTGAGGACGGTACTTCAAAAAGAATCCTAGAATGATCAATAATGGAAATAGCTTGGAAGGAAAAATGTTCATCCACGTGCTTCCAAGACCCAACACAAATTGGTCTACGATTCTCCAAATTGCTGAGATTCCAAGCATGATTCCTGCTATCTTTATGAGTCCAGCTGTAGTCCATGATGATGTGTCTTTGTATTCTAATTCAGTTTTTTCTTGGATTTGTGTTGTTACCATATCTCTGGCCTCAATTCTAATATGAGCTGCAAAGTGGTCAGGTTCTAACAATTTAAGCACCGATACAGTTAGGAAGTGGAAGTTCAGACGGTATCATCAATTTTAAAACTGGATATAGACAGCCAGAAGTTCGGAAGCTACTTGCTTTAGTGGTGAATCTATATGTCAGATGTCGCAGCAATGAGAACTTTCAATCGCGAACTAGCGTCGGTTGTAGGATCATCAATCGAAGTCGCAATAAAAGATGGAAAGAAATACTCTGGAATTTTAAAAGGAATTGATCAGAATACACTGAGTATCGTATTAACCGAAGTCGTCGACCTATCAGATGGAGCGCATATTCCTAAGATATTCATCTATGGGGATAATATTGTTTCATTCTCTGTCGCTGAAAAAGAAGTTAGTATTGAAGGCTTAGCAAAAGAACTAGAGAAGACGTTCCCTCCTGGTGGTGTCC